>DASSFL010000072.1:0-5752 GCA_035694525.1 Candidatus Udaeobacter sp. | reverse complement strand
GCAGAATCTGCCCGGGAAAAATTCGAGGCCGGCGCACAGCTTGTTCAGCTTTACACCGGATTCGTTTATCGGGGCCCGGGGCTTCTTCGCGAAATCATGGAGAAATTGTAGGGCAGGCGTATCGCCTGCTTTCGCTATGGTTGGCAACCGGAGCGGTTGCCCTACAGTTGATCGATTTTTTTAAATGAAACTTTCCCGAAAAATTCTCAAATTTACCAATCCTCTGACTTACCGGCGCGGCTGGCGCAGAGCACAACGCTCGATTTTTCGCGTTCCGCTTCGACCGATGCTGGCGAAAATCGATACGGCACGCGTCCGAGAAATTCAGCAGCGTTATGCGAATTCCACTGCTGGATACGCCAAATACGCAAACATCGAGCCGTGGTTGCGATTAAATCGGGAACGCGCGCAGGATTTGAAACTCCATCGTTCAGAGCCGAAACGCGTGCTCGATCTCGGTTGCGGCGGAGGATTTTTCTTGTTCATCTCCAGGAACCTCGGCCATTCCGTTCTGGGCTTGGACATCGAGCACGTCGCTCTTTTTACCGAACTGCTCGAGCTTTTCCGAGTTCCGCGCGTAGTTTGGAGGATCAGCGCGTTTGAACCACTGCCCGACCTTGGTCAAAAATTCGATTGGATCACAGCGTTTTCGACGAATTTCTATCTTTATCACCCGACGAAGGAACGCTGGGGAACAGCGGAATGGGATTTTTTCCTGGGCGATTTGGGGCAACACCTCGCCCCGGGTGGGAAGATTTTCTTTGGGCTGAATCCTCTCTATAGCGGCGATTACTACACTCCGGAACTGCGCGATCTTTTCATTAGCCGCGGTGCAGACGTCGAGCGCGAACGGATTTTTTTCCAGAACGGATTGCGCTTCTGACACGCTGCGGATTTAAATCGATGGGGAGAGCTTGCGAGCCTGAGTGGCTGCGCCCAGAGAATGCGATCGGCGTCGCAGAGCTGGCGCTCTCGACATGCCTACGGCGTCGCCGATGGTGATTCGGGCGCGAATTCGCGCGAGCCGTGACGATGGCGCCCCCGCCGGTGTCGCTCTTCGATTTGTTGAAGTTTTTGCCGTTGTTCGTCGGTAAGATTGACCGCGATCTCCTTGTGCGCCTCCACCATGATCCCATGGACGCGCCGGCCGGTGTCACGCCGTATCTCCCGGAGCTGCGCAGCCGTTTTATCGACAATTGGCGAAACTTTTGCGACCTGTTCAGGTGTCAGTCTAAGCTCCGTGCGAAGGCGCTCTTTCATTCTGTCGCCGACTCGTCCTGGACGGTGAACGTCAAAGAAAAGGTGCCGAGCGTAAAATCCCCCCAAAGCAGCGCCTGCGATTCCACCAGCGACGAATACAAGAACAAATCCGGCAATAAGTTTCCACTTTAACGCCCCGTTCATTGTGAAAACTCATCCTGAATGGCGGTGTCCGCGATGGCAAACTCGTTCGCGAAGTCGTTGGACTGTTCCCGGCTCTGTTTGATCTCGCGAACGGCCGCCAACGTCGAAATGGCAATCACCGCGGCCGACAAGAGCGCCACGCGCCGGAGCAGTGAAGCGATGCCATTTGGCTTCACACCCAAGGCACGCCAAAGCGCGACCACGCGAGTATCGAATCCGAACGGCATTTCAGCCGGAGTTTCATCGCCCGTCTTCGCGGCTGATCGCAACAACCGATCGATTTCGTGATCTTTCATGCTCCTTCCTTTGCCGAAATCCGGGCGAGGCATTCTTTCATTTTTTGTCGCGCTCGAAACGCCCGTACTTTAACGAGCGCTGCGCTCCAGCCGGTAATTTTACGGATCTCTTCAACCGAACGTCCTTGTAAGTATAGCAGATCGATGGCCAGCCGTTCGACTGGTTTGAGCACAGCGAGAAGATGTTCGACCAGTTGGCGCGAGGCGAAACGCTGGTCCGGCGCCAGCTCGTCAGCGGAGGTTTTCAGATTCTCAATCACGGCTTGCTCTTCCACGCTTAAATCGGCGTGACGAAGCTCGGGCCGTATTTTCTCCCACTGAATCTGGTTCAGGCAAGTGTTGACTGCGATGCGTGAGACCCAGTGCTCCAGCGGCACCTTTCCGGAAAATTGCGATAGTTTCTGGAATACTTTGATGAAAATCATTTGGCAAAGGTCTTCTTCATCCGTTCGATGCGAGCGATGAGCGCGGACGATTTTGGCCACGAGCGGATAGAGTTGTCGCACCAATGCGCGAGTCGCCTCATCGTCATGCCGGAGCGCAGCATGAACAAGCGCACTTGCGTCAGTATCATCCATGTAATCGAGAGCGCATCCACACTAGTAGCAATGACCGCTACCGGGGAGCTTTGGTTACAATTTTGGGTGTAGAAGCGCTTGTGCCAAGCGCTTGTCGCAGGAAAAAGCCGTTGTACGCGCGAACACAAGAAAAAATTGTAACCGCCCAGATTGCCTGCCGGTCATTACCTGAAGAAGCGAAAGAATACTTCGCGGAGACAAAATGAAACAAACCATGAAAAGAAACATATTAGCGGTTGTAGCCGCCGGCGCGATTGCGCTTGGGGGCTTTGTTGTCGTGCAGGCTCAAGCCGGCCCTGGTGGGCACGGGCACGCGTTCGGCCTTCAGGGAATCACCAAGCAGTTGGACCTGACTTCTGATCAACAGACAAAGGTTCAGCCGATTCTCGATGCGGCCAAACCGCAGCTCGCCGCCATTCATCAGGAGGCGATGCAGAAAGCAAAAGGAGTCATCGACAGCTCGCTGTCGCAGATCAGGCCGCTGCTAACGGCTGATCAGCAGAAGAAGCTGGATGCCGTCCAGAAGGCGCATCAGGACATGATGAACGCCCACAAGGAGCTTCACGACGCAATGCAGCAATAACTTCGTTGTTCAGAGCGGTGGGGGGACGGCGGCGATCTGGGGAGGATCGCCGCCACTTTTTTAGGGCCGGACCGTGCCGTGCTAAATGCGTAATCCGCGGTCCGGACTCAGCAGTCTCGCCTTAACTCTGTTTTTTCGTAAACGAAAACAGAAACACAAGGATGCCCAATCCCGCGAAAATCGCCGCAGCGACGAAGCCTATCGTCGTAATCTCAGCGCGCGATTGAAAACCCGCTTTCAAATGACCAGCGATGCCGATCACAAAGGACAGAACTCCCAGACAGATAAGAATGAGGCTGATCGCTTTTTTGTCGTCGGACGAAATCTTCATTTGGTGGTGAGCAATCAAATATAATCGGCAGATTAAAATTCAAGTGCACTCTTTAAAATAGAAGGCATTAATGTGGCTGGTGCGCTGGCTTAAGCTCAGTTTTGGGTTGTTCGCTTTGTTGATTGTCGGTCTCCGGCTTAACGCTCAGATCGATCGCATCACCGGAAAGAATTTCGCCACGCGATCGGAAGTGCTGGCACGTCATGGAATGGTCTGCACAAGCGTGCCCGCGGCCACGCAAGTGGGCATCGATATTTTGAAACGCGGTGGCAGCGCCGTAGATGCGGCGATCGCTTCAAACGCAACGCTCGGTTTGATGGAGCCTGTCTCCAACGGGGTTGGCGGCGATCTTTTCGCAATCGTTTATAGCGCTAAGGAAAATAAACTCTACGGAATCAACGGCAGCGGACGGTCACCGCTCGGTTTGAGTTATGACCAGATGAAGGCCGAACTGGCGAAACTGCACCGTGAAACAATTCCACCGGTAGGCATGTTGCCGATTAGCGTACCCGGAACAGTGGATGCCTGGGCGGAGCTGCACAAAAGATTCGGCAAACTGAAACTCAGCGACGACCTCGCGCCTGCCGTTCAGTATGCAGAACAGGGTTTTCCGGTCACCGAATTGATCGCCTATTATTGGGCGTTTGGTCCGCGGTTATACAAGGGATTGCCCGGCGCTTTTTTCGAGACTTACACACTCGACGGAAAAGGGCGAACCCCCGCCAAGGGCGATATTTTCAAGAATCCGGCCCTGGCGAAAACCTTGCGACTGATTGGCGAAAAAGGTCGCGACGCGTTTTACAAGGGTGAGATCGCAGACAAGATCGACGCATTCATGCGGGCGAATGGCGGCTTTTTGCGGAAAGCCGATTTCGAGAAGCATACATCGACCTGGGTCGAGCCAGTCTCAACGAATTATCGCGATTACGATGTCTTCGAGCTTCCACCAAACGGCCAGGGCATCGCGGCCCTCCAAATATTGAACATCCTCGAAGGATTCGATCTGCGCGCCATGGGACGCAATTCACCGGAGACGTTGCATACTATGATCGAAGCGAAGAAGATCGCCTGGGCCGATCGGGCGAAGTTTTATGCCGATCCAGCATTTGCAAAGGTTCCGCTCACCAGTTTAATTTCAAAAGAATACTCGGCCGAACGTCGCAAGCTAATCGACCCAAATCACGCGGCCAGGAAGGTCGAGGCGGGCAATCCGGAAGATGGAGTCGGCGCGCCTCCGCGCCGCTCTGCCGATACTTCGGTCCGGGGGCGGTTCGGCTCCAGTTCAGTCATCGATGACGGCGACACTATCTACATGTGTACCGCCGATGATGAAGGCAACATGGTCTCACTTATCCAAAGTAATTATCGCGGCATGGGCAGCGGCATTGTGGTGCCCGGACTCGGATTCATGTTTCAGGATCGCGGCGAGCTTTTTTCGATGGATCCCGCTCATGCGAACGTTTACGCGTCGGGGAAACGTCCCTTTCACACTATTATCCCCGGCTTCGTCATGAAAGATGGTAAACCGTGGGAAGCATTCGGTGTTATGGGCGGCGGGATGCAACCGCAGGGTCACGTGCAGGTGCTCACAAACCAGATCGATTTCGGTTTAAACGTGCAGGAAGCCGGCGACGCGTCGCGCTGGCAGCACGAAGGCGATAACGAACCGACGGGAGAAAAATTGACTGAATCAGGCGGCTACGTTGAAGTCGAAAGCAGTATTCCGTACGAGACTGTGCGCGAATTGCGCAAGAAGGGACACGATGTGCGTTTCGACGTCGGCGGTTACGGCGGTTATCAGGCGATCAAAGTCGAAATGCACGACGGCCAGCGCGTCTATGTTGGTGCAAGCGAATCACGCAAAGACGGAATGGCGGCAGGGTATTAGATTCAGAAAACGCCCAACGCCCAATATCGAACTCAAAGCCGAATTGTAGGGCGTCTGTGCCAGACGCATGGCCCAATTAAATCAGCGTTTCGCAGAAACGCCTTACAATTCTCACTTTTTGTCCGCTTTGAGCTCGGCGAGTTTTTCTTCGGCGTGAGTGACGTCGGATTTTTGTCCGACGCCGAGCTTAAGAAGCTTTTGCTGTCGGCGTAAGTTTGCTTCTGCGGCCTCGAGCTCGGCGCGCTCACGTTTCGCCGCGGCTGCTTGCGCGGCTTCGGTTAATTGCGCCAGCGCTGTTTTCATTGACTCCAGTTCGTCTCTGGTAATTTCACCAGTCGCGAGTTGAGACTCCTTTTCGGCAAGTTCCTCTTTTGCGCGAGCGACACGCGCGTTTGCCAGATCCGATTCGCAGCGGACAACCTTCAGCAACCGCTGCTCCACTTCCGCTTTCGCAAGTACACCAATTTTATAGAGACGTTCCGCGCCTGAAGCATTTTGTCTTGCGCGTTCCAATTGCTTTTCCAAACGTGACATATCGCCGTTCGGCAATGGCTCGTCCGAGAGGTCTTGCTTCAATATTGGCGGCTCGACGTCGAATGAATCGGGTTCCTCGGATTTGTTTCCCGCGGATTGATCGGCTGCCCACACCGCCATCGCCAGAGCGAGAAGCGT
>DASSFL010000071.1:0-26864 GCA_035694525.1 Candidatus Udaeobacter sp. | reverse complement strand
GCGCGAGCAGTGGTTCAGCCAGAACACTACGCCAGTGCTAAGTACGTCGTTCCCGTCAGCGCATACTACATACAACGCGCAGAAGCCGAAAGTATCGGTACGTTGGCAGCCGGTGGATCCGAAGTATATCGGAGCGGTGACCCTGCGTGGTAGTTACACCGAAGCGTTTCACGCGCCGACAGTGCTCGAGCTCAATCCTGCTGGGTCGCAGAACTTCCCGCTGGTAGTCGATCCGTTCTCTTCACAGACTGAGCCGCAGGTTGAGGAACGCATCAGCGGAAATCCCTTCCTGCAGCCGGAAACTGCGTATGAATGGACCTTCGGAGCCGTGTACAGCCCGAAATGGATCAAGGGTTTGACAGTAAGCGCTGATTGGTGGCACATCGACCTGCGCAGCATCGTCTCGACGCTAGGTGCACAGTTTATTATCCAATCTACTCGGCCGCCAAACGGCGCGTCAGTCATTACAAACCCCAACGGGACGCAGGTAACCCGTAGTGCTGGTACCGACCCGGCTGGGGAGCCGGGGCCAGTCACACTCGTGCTCGACCCGAACCAAAACATTTCGGGTGCGATTTTCGAAGGTCTCGACTACGAAGCGATCTATATCATGGATTCAACGATCTTCGGCCACGGAGATTGGGGTAGAATAACCACTACAGTCAACGGCACGTGGTTGTCTCGGGCTGAGCTTCAGCCTGCTCCCGGTACCAAGCGTTTCGGTATCGCTGGCGAATTCCTACCGACATCATTCACACTGACCAGTTCGCTGCCGAGAAATCGGGCCAACTTCAGTATCTTCTACGATGGTCCGGCTGACACGTGGTTGGGTGGTCTGGATGTTGGAGCAGTTGTTCACTGGATTTCCCAGTACCAAGATGACAATGTCAGCTTGGTAGGCACTTACGACGGCGGAACGCCTAAGCAGCAAACGCCGAGAACGGTCCCGGCAAATCCGGACACTATCGCAAATGGAACTGCTGGCTTTGACGGTGCGCATGCGCGGAAAGTCGCTTCTTGGACCACACTCGACCTGATCCTGAACTATACGTTTAACTACCCGGCGCCCGTGGCGGAGGTGCCTGGCTATGCCAAGGATGGTGGCAAGAACGTGAAAATGAAGGATGGCAAGGAAAAGAATGTCGTCCCAGTGTCCACGGCCGAGTATGGCTGCAGCAACTGGCAATGGTGGCTTAATAATACCACGATTACCCTTGGTCTGCAGAACGTTGGCGACTTCGATCCACCGTTTGTGGCTGGTAACTTTGAAAACGGCTATGACGAGTCGTTGACCACTATCAAAGGCCGATTCTGGTACGTCGGACTAAAGAAGAGATTCTAAGAATCAGCTAGTATAAATTCACAGCGGCCGGGCTCGTTACGGGCCCGGCCGTTTTGCTTTTCTGAGTGTGCGGACACCGTTCCGCGATGTTGTTTGCCAGTGATCGGATAGAAGTCTCGAGATCGACGCAAATATATCCCCTGGACAATGCCTCGTCAGTTTTCGTAGCGAGGGCGGTTAAGAAATCGCCCGCTCGTTGAACGCTCACCTGGCTTTACTTGTGATACGGCAGGCCGAGCTCATAAAGTGCGATTTCATCCCGAAGCGCGTTGGCCAAAGCGGAGTTGCTCCGCCTCTCGGCTGCTTGCAATGCCTGCCGAGCAGTTTCTTTCGCCTCACCGAAATGGCCAGCTTCAGCGTAAGCAGCGGCCAGGGTTCGGAGGTAATTGGGATCTTTGCCGCGGGAGAGTCGGACAGCCTCTTTCGCGAGCTCGATTGCCCGATTTCCATCGCGAATTGAAGCATCAGGAGAGGTCGCGAGGAGCCAGGCCAAATTGTTACGGCCCAGCGGGTCCTGCGCGGACATCTGCGCTGCACGCTCGTACTCCGCGATCGCAACCTTCTGTGATCCTGCTCGTAGAAACGCGTCGCCCAGCAGGGCATGAAAAGCTGCGTCGTGTGGCTGTGTCCCAAGCGCCTTCTCCCATTGGGCCATCGCATCGTCGATTCGGCCCTGCCGAAACAGAAGGTTGCCAAGGTTGAGATAAGGATCGCCATAATCAGGTCGCATGCTGATTGCCTTGTCATAATGGCTGATCGATTCATTGATGAGGCCTCTTTGGTCGAGAATAGCGGCAAGACTATTCTCGATGAGTGCGCCACCAAAGTTGTAATAAGGGGCAGCGGTGCGAGCGCGAATCTTCAATGCGGTCTCGAAGTGCGAGCGCGCGCTGTCCAATTCGCGGCGTTGCAAGAACACATTACCGAGATTGTTATGCGCCACGTCGTTGTCACCCGTGACAGCCAACGCGTGGTTCCAGAGCACTTCGCTATTTTTCCAATACGACGTTTGCACAAACGCACGCCAGCTCAACAAGATGACGATCATTGCAGACGTCGCGGCGAAGAGCAGCGCGTACCCGCGGCTTCGGTTGCGTTCACGACGCGTTATGGACCGTATCAGGTCTGGAATGCCCCAAGCGATAACGACATACAAACCGATTTGCGGCAGGTAAGTATACCGATCCGCGCGCGCTTGTTCGCCGACCTGCACGAGCCCAATCACCGGAACAAGCATTCCCACATACCAAAACCAGCCGGTGAAAACATACGGTCGTTCTTTCCGCCAATGAATTGCGAGCAGGGTGATTGCAATGAGAAATGCAATTGCCAAAAGAACCTGCCAGAGAGCCAGCTGATCATTGGGGTGAGGATAGAAAGCTGCCAGGCGGACGGGCCAGAACATCTGCCAGATGTAGGTCACATAGCTGACAACAGCATTGTTGAATCGCCATGTGAATGGCAACTGATTCTTACTTCCCACACTTTGGAGGTGTGTCAGCCAAGTTAGTACGGACGAAACAGCAGACAGTGCTAACAAAGGAATTTTTTCCGTTATGAGGCGGCTGACGATCGGCCACTGACTTCTGATCATCGGTTTCCCCCTCCCCTTTGCAAATCCGGGAGCTCTGATTCTGCTGAGGGGCCAGTAATCTAACAGCAGAAGAACGAATGGAAGGGTCACCAGCATCGGTTTCGACATCAGACCGAGAGCGAACATGAGCAGGACGAGCAGGTAGGCTGCGAGTGAGAGGGCGCGGACATAGCGTATGTAGGCACCGAGGGTCAGCATGAAAAACACCGCACTCAACACGTCCTTCCGCTCGGAGATCCACGCCACCGATTCCACGTGCAAGGGATGAATTGCGAACAGCGCTGCAACAAAACCGCTTCGCCACAAGCTCCCAGTCATTTGCTGCAACGCTAGAAACAGGAGGATGACGGCTATCGTGTGCAAAAGAACATTGGTGAAATGATGCCCGCTAGCGTTTAGCCCGTACAGCTGGCAATCCAACATGTGCGAAATGGTCGTGATGGGGTGCCAGTTACCGGCTATTATGTGGGTAAAGCCCCAAGCGATCCCTCCCAGCGACAGCCCTGCGGCGACGTCTCTATTCCCATAGACGTACTGTGGGTCGTCGAAGCTGACGAATGGATGTCCCAGGGTTTGGCCGAAAACCAACCACGTGATCGCGGCAAGGACAGCGCAAATCCCAATCGCTACTAGGCGCTTTGAGGCTGTTGACAGGGTGGAAATGCGCTTTGCCATTCCGCAGACTAGATCGAGCATGTGTAGCGCACGCCATTAGGTGAATCAAATTACGGCAGATGATCTTTCCCGATTGCTGTGGCGTTGCGTGGACCCTTGAGTCTGTGTCGCTCGAACTCACACTGGTTGATCTTCGTGCTAACGTCTCATGAAAGTGATAAGCTGAGAGGCTTGTCGACCGCCTTACTGCACTCGAAATGACCTAAAGCATTAGCTAATGACGATGCCCACTACGCCGGCCATTGTTAGCGGACCGCCAGACTTACAGAGATTGTCGCGGCAAAGAGAATGGCTTTGGGCGTTCCTTCTAATCGCCCTCGTTCTTGTCTCCTACGCTCGAGTCTTTAACGCCGGCTTCATTTGGGACGACGAATCGCACCTGACTAGAAACCCCTGTATTGTTGGTCCGCTGGGGTTGAAAGAAGTTTGGACCAGCGCGCGCGCGGTCTATTACCCGCTGGTCCTTACGACTTTTTGGACTGTGCATAAGTTCGTCGGCCTCTCGCCGTGGCCATACCATCTTCTGAATGTGCTTTTGCACGCCGGATCAGCTGTCTTGCTTTGGCAGGTCTTGCGACAACTAAATGTTCGCGGCGCTTGGCTGGGCGCGGCGCTATGGGCTTTGCATCCGGTGATGGTCCAATCAGTCGCCTGGGTAACCGAGCTTAAAAACACGCAATCGGGCTTCTTTTATCTCTTGTCGATCTTCTGTTTTTTGAAATGGGACGAGCGACCTCGAAAGCTTTCCAGCACACCACGAATCCAGGATGCAGCAATCCAAGGAAGGCTGGACCCTAGACCCCCCCTGCGGCAGATTGGAAACGACCGCTCCTTGCTCTTTGCTTCGTCTCTAGTCTTCTTCATCCTTGCGACCCTTAGCAAGCCTTCCGTGGTCATGCTGCCTGTGGTACTTGCCCTCTGCATATGGTGGCGAACACGACGGATTCAATGGCGTGATATTGCGGCGCTTGCGCCGTTCGTGTTAATCTCCGCGCTCGCCAGCGTCTGGACGATTTTGGAACAGAAGTTCCACGCTGGCGCAATTGGCGCTGAGTGGGCGCAGACCTGGCCGGATCGGCTTATCATCGCGGGGCGCGCGATATGGTTTTACCTGGCGAAGCTGATATGGCCGCATCCGCTCATTTTCATCTATCCGCGGTGGGAGATTGATTCGTCCCAGGCAACGGCTTATCTGCCGCTCCTCGCGGCATTAGGTGGGTTGCTTGCCTTGTGGTTGAACCGCGCAAAATGGAGCCGCGCCGTATTCTTTGCCGCGACATACTATGTGGTTTCGCTGTTCCCCGTGCTTGGATTTTTCAGCGTCTATTTCTTTCGCTACTCGTTTGTGAGCGATCATTTTCAATATCTGGCGAGCATGGGACCGCTGGCATTAGCCGGCGCAGGCATCGTAACTGCTGTAGGGCGTTTCGGTGAAACGCCATTCCGCTTGGCGTCTGACACAGACGCCCTACAATTTTCTGGTAACATCGCCGCAGTTAGATCGAAATCGCTTCTACTTCTGGCAACCGCGGGAACGTGCCTTCTGTTGCTTGTTGTTCTGACATGGCGACAAACTGCCGTTTACTACAATCTTGTCACCCTGTATACAGCGACGCTGACAAGGAATCCCGGTTGCTGGATGGCTCATTACAATTTGGGCATCACTCTTAACGAACAGGGCGACACTGATGGGGCGATTAGTCATTATCGCGAGGCGGTTGAGCTGTGGCCAGGTTATGCAGAAGCGCATTACAATCTAGGCCGGCTTCTTGTACAAAAGGGCCAGGTCGACGAAGCTATTACTCATTATGAGAAAGCACTGGAAATAAATCCTGCTGATGCAGAAGCACACAACAACCTTGGCGCTGCGCTTTTTGCGAGCGGGCGTGTAGATGAGGCCATTGTTCATTATCGGAAGGCGCTCGCAATCCGAGGAGATTACGCCGATGCCTCCTGCAATCTGGCAAGTGCGCTTCTTTCCAACGGTGATTTAGATGGTGCTATCGCTTATTACTCAGGCTGCCTCGCCGTATCACCAAATCAGGTTGAGGCTCAGTACAATCTTGCGACCGTCTTGCTTCGAACAGGCCGGACGGATGAGGCGATGGCTCATTACCAAAAAGTCCTCGAGTTGAACCCGGACAATGCGGACGCTCGCGCAAATCTTGGAAGCGTGTTTCTTGCCAAAGGTCGCGTCCGAGATGCAATTGCTCAGTACAGGGATGTGCTTCGGATTGCGCCCGATAACATGACTGCCCAGAGCAATCTTGCATGGCTGCTTGCGACAGCTGCCGACCCATCGCTTCGAAATGGATCAGAGGCCGTCCTCTTAGCCGAACGCGCAGAATCTGAAAGCTCTCGGAGCGAAAATCACGCGATTGTGTTACGTGTCCTCGCTGCGGCATACGCGGAGACCGGCCGCTTTGTTGAGGCTAAGAAAACTGCTGAAGAGGCATTGCAAGCGGCGCAGATCCAGGGGAACTCCACCTTGTCCAGTGCTCTCCGGGACGAAATCTCGCTTTACGACCGCGGTTTACCGTACCATAAAGAGGCGAGATGACCTCATGTGCCCGACTCTTTATCGCGAGCCGTACAACGCTGTGAGTCAATCGCCGGCAGATGTTCGTCGAAGCGGAACCTGTTGGCGATAGAGCAAAACGTCTTCTTCGAGAAGATTCGCCAGACTGGTTTTCCCCTGTAGGTTGGCAATGGCTTCACCTTGTTGTATCACCGCGATGGCGTCAGAGAAACGGCCGGTTTCCGCGTAGGCGGCGGCGAGCGTCCGAAAAAAAAGGGGTTCTCTACCACCTGAGACGGATACCGCCTGCTGTGCTAGTTCGACCGCCTTTGCGCCGTCCCGGATCGAGGCATCACTTGATGTTGACAGCAGCCAGGCAAGGTTGCTACGAGAATGCGGATCTTCGGGCGCTAACGCCGCTGCCTGGCTGTAGTGCGCGATCGCCTCCTTCAGGGCACCTTTGCGCAGAAGCGCGTTACCAAGGCCGGTATGAGCATCCGCGTCGTTGGGTTGTATTTGAAGGGCCTTCTCAAAGTCAGCCATTGCTTCGTCGATCCTCCCCTTTGCATAAAGAACATTTCCACGATTGTAGTAGGCTTCTGCGTAATCGGGTTGCAGGTTTATCGCTTGTTCGAAGTGGGCCATCGCTTCATCGGGTTGCCCTTTTCTCGCCAGAGCGTCTCCGAGATTCATTTCTACAAACGCGGTACCCATTTTGTAATGAGGGTCTAGCTTACCGGACCTGATTTTCGATGCGGCCTCAAAATGTGACATCGCTTTGTCCAGTTCACCGCGGTCAATGCAGAGGTAGCCGAGATTATTGTGGGCAAAATCGTTGTCAGTTGTGACGGCGAGAGCATGTGTCCAAAGCGTCTCGCTGTTTCGCCAGTACCAAGTTTGAGCGAAGGCCGTGCATGCCAGGGCGGCGACGATCACTACGGTGCCTGCGGTAGCTACACTACGCCATAATCTGACCTGACCCACTGCTGCTACGTCGCCAGCAGCCCAAACTGCGATCAGAAACAAACCGATAGAAGGAAGGTAGGTATAACGGTCGGCATGGCCTTGTTCACCAACCTGAACAAGCCCAATCACTGGAACCAGCATAACAAGGTACCAGAACCAACCGGTAAACAGATAAGGTCGCTTATCTCGCCAAACGATTGCCGCAAAAGTGATGGCGAGGAGGAATGCAATCGTGAGAACAACCTGCCAAGTTGCCAAAGTATCATTTGGATGAGGATAAAAAACGGCGAGGCGCGTCGGCCACAATGTTTTCCAGACGTAAACAACGTAACTCGTGACTGCATTCTCTGCCCGCCAGAGAAACGGCAACGGAGGCAGCGCGCCAACGGCGCGCTTTTGCAGCACAAATGTGACGATACCGGCGCCGGCGGAAAAGATGAGCAAGGGAATCTTTTCCAGAAAAAGCCGTCGTATGATGCGCCTTTGATTGTCTGACTGCAGGATTTTCGTTTTCCCTCTTGTGGAGGAGATTTGCTCAAAACGACGGAGCGGCCAGTAATCCAAAAGGAGAAGAACAATCGGGGCGGTTACCAGCATGGGCTTGGACATAAGTCCTGCCACGAACAGGGCGGTCACCACGAGATAGCGCGTTATCGACGCCGCCCGTGCGTAACGAACGTATGCGTCCAGCATAAGGAAAAAGAAAACTGCGCTCAAAACGTCTTTTCGCTCGCTCACCCATGCGACCGACTCGACGTGCAGCGGGTGAACGGCAAATAGTGCAGCGACAATGGCACTCTTCCAAAATGCGCCGGTCATCTGCCGCAGCACACGAAACAGCAGGAGCGCGGCGATGGTATGCAACACCACGTTCGTAACATGATGACCGCCAGCGTTTAAGCCGTATAGTCCACAATCCAACATATGTGAAAAGGTTGTTAACGGATGCCAGTTGCCCGCGTGCGGACTGGTAAAAACGGCTGCTATCCCTTTTAGTGTCGGACCGGCCCGAATAGCCGGGGCGTTGTAGACGTATATATCGTCGTCGAAATTAACAAAGTTGTAATGAATTGTCTGACTGAATACGGCCAGACTAAGCCCGGTAAGGAGCAGGTATATACCGACAGTTATACTGCGCCTGTGAACGCCGCGTGGTAATTCACGTAGTCGGCGGTTCCGTTGACGTTTCTCCTTATTCGCTATGCGGTGACGAGCTGGCATTTGTTAGGCTCGAGTCCCGGAGCGGTTGCCGTTCCTGGTAAAGTGCAATGTTGCCCTGGAGTTCAGTAGCCAAACCAGGGTTTCCCTGGCTATTGGCCAAGTTGATCCCCCGCTGCGCAGTCTGGATTGCTTCCGAGAACCGGCCATTCTCTGCGTATGCCGCCGCTAACGTGCGGAAGAGTATTGCGATTCTGCCTCCCGAGATGCGTACGGCTTGCTCTGCCAGTTGGACCGCTTTGGCGCCATTTCGAATCGACTGGTCTGGTGACGCGGCAAATACCCAGGCGAGGTTGCTCATCGCGTTTCCATTGTCGGGTTCAACCGACAACACCTTCTGCCACTCTTCGACGCCTTCCTGCACACGGCCTTGCTGAACAAAAACGGTGCCCACGATATTGTGGACCTCCATGTTGTCGGGTTGTAGGTCGAGTAATTTGCGGTAGTGAGTCAGCGCGTCGGCTACCTGGCCCTTTTGAAGTAGTGCCTTGGCAAGGTTCTCATGGGCAGGGCTGTTGTCCGGCCGAAGATCCACGGCTGATTGCAAGAGCGAGATAGCTTCGTCCAGCTTACCTTGCCCCAAAAAGACGATCCCGAGATTATTTTCAGCCACATCATTGTTTGTGGTTACGGCAAGGGCATGCTTGAATAATGTTTCGCTATCGCGCCAGTACGACGTCTGAACCCATGCGCAAGAGCTCAAAGCGGCGATGACAAGTATTGCAATAGTGCTCAAAGTTGCACGTTGATGTCGATACGAAGCAATCAAGTTGGTCACTGCCCAGGTGGCCGCTATGTATAGGCCAATTTGTGGTAAGTACGTGTATCGATCAGCCCGGCCCTGCCATCCGACTTGCACCAGTCCGATCACCGGGACAAGCATTCCCAGATACCATAACCAACCCGTAAGCAGGTACGGTCGCTGTTTTCGCACAGCGATGGCTGTCACCGTGATGCAAATTAGAAGGAGGAAACAAGAGACGATTTCCCAAAGCGGTAGTCGGTTCTCCGGATGCGGGTAGAACACCGCGAGGTTCACCGGCCAGAGCATTTGCCAGATGTAAAAGACATAGCTGACTATCGCGTTGTTGATTCGTTCCAATATCGGCAATTCCTCGGTCTGGCCGACCGCCCCTTTCTGAACAAGAAACGTAATGACACTTGAAACAGCCGACAGCGCGATCAACGGGATTTTCTCCGCGACGCGTTTCCACAATTGACCTTTAATTCTGTCGAGAGGCCAGTAGTCCAGAAGCAAGAGCAGAAACGGCAATGTTACGAGCATCGGCTTACACATCAGTCCACAGGCGAACAGGAATACCACAAGCAGATAACCTCCGACCCGAGGTACGCGCACATAGTAGAGGTAGGCCAGCAGTGTTAGCATGAAGAAGACACCGCTGAGCACATCCTTTCGTTCTGCAATCCAGGCAACCGATTCTACACGCAACGGATGAATTGCGAACACCGCCGCAACAAACGCGCTTCGCCAAACCGCTCCGGTCATCTGTTGCAGCCCAAGAAAAAGGAGCATCGCCACCAGGGTATGGAGGAGGACGTTCGTAAAATGATGCCATCCTGCCTTCAACCCATACAGCTGGCAGTCGAGCATGTGCGAAATGGTTGTCAGCGGATGCCAGTTCAGGGAGTGAACATGACTGAATGCCCAGGCAATACCGCTGATGCTAAGACCACCTGTTATTTTCGTGTTCTCATAAACGTAATGAGGATCATCGTAATTAATGAAGTCGTGCCAGAGCGTTTGTCCGAAAACAATCCAGGTAAGCACCGCGAGAGAAAGACAGATGCCCACGGATAGCCAGCAGTGCTTCACCGTTGTCCCCATTTTCAAGAAATGACAAATGACGAACGAAACCCAAATAAAAACGGGGTGCACTCTAGCTTCGTCATTTCTTTAGGACTTCCTCTGGTAGATCAAAATGTATTTTCCAAGCCGTGGCACCGATTGTGGTACGTTATCAAAATAATAATCTGTTTTGCCTGGTGCCACCATGTTCACGAAACCCGCAACAACATAGCTTTGCGCCGCATATTCATTGGCCCAGGTGAAAATCAACCGCTCAGATTCCGGCCGTTGCAGCCAGGAATCTGGTGTCACCACGGAGATGAGAAATTTGGGACGGGCGCGTTCAATCTCTCGAATCATTTCCTGCTGCATTTGGTTGGCATACTTTTGGGTTTCCATCAGGCCGTAAGTGTAAATGTAGCCGGTTGCGGAATGTCGGTCGGAATAAAAGTAAATTTGGGGCTCGGAACCGAGCACGGCGATCGTGTCATTTCGGGTTGTATGTTCTCGCAGATATTCTGCAACCCTGATGGATTCTACGAAGGGAGCCTCTGGATAAATCATTCGAGAAGCGTCGGCCGGCGAGGCTTCGAAAAAGAACTTTCTTTCCGCGAGAATCGGCCAGACCAGAGCAAATCCCAGAATCAAGATGGGAATAAATCGGACTACCACCAATCGATCTACGCTCAGATCCGACAATCTGCCGACGCCAACGCCCGCGAGCAGCGCGACCGCCGGAAGCACCAGAATGAAATAGTGCAGTCGAAAAAAGAATCCTGCGCATAGTGCCAATGTAGAGAAGAATAGGAAGCCCAGTAGAAAAGCTGCGATAGGACGTGTTTGCCGCTTCAACAAACCGGCAACGAGTCCGATTCCTGCCAGTGTCCAGATCGGCCAACCGGCCACAATCACTTCCTTTGCACTGTAGAAGAAATATCGCGGCGCCTGGCTGAACGGAACCAGGCTGCCATATTGACGCGCGTAATCGATTGTCCAAAACCAGAACCTGTCGAACACGCCGATGCGCCAAAGAAGCAGGCAAGTAATTCCCAGCGGAAGAATTACACCGGCGCTGAAAACCAGGGTTCGCAGAAGAATTTTTTCAAGGCGTAATCGACGGAGAAGATTGTTGGAGACGATATAGGTCGCTCCAAATAGCGCGAAGAAAATTGCAGGCTGCTTCATTAAGACCCCGAGGCCGAAAAGCGACCCGCTTGCGAACAGCCATCCAAAAGGTCGGCGGTCCCTAATGTTGAGGAGAAGCAGTATTCCGCCAAGGACCGGGAGCAACACAAAATGTGTGGCGTGACCGGCAAACCCAAGCACCGATGGGCTTACAGAGAGCACGGCATAGCTCATTCCCGCGGTAAGTCCCACTACCGAATTCACAAGTTGGCGGCCCAGTAAAAAGACCAGAATGAACGTAGCTGCATTGACAAGAAGCAGTCCCAAATGAATTCCGGTTATTGTTTGCCCAAAGATCGACATGATTGCCGCGTAGGCTGCATAAGTTCCTGGGAACTTCATGTTGTAGGCGAGCGTGTATGGTGGAACACCTTGCAAAATCAATTGGCCGGCATAAGCGTATTCGCCTTCGTCGCGCTCAAGTGGAACTCCAAGGAGTCGAATTCTGATGGCAATAACGAGGCCGAAAACAATTACGGCCAGAAGCCACCACCCACCACGCAAGGCCTTGCCGCTATCGTCAATTGTAGGAGTCACAAAACCTGGTATTCCCTCGAGAAATGGGAGGTTGCAACTCGGTCATTTGAAATTGGGTCGGCTTCTCAGATCCCTGGGAGTTTTTGTGCCTCCACAAAGGTGCGGCGCTGAAGGAGTCCATTTGCGTCAATTTGCGTGACTTGCCTGCAGCTTATGCATGAAATTGCCGAACGTCTTTTTTCGTCACGTCGCGCATTCATTTTCGCTCTTGTTTTGGCAGCTGTAACGATTTTCGTATATCGGCCTGCTTGGAATGGCGGTTTTCTTTGGGACGACGACGTTTACATCACCAATAATGAGCTGCTAACGGCGCCTGATGGTCTCCGACGAATCTGGTTCTCGCTGGATTCGCCTTCGCAGTATTTCCCGCTGGTCTATACAACTTTTCGCATCGAACACGGGATTTGGGGACTGAACTCAACAGGTTATCACTGGGTCAATCTTGTGCTTCATGTCGCCAATGCTCTGCTGGTGTGGCTGGTCCTGTCGCGGTTAAAGGTGCCGGGAGCGTGGCTGGCTGGAGCAATTTTCGCGCTGCATCCGGTGCAGGCGGAGTCAGTCGCCTGGATCACGGAACGCAAAAATGTGCTCATGGGCCTCTTCTTCTTGCTCACCCTACTTGCCTGGATTGCGTTCGTTAACGGAAGAACAAAGCGGCCTTGGCTATTTTATGGACTTGCCCTGATCCTGTATCTACTGGCGCTTTCGGCCAAGACAACGGCCTGCACGCTGCCTGCGGCATTATTCTTAATTCTGTGGTTGCAGAGGACGCCTATCAGTTGGAAGCGAGTTTTCCAGATCATTCCCTTTGTTGTCCTTGGCATCGCCATGGGTGCACTGGCGATGTGGTGGGAGCGGTACCACCAAGGGACGAGCCGTGCCGTTTTTACGTTCCTGAGCCCGATCGAACGAGTTCTCGTCGCGAGCCGTGCCGTTTGGTTTTATCTCAGCAAACTCATTTGGCCATCTAATCTGACATTTATTTATCCGCGATGGGATATCGCGCCGACGCATCTGCTCAACTATGCGTGGCTGTTAGCGGGAGTTATGGCATGCGGAGCTCTCTATTTTCTGCGTCGATATTTGGGACGCGGCGTCGAGGTCGCAGCGGGATTTTTCGTTGCGACCCTGAGCCCGGTACTGGGATTCATCATGCTTTATACATTTCGCTACACGTTTGTAGCCGATCATTATCAATACCTCGCCTGTATCGGTCCGATTGCCTTGGCGTCTGCTGGTCTGGTCAATTTGGCCGACACGTTTAAGAGCGGTCGCACCTTAGTCTTAAGCGCGGCGCTCTGTGTGGTGGCAGTGTTGGCGATACTGACGTGGCGACAAGCTGCAATGTATGGCGACATCGACACGCTTTGGCGGACGACTCTGGCCAGAAATCCTGGTTGCTGGATGGCCCACAACAATTTGGGCATCGTGCTATTCGAGAAAGGCCAGCTTGACGACGCGATTCGGCATTACCGGACGACGCTCGATATGCAGCCTGACTTTTGGGATGCCGATTACAATCTTGGCACTGCCCTTCTGGGCAAAGGCCAGGTGGACGAGGCAATTTTTTATTGCGACAAAGCGGTCAGGATGCAGCCAAACGATCCAGATGCCCACGTGGCGTTCGCCAATGCCCTTCTTCAAAAGAAGCGAATCGACGACGCGATCGCTCACTATCAAAACGCGGTGGCAATACGTCCCGATTACTTTCTTGCCCGTTACGGTCTCAGCCACGCTCTGCTTGAGAAAGGGAACCTCGATGCTGCAATTGAGCATTCCCGGGCTGCCTTGTTAATCCAGCCTAATAACGCAGACTGTCACACGGTCCTGGCCGTTGCTCTTGATGAAAAAGGGCAATCCGCCGAAGCCATCGAACACTACGAAAAGGCGTTGGACATTTCTCCTCAATCCGTTTCCGCCCTGAATAATCTGGCGTGGTTGCTGGCCGCAGGTTCCAACGCATCATTGCGAAACGGAGCCAGGGCGACTCAATTTGCACAGCAAGCTGAGCAGCTTTCCGGAGGCACCAATGTGCTTGTGCTCCGCACGTTGGCTGCGGCATATGCGGAGGCTGGCCAATTTGGAAAAGCGATCGAAACCGCCCAGGCTGCGATACAGCTGGGGCAGAGTCAGGGTGACGATTCGTTAGCCACCGAGCTTCGGCAAGAGATCGCGCTCTATGAGTTGGGGTTGCCCTATCGTGAAATGGCAAAATAAGGACGGTGTAGCTAAGCCCCGAGTGACTCGTGATTCGTTACATCGTTAAAACGGACGATCCAATCTTGTGACGATTTAACGGTTTAACGCGACCAAGGCCGTTAGAGTTCATCGCGCAGAATTTCGAACACCTTTGTGCTCTCCACTACTCCGGCCAGAGCGTTTGTTCCGGGGCCATTGCCAAACGCGACTACGTCTTCAACAGTGACCAGGGCGGATTTCGTGTAAAACGCGGCCGGCTCCGGCTGCTCCGTCGGGGATTGTTTGCTCTGATTTTCCTCTTGTTTACCTGGTATCTTCGCTGCTCCGTACGATTTATCGCCATTCGGTCCAGTCGCCCAGGTGATCCAGGGCTGTCCGGCAGAGTTAAAACCTAGGAGAGCGATGCCGCTATCTTTGCGAAAAGGGAATCCATTCAGGTTTAATCCGCCGAGTGCCACATCACCGCAGACTATTATCGTCGATTTCTCTCCGCCGTAACTTCGCGCGATTCCAACTGCGCGGTCCAGTTCCACCGTTTGACCGAGAGTCCTTTCTCCGTTGTTTTCCTGCGCTGCCCTTCGCATTAACCCCGCATCCACCACCAGCAAATACCCGCCAACGTTGTACTGGAGCAATTGGATTGCTCGCCTCACCATATCCGCGAGGCTGGGCTGCTGGCTTCTTTCTTCTACCTGGTTCACGAAGGCCAGATCTTCTTTGCTAAAAACGCCGACCAGTTTCGGGCGGCGCCACGCGGGAACCGCGTCCAGCTCGGCTCGGGTCCGAACGATATCGAACCCGTTGCCACGGAGTTCGAGCAAGAGATCGCGGCTGTCCTGTCTCTCCCCGCCTTTTGTGATTGGAAGAAATTGCGCCGCTCCGCCGCCCATAGCGATGTCGATGTTTCCGCCATCCACAAACTCGGCTGCAATCTTCTCGGCATCGCTCGACTCGGTGGGATGTGCGTAAAAGGCCGCGCTCGTCGGATCAGTGAGCTTTGTGTCCGTTATGAGTCCCGTGGCCCGTCCATATTCCCGCGCTAACTCCACGATGCTTTTGATTGCCTTCCCGTCGGCATTAATTGCAACGGCGCGATTGGCCACTCTCTCGCCTGTCGCAATCGCGGTTGCGGCGGCCGCCTGGTCCGGAGCTGCGAAATCCCTTGAATAATTCATCACCAAAGCTGCATGAGCCATTGAATCCAGGTTCAAGCGTGTGCCGGCGCCAGCGGAATAGGCGCGGGTAGGGGCAAGCCGGCCAGGGGAAAGGCCTTCCCCAACAAACAGAATAATTCCGAAAGGCTTCCGGATGACCCAGTGCTGAAAATAAAGAACGCCAATTCCGGCAAAGGCGAGGAGACAAAAAAGTGCCAGTAACTGGTTACGCCACTTCATTACCTTCCCTGTAGCGGCGGTCTACGTCTCACCCTATAGCCTAGCGAAGGCGGATGACCGTCGCAAATGCCGTGCTGTATTCGAAAGAACGGCTTGTCGATCTTCTCATTCATCGGCAAAGTGCGCGACGTATGGCTGGTCCAATAATGCTTATCATTCGCGATGGCTGGGGCATTAATCCAGGCGGCGCAGACAAGCGCAAGGAAAATGGCGATGCAACCCTTCTCGCGTCGACTCCGTTTCACGACAAGCTCTATCGGGATTATCCAGGCGCCAAGTTGAGCGCAAGCGGAGGCGACGTCGGTCTGCCCGAAGGACAGATGGGCAACTCGGAAGTCGGCCACCTAAATCTGGGAGCTGGTCGGATCGTTTACCAGGATCTGACGCGAATTAACAAGGCGATTAAAGAAGGCGAACTAACGCGCAACCGAGTTTTGCAGGAAACCTTTGCCAGGGCCCGCGGTCACCGGCTTCATTTGCTTGGACTGGTTTCAGACGGCGGCGTGCACAGCCATTATTCGCACATGATCGCGCTTGCGAACGCGGCGCGGGAAGCGGGCGTTACGGAAATCTTCGTTCACGCGTTCACCGACGGGCGCGACACGTCACCGACCGGCGGCGCCAGTTACCTAAAGACGTGCGAGAAAGAACTCGAGAAAAGCGGCGGGCGGATTGTAACGGTTGTGGGCCGGTATTTTGCGATGGATCGCGATCTGCGCTGGGACCGCACCAAAAAAGCGTGGGACGCGGTTGTTCTTGGTCGCGGCGAAATCTGCAAATCCTCTCCCTCGGCGGCTGTGGATCAGCAATACAAAAACGGCAAAACGGACGAGTTCATGCCGCCATTGATTTTTTCTCACGCAAATGAGCAGCGGGTGCGTGATGGCGACGTGGTTTTGTTTTTCAACTTTCGCGCCGATCGTGCGCGTCAGTTGTCGCAGGCATTTTTGCTGAAGGATTTCGATGGCTTCGACCGCGAGGTCTGGCCGCAGGTGGAGTTTGTCACGCTAACGCAATACGATGTCACTTATTCTTCGCCGTTTGTTTTTGCGCCGGAAGCACTTGCCGACATCCTGGGCGAAATCGTCAGCGCGGCCGGTAAACGGCAATTGCGCATCGCCGAGACGGAAAAGTATGCGCATGTCACCTATTTTTTTAACGGGGGCATCGAGAAGCCGTTTCCGGGCGAAGAACGCAAATTGATTCCTTCGCCAAAGGTCGCCACTTACGATTTGAAGCCGGAGATGAGCGCGTTCGAAGTCACCGAGGAATTACTCGCGCGGATGGCGAACTACGATCTGATCATACTCAACTTCGCCAATCCTGACATGGTCGGCCACACCGGCGTGGTCGAAGCGGGAATAAAAGCTGTAGAGACGGTAGATAAATGCATGGCGCGAATCATTCCCAAACTGCTCGAGCTCGACGGCAAGGCCATCGCGACTGCCGACCATGGCAATTGCGAGCAGATGCGCAACGCTGATGGTTCGCCCAACACCGCGCACACGAGCAACCTTGTACATTTCACTTACGTGGCCAACGATGCCGCGCGTTTTCGGTGCGAAGACGGAATTCTGGCCGACGTCGCGCCGACTCTTCTGTTTTTGCTTGGACTGCCGCAACCGAAGGCGATGACCGGACACAATTTGGTCGTGCCGATTTCCTCTTAGAACCGAGGGGAATTAGTGTGGCTATGGCGCGTCACTCCGTGCGCGCCTTGGCCGGAACCCGGAAAGCGGCGTGCAGAGGACTAGCCGGCCTACCTGGGCTTGACGCTTCGCTTTGCGTTGGTAGCGCGCGTCCCTTTAGGCGCCCCGTGTGGTTGATTTAACAGGATCGATACCGTTCCGCGGTTACAATCTCGTCGAACGTGATTTCCAATTTTCGATTAGTTACTCGTGTCCCGGCCACGGCGATTCGGTGTAAAAGCCGAATGTGACACTCGGCTGTTGTTTCGTGCCAGCTTGGTTTACGCACGAGCTTGAGCGCACCGTCGGCTTCGACAAGAGCGCCCCAGCTGACAGGAATCTCCCAATCGCGGAATAAGTCCTCGGGTAGAACGAGGAAATACAAGTTCGCACAGCGATAGCGGAGTAACTTGTCGAACTTGGTGCAATCGTACAGGCGATTTTGCAAAGCGCGCAGCTCACGCAAAATTCGTGCGTACCCGCGGTGGCCGATCACGGTGAAATCAGGCAAATCGAATTCGGGAAATAGGGAATCGCCGTTCCGCAAGTTCGGATAGTGTGCGCGAAGCCGCTTTTCGAGAAGCTGGCGGCGTTGGCAAATCGTCTCGAGTCGCTGGCTGGCAGCATCGCTCTGGCAATTATCTCGCCGCAAATCGGAGAGCGCCTGTTTACACTCAAAAATCGCCGTGGATCCAATTCTCTTAGGCGTCAGTCGATACGCCGCGACGTCGGCACGATACCGGCATTTTGGCAGACTCACTTCCATTGCGCACGCGGAATAGCCTTGGGCCTGCGCCCACAAAAACGCCAGCCGCTTCAGCCGGGCGTGTCTCTCGGTTTCGCCGTGGGCGCGTTTTATTTGGGTAGCCATCTCGCGAGTTCGCGCGCCCAATAGGTGACAATGATATCGGCTCCTGCTCGCTTAAGCCCAGTCATGATCTCGAGTACGGCATCGCGCTCGTTCAGAAGCCCTTTCTCGACGGCCCCCTTAACCATCGCATACTCGCCGCTCACATGATAAACGGCGGTCGGTTTTCCAAACCGCTCACGAACACGCCACAAAATGTCCATGTAGGGAAGAGCGGGTTTTACCATCACGATGTCCGCTCCCTCCTCGATATCCAGTGCTACCTCCCACAAGGCTTCTTTACCGTTGGCAAAATCCATCTGATAAGAGCGACGATCGCCAAACTGCGGCGGACTCTCAGCTGCTTCGCGGAATGGTCCGTAGAAGGCCGACGCAAACTTGGCCGCGTAACTCATAATCGCAGTTTGATCGAAGCCTCTGGCATCGAGCGCCTCGCGAATCGCGCCAACGCGGCCGTCCATCATGTCGCTCGGTGCCACGATATCCGCGCCAGCTGCGGCGTGAGAGAGCGCCGTCCTCGCCAGCAACTCGATAGTCTCGTCGTTGAGAACGCGGAAATGATTTCCGTCAATGTGTGTCACACCACAATGGCCATGACTCATGTACTCGCACAAGCAGACGTCGGTAATCGTGACAAGATCCGGG
Organism: Candidatus Udaeobacter sp.; assembly: GCA_035694525.1. GTDB lineage: Bacteria > Verrucomicrobiota > Verrucomicrobiia > Chthoniobacterales > UBA10450 > Udaeobacter. The sequence goes on along the minus strand of DASSFL010000071.1, from coordinate 8,228 downwards.
CATCTTGATTTAATGGCTCGCAGTGCTGTTTGGACGATCCCGTTTTCGGCGTAAGCGCCGCTAGCCTGTTCGTCTTTTTGTTCTGGAATTCCGAAAAGTAGAACGGCTTGCAGTCCCAAGTCCTGCGCGGCACGCGCTTCGTCGGCAACTTCCCGTACAGACAACTGAAAAACCCCTGGCATGCTGGCGATTGGCCTGCGCTGCTGCACCTTTTCACTTACAAACAGCGGCAAAACGAAATTGTGAGCGTTCAAATGTGTCTCGCGCACGAGGTTTCGCAGAGCAGACGAACGCCGCAACCGCCGCGGACGGTGCACGAGTTTTCTCACAACGCGACGCTACGCGTTGCGAAAGTGGGTCGCAAGCAAGCTGGAACCAGCGTCCCGGCGTGTTGCTTGGATGAATGGGACAGGCGCTTGACGGCGCACGACGTTAGGTGTCTGCATCTTGAGCGTGGCGCATGGCTCCGATTATCTCCTGGTCGATATCAGCAATTCATATGCAAAATTTGCGTTTGCATCGACAACCCGGGTCTTCGCATCGACGCGGGTCGTTACCGGCAAGGTTTCAACTCGCATGGTCGCCCAGCTTCTTGGAAAACGAAATGTGGGGAAGGTAGTCGTCTCTTCGGTAGTGCCCGCGAAGAACTCGGCAATTTTGAAAGCTGCCGGAAAAGCGAAGGTAATCTGGCTCGACTGGAAGCTGAAGCTGGGCGTCGAGATTGATTATCCCAAGCCGCGGTCGATTGGCGCGGACCGACTGGCGAACGCTGCGGCCGTCACGGCACTCTACGGCTGTCCCGCAATCGTGGTGGACTTCGGTACGGCGGTGACCTTTGATATCGTTTCAGAGCGTCGGGCCTATATCGGCGGTGTGATCGCCCCGGGGCTCGAAGCGATGACTAACTTTCTTTATCAGCGAACGGCACTCTTGCCCAAGCTTTCATTGAAAGAACCGCGACGCGCGATCGGCAAATCGACCATCCATGCAATGCTTTCGGGGGCCGTGTTCGGCTATCGCGGATTGGTGCGCGAAATTTTGGCGCAAGTTAGAGCAGAGGAGTTTTCGCGTAAGAAGGTTCACGTCGTGGCGACGGGGGGATACGCGCGACTGATCGCGCGGGGATTGCCCGAGATCGGCGTGGTTCATCCGAACCTTACTTTGGAAGGATTACGGATTGTGGGGAACCTCAATGACTGATTTGCGGCTGGACCGTGTAGCCGCGCCTTGATATATCCTGTATCGATTTTTCCGAAGGGAGCCGAAAAATCGATTGTCTGGAGCAACTTTCCACTTGTCAGACGTGCCGAATAGGGTTTCAATCGCTACTTCATGAGAGTGTGGGGGATGGCGGCGGTCGCCGCGATGGTGCTTAGGTTATTCGCCGCGGATTCGTTTGGGGCGGAAAATGTCGCTCCGACCAAGGCGGAGTTGGAGGAAATGTACAACGCTGCGTTCCGCGCGTTCGATTCGAACAAATTTGCGGAAGCGCTCAAACAACTTGATGCCATCGATGCCCGTCAACCTGATCTTGCTGCTTCGAAGAACTTGCGCGGCGTGATCCTGATGCGGCAGGGCAATTACGAACAGGCGGAAGCAGCGCTCCAGGATGCTTCCCGAATCGATCCCAAGTTTTGGAACGCGCGCTTCAACATGGCGGAGATCCCATTTCTTAAAAAAGATTGGGAAGAAGCGCGGAAGCGGTTCGAGCAACTTCTTTCGAGCGGAGAATCCGATCTCGCAAAAGAAGCTTCGCAGCTGATCCAATACAAGATCCTGCTTACGTATCTCCTGGAGGGGAAAGACAACATGGTCGATTCCATTCAGGCCAAGTTGGAGCTTTCGCCTGATACGCCCGCAGTCAACTACGTGAAGGCAGCCGTCGCGCTCAAACAAAAGAATCAGAAGGAAGCGAAAGATTGGATCAGCGCCGCGGAGAAGAATTTTTCGCCACAACTAAATAAACTTTTCGCCGAATCCCTTTACGAAGTTGGATGGCTGGAAAAGCCGGTCGGCGAAGCGCGGCCTTCGCTGCCGCTGATGACGGCTGCTGAGCGCTCGGAAAAGACAAAGGCCACCGCTCGCGCAAAGTTTGAGCAGGCACAACAGGCGCTGCGGCAACGCGATTTGGCGGCAGCTCTGAAACTGGTCGATGAAGCGGACCAGGTTGATCCGAATCAGGCCGCGACGATTAATTTACGCGGCGAGATTCTGATGCAGCAGGAGCAGTTCGATCAGGCCGAAGCGGCATTTAAGAAGGCCGCGAAGCTGGATACCAAACTTCGCGAGGCACAATACAATCTGGCGCAAATTCCCTTTAAGAAGAAGGAATATGCAAAAGCGCGAGACCGTTTTGAGACGTTGTACAAGCGCACGCCCGGCGGGGATAAAAATCAGGCGGCACAGCTCATCAAATTCAAGATTTACATGACGCTTTTGCTTGAAGGAAAAGAGAGCCGCGCACATGCAATGATGGACGAGTTTCAGTTTACCGGCGACACCCCCGCATTGTATTACGCTCAGGCGGCTTGGGAATTTCAACACAACAACCAAGAGAAGGCCGCCGATTGGACTGCTTCGGCCAATAAGATTTATTCGTCAGCACTAAACAGCGTTTTTGCTGACGCTTTTTACGACGTCGGCTGGGTGCAAAGGCCCCCGGCAGAGGCGATGCCGACACCTGCGTTCGACACCGCCCAGGCTGAGGGGAGTCCAGCAGTCGAGCCGAGTCCTATTCCAGACAAGGTCTTTGCTGCAAATAGCCAAAGTGACACCTCGAAAAGTGAAGGGCTGGCTTTGAGCTCAACGGTGACCGCGCCCAGCGCCGCACTGGATATTGCCGGCGGTGGATCAACAACTGGGCCGACTTCCATCTCCTCGTCGAACGACTCAGTCTCGGGAACAGGCGCTCAGCCGGAGCAGCAACCGGCCTCGGTACCGTCTTCAGGTGGCAGCGATTCTACGGCCGCGGCCGCGCCCGCCGAATCACCGCAGACATCGCCTGTTTCCAACGAACAGAATAATCAGCCGGCTGTCGCCCAAACGAGCGCCTCCACGAGTCCAGTCGTTGAAGCTGTACCTGTCAAATCTGCGTCATCCGGCGTTCTGGCAAGAACCAGAATGTGGATTGTCGGGGGACTACTTTTAGCGGGACTGGTGATACTCGCCTGGGTTACCGTGCCTAAGCTTCGCGGTCGTTATGCCTTCGATGTGCCTAGTTATTCGCGGACAACCTCTGCTGCTGCGCCTGCCCTGTTTAAGCCGAGAGCATCGGTGACGCCGCAAAAGAAACCTTTGCAGGGCAACGGCTTTGTCGGGGGACCGCGTCAGGTTTCGCTGCAACTAAAGGCGGCGAAACCGTCATTGCGCCATACCGCTATTCCTTCGGGCAACCTGAATGATAATTTTGATCTGACCGAAGGCCTCAGAGCGAAGCCGTCACGAGACTCGGCCTATCAGATGGAAGCGCCAGATCGCCAGGTGTCGCTTGTTGAATCAGAGTCTGAAGCATCCGTGGGGTCGATTCTCGAACAGGCAGAGAACGGGGAGAGCTTACATACCGATACTACCCAGCCGGCTGAGATGGCCGAGGTTTCACCGATCAATGAATTGACCGAAGTCACTGCGGTGATGGCGCCGCCAGCGGCTGCTACGATTCCCGAAGGCATTGAGGAAATCACCTCGCCCACACAAGAGGCGAGCGATGCGTTTGACGGTGCAGAGGAAACCTCGCCATTCGAGGTGGAGCCCGCTAAGAGAGCGCAAGATGCAGAAATCGCATTGCCCGCCGCGACAGCGTTGACTGAGCTTCCCGTTGAATCGGTGAGCCTGGAACAATCAGTGCCCGACGAACGAGTTTCCACCGTCATTCCCACGCCAGTGCTTGCAAGAGCTGCCACCTTCGCCTCTGAGCCACTAAGGGCCGCTTCCGCAGAACCTGTATTTCCGCAAACAACAACACCCGCAATCATGCCTGAAACAACTCAGACCCCACCCGCTCCCGTAAACAAAGCCCCGGCCCCGCCGACGGCCAAACCGCAACAACCACCTGCCGCGATGCAAACATCCGTGCAGCTCACTTTCTCGTTCGAAATCGCAGCCATGCAGTTGACACCCAGTTTTAAGATGGGCGCTCTCAAGGTGCGTCCCATATCGAAGCTGGTCACGATGCGGTTGCCCTCGCCTCAGCAGCCTCAGTCGGCTTTGAATTTGCAGGTCAGCTTCGAAGTGGCAAAGATTCAGCCCACTTCAGGAGCGCTCGGCACGATTCGAATGGTTCCATCTCAACAGCAGAGGCCGACGCCTGGTGGTTTGCCGTCATTTGCAGTCGCGGGATTACAGGTGATGCCAAATTCTGAGACCGCGCCGGTCCAGCTCACACCGTCGCGACAGGGACGGGCATCTGTCCTCGTCACGGTGCCATTCCAGATTACGACGCTGGAGTTTGCGCCCTCACTTGAAATTGCATCTGTTATCCTAAACTCGAATTCCAAGCAGGTGGCTGTTCAGTTGCCCGGCGCCGGACCGTCCCCAGTTGACGGAGCGCCAATGTTTGAAATAGCAAATCTGGAACTTGGAGAAGGCGGCGAGATCGTCATGATGCATTTAAATCCTGTCAGCGCGCCAAAACGAGCCTGACCAGACGAGCCCTCGTAGTCGATCAGCGCCAGTTTAGCGAACGCAGTTGTTTCGGAAGAAACACGCCGTTCTTTCGAATCAGCTTTCCGTCGAAATAGATTTCTCCGCCGCCGTAATCGGGGCGCTGAATGCTTACCATATCCCAGTGCACCTGACTTCGGTTTCCGTTGTCCGCTTCTTCGTAAGCTTGCCCTGGGGTGAAATGAAACGATCCGGCGATCTTTTCATCGAACAAAATGTCCCGCATGGGATGCAAAATGCGCGGATTAAATCCGAGCGAAAATTCACCGATGTAACGGGCACCCGGATCTGAATCGAGAATCTTGTTCAGTTTTTTCGTTTCATTGCTTGTGGCGTCAACGACTTTTCCATTCTTGAATTCCAGACGGATGCCATCAAAGGCGATCCCCTGATAAATGCTCGGCGCGCTAAACGTCACATGACCCTCGACTGAATCTCTCACGGGGCAGCTGAACACTTCGCCATCGGGGATATTGCGATCGCCACCGCAGATTACCGCCGGAATTCCCTTGATGCTGAAATGGAGGTCGATGTCCGGACCTTTGATGTCGACTCGATCGGTCTTTTCCATCAACCGCTGGAGCGCCTTCATGCCGGGCAGAAGTTTCCGATAATCCAGAGTGCAGACTTCGAAATAGAAATCTTCGAACGCTTCGGTGCTCATTCCAGCAAGCTGGGCCATGGACGGTGTGGGCCAGCGCAGCACCACCCACTTGGTCCTTTTGACTCGCTGGTCCTGCACCGGCCGCATTTTCCTGGCGATTAATTTCATTGTCTCCGGTGGCACATCAGACAGTTCCGTGACGTTGTTGCTGCCGCGCACTGCGATATACGCATCCATTTTTTTCATTCGTGCCAGTTCGTGGCTTGCCATGAGGTTTAACTGCCTATCGGAGGCCTCCAGCGCGAGCGCGCGGTTTACCCGGGCGTGATAGGTCTGCGCAAACGGCACACCGCCCGCTTGTCGCGCCGCGCGTATCAGCGCGATCGTCATTTCGTCGGGAATATCGAATGCCTCGATGAGGACTGTTTCATTGCGCTTGAGACGGATGGAATATTCCACCAGAAGTTTCGCAAGTTTATCAAATCGGGCGTCGTGCATAGGCCCTTATCATTCCACCGGCCTCGCCGGACGCAACCGGCTGATGCTATGCGCTTCGAATAAATTTCGCTGCGAAAGCGCCATCGAAACCGTCTCGAAAGGGAAGCGAACGCTTCTGTTCCATAGGACGCAGGTCCGGCGGCCAGTCCAGAACAAGGCGCGCGACCTGTTCATTCTCTTCCGGCTCAAGGCTGCACGTGCTGTAAACAAGTTCACCATGCGACTGTAATAATGGGATGAGCGCGCGAAGCATTTTGAGTTGCCGCTGTTGCATCCGGGGGAAATCGCCTGGTTGCAATCGCCACCTGACATCCACCCGTCGTCGCATCACTCCGGTATTGCTGCAAGGCGCATCAAGCAGGATGCGATCGAATGGCGCCATTGCAGCAATCTCTGCAGGGACGTGACCGCGTGTCCAATCGTGCTCGAAAATATGGACGATCCCAACCCCAAGGCGCGCCACGTTCTCTTTTAAGATCTGCAATCGCCCTGGATCGCGATCGCATGCAACAATTGTTCCCCGGTTTTTCATTAGTTGAGCGATGTAACCGGTTTTCCCGCCGGGCGCAGCGCATGCGTCGAGGACCTTTTCCCCAGCCCGGGGACTCAGAATCTGACAGGCAATCGCGGTGCTTGGATCTTGAATGTAACAGTGACCCTGCCTGACAGCGCCTGGCGGCAACACATCAAATTCAATGAACTCGGGATTACGCACCAGCGGCCGCGCGCTTGGATAAAGTCGGAGGAACTCTTCCCGGTCGATTCGTAGTTGATTAATCCGTCCGTAGACCCGCGCGGGAAAATTGTTCCATTTACAGAGTTCTTCCGCGGGTTGGGCACCGAAATGCTGCTGCCAGCGCTCGACAAGAAATTGCGGATGCGAGGCTCGAACAAACAGAGGCTCTGCATCGACACGAGCAAACAACTCTCTCTGCCTCCGGACCGCGGCGCGAAGCATGCCATTCACGACTGGTCGCTGTCTTTGTGGGACGAGTCCGACGGTCTCATGGACCGCCGCATGTGGAGCGGTCTTGATGAGGAAAAGCTGATACAATCCCAGGCGCAGAACATCACGAAGATCGACATCCACCTTTGAAGCGCGCAGACACCCAATCCAGAAATCAAGCAACGTTAAATTACGCACGACGCCGTAAACGAGTTCCAAAGCAAACGCGCGATCCGAATCGGGCAACAGCGCCTTTGCGAGAAATTCCGAGACGATCGAGTCGGCAAATCGCCTTTCTTTTCGCCACGTGCGCAAGGCCTTGAGCGCAATTCGGCGAGCAGAAAGGCGCGCCATGTTCTGGAAGGACAGTTATTGCGGTTTCACGCTGGCGCGTCCAATCGAATAATAGTGAAAGCCCAGTCGGCCCATCGTTTCAGGGTCTAACAGGTTTCGCCCGTCGAAGACGATGGGCGTTCTCATTTTTTCTTTCACTACCGCGAGGTCCACGTTGGCGAATTCGTTCCATTCCGTGGCGATGATCAGCGCTTCGGCATCATTCACTGCTCCAAGGGCAGATGAGGCGAATTCCGCGTCGGCGACCGCTTTGATAGCGCGGGCTTTCTGCATTCCCTTTGGGTCGTAGGCGATGACATGCGCTCCTTCGCGAAGCAAATCTGTCACCAGTTCTATTGCGACAGACGAACGGACATCGTCCGTATCGGGTTTAAATGTGAGACCCCACACTGCAATTCGCTTTTCTCTCAACACCCACATCGTTTCCCGAATCACCTTTAGAAAACGTTCTTTCTGGGAATTGTTAATGCGCTGTACTTCCTTGAGCAAGGTAAACGGAACACCTAGGCGTTCGCTGATCGTGATAAAGGCAGCAATGTCTTTGGGAAAACACGAACCGCCGTATCCTATTCCGGCGTTTAGAAAATCGCGGCCGATTCGGTGATCCATCCCGATGCCATCAGCAACTTTTTCGACGTCAGCCCCGCTGGTCTCGCAAATTGTCGAGACTGCGTTGATATACGAAATTTTCAACGCCAGAAATGAATTCGCGCAATGTTTGATGAGCTCGGCGCTGCTGATATCGGTGACCAGGATCGGCGCCATAAACGGCTCATAAATCTTCTTCATGAGGTCGATGGCGCGTTCGCTTTGCGCTCCAATTACGATGCGATCAGGGTCCATCAGGTCGGCCACCGCGCAACCTTCGCGCAGGAATTCAGGGTTACTGACCACATCGAAGTCCGCGCCGTGGCGGTTGTACCTCTTGATTGATTCGGCCACTTTTTCGCCGGTTTTCACAGGCACTGTGCTCTTGTCGACAATGACACGGTAATCGGTCAAGACTCCCGCGATTTCACGAGCGACTTTCTCCAGGAAGCTAAGATCGACATCGCCATTCGGCTGTTGTGGAGTAGGAACGGCGATAAAGACGATCTGCGAATTCTCCACACCCTCCTCGATGCTGCCGGTGAAACGCAACCGATGCGCCGACACATTGCGATGAAT
>DASSFL010000070.1:0-9590 GCA_035694525.1 Candidatus Udaeobacter sp. | reverse complement strand
TTGGAGATCTCGCGCTCATCAATATGGGGCTCGGTGACAAAGCCGCCGCGTTGGCTCTGTCGGAGCGGGCGATGACCGTTGTCCCGATCGAAAAAGACGCGGTGGATGGCCCCTCTCCGATTGAGATTCTTGCCCGCGTGTATGCGCAAATGGGCGAGCCCGACCGCGCCATCGCCGCGTTACAGAAAGTACTCTCGATACCGTATACAGGCCCGCTGGCTTCAAACGTGCCGCTTACTCCCGCGCTGCTTCGGCTAGATCCAATGTTCGATCCGCTCCGGAACGATCCGCGCTTCCAGAAATTGATACTAGAATCTACCCAAAAACCTCTCTAAGGAACGAGATGGAATAAGCGAGATTTGAAGAAAGCCTTGGAACGCGAGTTAATATTCAAAGCAAACTGGCTCCAGCTTGCCGCGCGTGGTATCACCCGCGTCGATCAATTCTTTTCGCTCAATGAGGCGGGACTTGTTGCTCGAAACTTTGCTGGAAATTCTGCAAGTCGCCAACACTGACGTCGGATACCGCCCAGTAAGTGAAGTCGCCGTCAGCCCAGTGGACCAGGTGATAGCCCTCGCGTTCCACCATCTTTTGCTCTTTGCTATCCTTGGATGTTGTCGGCCAGATAAAGAGGTTAATAAAATGCTTGCGCCTTTGATAAACCAGCGCTGCTACCGAGTGGTTATCGAGGTAATCCAAACGTCCGCCAATCAAAGGAAAACCCTGGCTGGAAAGGTCTGGCACGGGAGCCGCGAAATCGAGTTTCGTATCCAGCCAGGGTTTTACAGTATGCTGATCAGAGGAAGCGACGTCCGTGAGGTGATCCGCCATAAGCGAGCGGACGTGACTAGCTATAAGTTGTGTCGCGAGGAACTGGTCGGAAGTAGGCGGTCGTAGTCGAGGCAGGAAACTGGAAGCGATGATCGCGGCGAAGATGATAGCTGCTGCGAGAGCCAGCCAGTTCCATGGTATCTCAGGCAGAACGGGACGGCGCTTTGCCCACCGCGATGTAAGCGACGCGTGATTTTCTCGTGCAGCACCACTCCGCGAAGCCCCTACACCAACTGCATCTCGTAAAGAGGATTGAACACGCTGACGCAGTTCGGCCGGAGCCTTATAGTACGGCGCGCCCCGGCTAATCGCATGAGCGAGCGCTGTGTGCGCCTCATACGCCTGCTCACATTTACGGCAGTCCCGCAAGTGTTGTTCGATTTTCTGGCTGGTCATTGGATCCAGTTCGCCATCCAAATAACCATCCATCAGTTTTGTAGCTTCTTCGCAGTTCATCTATTTATCCTTACTGATCCGACCCGCCAAATATTCCTTTAGTTCGGCGCGTGCGCGGGAGAGCCGCGACATAACCGTACCCGGCGGAATTTGCGCGATGTCGGCTATTTCCTTGTAGGACAAACCTTCTAGGTGGCGCAGCACCAAGATTTCCCGGAATTGCACAGGCAATTCATCCATTGCCTCTTTGATTAGTTCCGCGTTTTCACTGTGCTCCAGAATGGTTGCCGGACTGACGGACTCGTGGCCGGCCGTATGTATTTCCTCATCAAAAGTTGTGGTGAGATCAACCGCCCGATTCTTTTTCAGCAATGTGTAAGAGGTGTTCCGGACAATCGTCAGCAACCAGGCGCGGCCATTGGAGCCATGGAATCCACTGAAAGACTTAAACGCACGTAGGTACGCCTCTTGGACGACATCCTGCGCATCCTCTTCGTTGCGAAGCAGCCATCTGGCGAGGTTGTGGGCCGCATCCATGTGAGGCAACATCGTTTCCTCAAAAGACGCCAATTCGTGTTCCTGAGCGGCGCCCTCTGTCTCGTTCCCCTGAATCACGGCAAATTTCACAACCTTGGCTCTCGACTCGAGATCTTCAGCATCAAAAGCATACTCGGCTTCGAGTGTCGCGGCCATAGCGTTTTTTAATCGGTTACATCGGCTACAAACTGCAATTTGAAACCAGCGCGTTTGCATGGGATCGCCATCGCACCAAAGGCCGATTTCCACGGACTCAAATCGTGGAAAGTTGGTTGCCACTGGGACCGCACCAGGCGTGGATGCCTCCACATCACGCCTTTATGCAACACATACCGATCCTCTCCTTTCGCCGTGGTGTTATTTGACGCTTCAGCGACCGCAATGGGGTACAAGGCTCCTGCTTCGGTTATGGACTGTTGCATTCATTTAATACAACCCACGGAGTCCCACTTTTATTCCCCAGTCTTTGAAAAAACGACTGATGGATCGACTTCTCCTCGTCGGGCCCGCGATAAAAGACCACCTTCGGGAACTTGGGAGTGTTGATCGCAAGCCAGCGTTGTTGGCCGATCTTGCCATCCTCTGGCAAGTCGTGAGCGCGCTTATGTCCGCGGATCACTCTCCGCTGCCGTCGTCGCTCACGCCAGACGGAGCTGAATTTGTCCAGCCAACTGCTCGGTGTATCGAGCACTGCCTTGGTAAACAGATTGATTGTACGGATCACCGACCGCCGCGAAAGCCACCGCCACGAAAACCGCCGTTGGTAAAGCCGCCGTATCCGTAACCATAAGGATAACCGTAAGGATAATAGCCATAGGGATAGTAGCCGTAGTAGGAGTAGGGATAATAAAAGAATGGGTCCCCGAAATCACCGAAGAAGAAGAATCGATTGTCGAAGCCGCGATTGTTGAACCGACCGCCGCGAAAGCCACCATCATGAAAGCCGCGGCCACGAAAGCCACCGCCGTTAAAGGCACCGTGAAACCCGCCACCGCGAAAGCCACCGTTAAAGCCGCCGCTACGGAAGCCACCGCCTCCGCCGAAGCCGCCGCCATGGAAGCCACCGCCTCCACCGAAGCCGCCGCCGTGACCGCCACCACCACCGCCGCCATGCGCCGTCACGTTCGAGACTCCAAAAGCACAAACTGTAATAGCAATTGTCCCTGCAATAAGTTTCTTGTAATTCATATACATTTTTCCATTTGTTAGGTACAACCGGACAGGCCTGTTTTTATTCCGCTCCTCCTAACTAGAAAGGCCTGGTGGATCGAGCTTCCCTCCCCAGAGATATGTGGAGCACAACATGAGTGAGATCACTTTCTTGGAATATAACTTTGCCAATTCAGTTGAATGGATTGAACGCAACACAACCTTCTTACCAAACCCAACAACACACACTATGAAAAAACTGATAATTCTTACTTCTGTATTTTTGGTGTCCGCCATGATGCTGGTCTCGTGCGCGAGCCAACCCGCGGCAACCGAAACGACGACGCGTCAGACTACGATAAGTGCGGCGTCTATGCCCATACCACAGTCGCCAGAGTCGCCACAGTCGCCACAGTTGCCACAGTTGCCACAGTTCACGGCTGGGAGCATAGGCGGCGCCCGATAAGCCGACAGCGAGTTAAATCGAAGGCTGTGACGTGCGCAGCGCTAATCCGCTTCACTGCTTGTTAACAACGATTTGCGGCGCGGGTTTACTCGGTTCAAGCTGGTCACTCATTTTTTGAAGGCCCCGCAGTAAGCGCTTCAATTTGCTTTTGCTGCTCCACAAGCTGCGACTCAAAGTCCTTAGTTAGCTGCTCTACTTTGCAGTGCTCCTTGAGGAACTCGTTGAGCACCATCGCGTTCACCGCGTCATAGCGCACGGTGAAAGGCTTCCCATCGCGATCGCGTGCGACCAGATCGGGATTGACCGTTTGTACCTCCTCAGCCACAAGACCGTGACTATTTCGGCGATTTACTGAAGGACGTGCAACGCCATCACCGGGTGAATCTCCGATGCGGCATAGCACGGAAGGTGAATTCTCCGGATTGATTGATCTTTAGGAGCGTGGCCTGATGTCGAAGAGCGCTGCGAGATTAGCTAAGCAGTGGATCACTTTCTGGGAATATAACTTTGCCAATTCGGTATGAATGGATTGAACGCTGCACAACTTTTTTACGAAAAAAACATACCGAGATTTTTTTATGCCTATAACAATCGCCAGTATTATGAATTTTATGGGGCCGGACATGATGGTAATCCTCCTTATCGTGCTGCTCCTGTTTGGAGCAAAAAAACTGCCTGAGCTCGCCCGAGGGATGGGTCGCGCGGTAAAAGAGTTCAGCGCAGCGCGAGATGAGATTGAGAAAGGGTTAAGTCAGTCCGGCCCCAGTGGCGTAGCGCCGTCCAAATTACTGGACACAAAAGGCGAGCTACCGTCTGCGCAGTAGTCCTAGCGGCGCTACAGGTTCTCGACGACTTCTCTCCGGCAACTCAGCTACAGAAGGAATTCGATGATTGCTCGGGTAACTCGTAGGTTGCGCCAAAAACGAATCGTCATTCTCGGCGGTGGTTTCGGCGGAGTTTATGCTGCCATGCATCTTGAGAAATTGCTGGCGAGGCAGAGCGCGGTTGAGATTTGTCTGGTTAGCTACGACAATTTTTTTCTGTTCACGCCGATGCTCCACGAGGTCGCGGCGAGTGATCTCGAGATCACAAATATTGTAAATCCACTTCGGAAATTACTTCACAAGGTTGAGGTGTTAGTCGGGAATGTGCGCCAGATCGATCTTTCTGCCAGGCTAGTCTCGATTTCGCGCAACTTTCGCAATCACCTACAACAAATCGGTTATGATCATTTGGTCATTGCGCTGGGATCGGTCACCAACTTTTATAATCTCCCAGGTATTGCCGAGTTCGCCGTACCGATGAAATCGCTTTCGGATGCGATTCGATTGCGCGCCCAAATTCTTCGCCACCTGGAAGAGGCAAATTCAGAATTTAACCAGACCGATCGGCAGGCGTTACTTACTTTCGTAGTCGCGGGCGGAGGTTTCGCAGGTGTAGAAACGGTGGCGGCCTTGAATGACTTCGTACGACAAGCCCTTCCATTCTATCCTAATCTTTGTGAAGAAATGTTGCGAGTTATGCTTGTGCATTCTGGTCCGGTGATCTTGCCGGAGCTGGGCCAAGATCTAGGACGATACGCGCAGAAGGTGCTCGCGCAGCGCGGCGTGGAAATTCGATTTAACGCTCGGGTCGAGAGTATGACGGAAGGGAGCGTGTCTTTAGTTGATGGTCTCTCAATTCCAACCCGCAATTTGGTGTGGACAGCCGGAGCCGTGCCTAGTCCGCTCATCTTTTCGCTTCCATGCCCAAAAGAACAAGGCCGACTACTCGTAAACCAATTCTTGCAAGTTCCCGATTGGCCCAATGTTTGGGCAGTGGGTGACTGTGCGTTTGTTCCAGACATCAGAAATCCGGAGAAATCGCATCCACGAACCGCGCAACATGCCATACGCGAGGGAAACATTGTGGCGCAGAATATCGCGGCTGTGCTGTTCCGGCGTCCTTTGAAATCATTCTCATTCAAGACTATCGGGCTGTTGGCTTCCATCGGTCGTCGGATAGGTGTGGCGCGCATTTTCGGTTTCAATTTCTCGGGGTTCTTCGCGTGGTGGATGTGGCGGACAGTTTACCTCAGCAAGTTGCCCGGTTTTGACAAAAAGGTTCGTGTGGCATTTGACTGGACACTGGATCTTCTCTTCCCGAAGGACGTTTGCGCGATATATGATTTCGACCATCACGGTGGCAATTCCTCTTCGCCGGGCCGAGGCAAAGACACGGCCAGGAATAAAGACGACTGCCAGTCCACTACGCGCGCACTAGTGCCTTCGAGTGGGGTCAATGGGCTAACGACCAACAAGCCGTTGGTAGTCGAGACATAGGACGATCGAACCTCGATAAATAAAACCGTGCGTAGTGGTAGACTGGGTGAGACCTGATCACCGCATTTGTACGAAGCGCATCTGCGGGCGTCCGATACCCAGGCAGCCCGAACGATTCCGCATGAGATAGGCTTCTTGCTTTACCAAATGATGTGCGTGTATTTCGATGCTCCGTAACAGCATCATGCAAAGAACATGGAAAATCTGGGTGCTGTGCCTGGCCGCAGCCTCATTTGTTACGACGCAGGCGGACAGTGACAAGAGCGTCACAGCCGCTCAGGCCAACGGCACCTGGAAGACGAAAGGCGCCGAATTCAAAATCTGGGCGCTGGCTAAACAGCGTCTTCAGATCGAATTTTCGGGGGTTTACGAATACGAAACGCCGCAGGGTCCAACCGCGAACAAGGGCGAAGGCAGCGGCGTTGCGACGATTGAGGGCGATACCGCTATCTTTAAACCCGAGGGCGCGGAAGAGGAATGCCAAATCACTCTAAGATTTACCGGCGGCAAACTTGTGGTCACCCAAACCGGCATTTGGGGATTCGGCCACAACGTGAGCGCAGCCGGCACTTACAAAAAAGTTTCCGCCAGGAAACCGAAGTTCGGCTCGAACTGACGTCTGTTCGCGGTTTCGTTAGGCCGAAAGTAGATAGCCACAATCCCGTTGTCCGAAACAAGACTCGCAATCGTCCTTGTTTTTAAAAAGAATCGCCCATGAACTACGTCTTTTTTTTCGCAATTGGAATCGGAATTGTCGCTGGCTTGCGTTCATTACTTCCGGCAGCGGTGGTCGCTTGGGCCGCGCATTTTGGCTGGTTGAATCTGCACGGTTCGCCCCTTGCGTTTATGGGCTCAACAGCAGCCGTTGCGATATTTTCCATCTTTGCCATCGGCGAGTTAATCGCAGACAAGCTGCCCGCGACTCCGAAACGGACCGCCTTCGCACCGTTATTGGCGCGGATCCTCCTTGGCTGTCTTAGCGGCGCGAGCCTTTGCGCGGCAACAGGAAAATCATTAGTCGCCGGAGCGCTACTGGGTGGAACAGGCGGCGTGATCGGAGCATTCGTTGGTTACGAAATCCGGAGACGCGTCGTGAACAATCTGCACATCAAGGATATCTTCGTGGCTATTTGCGAGGACGTAGTCGCGATCGCTCTGGCGTGTTTTTTTGTCTCGCGCTGGTGAAAATTGGAACGTTTCCTAGATGCTTTCTGCCATGCCCTCCGCGATCGCCGCTGTGAATCGGCAGCAATCGCCAACGCGGTGCGTGAAGCCATCCGAGGGCCATATTTATCTCGAGGCGCTCACAATTTCTTCGTCTCGCCCGGCTTCATAAACACGACGCGCGGATCTTTTCCGAAGACCGCACGCAAATCCGCTTCGGTCGACGAACCGGGCAAAGCCCCGTAGTGCATGGGAATAACAATTTGCGGCCTAAAGTAGCGAGTGACCGCGATCCACGCCATCCGAGGGCTTTGGCCGTCTGCCACCGCCCCGACAGGCATCAGGATGATGTTGGGGTGATAAAATTCCTGGATCAAAGCCATGTCGCCAAAGATCCAGGTATCGCCTTGATGGTAAACCGATCGGCCGTCGGGAAATTCCACCACGAAGCCAACCGGCCGGCCGCTTGGTTCGCTACTGTGCATCGCTGGAACAACATGCACCTTCACATCACCCAACGTGACATGGTCACCCACATTCACCGGCTCGATCAGTTCAGACGAGAGTTCCCCTTTCTTGAACGGCTCCGGCATGTAAAGGCTCACGATTTTAGCCCTGGTCATCTTCGCCAGCTCGATCGCGTCGCCCAAATGATCTCCATGCGAATGGGTGACCAGGATAAAATTAGGGTGATAACGAGATAGGTCCTTGAGCTCGGCTGGCGTCGCCGGATTCTTCGTCAGGAACGGATCGATGAGGATGTCTGTGCCCCCGGAAGAGACCAATTCAAAGGCGGCATGTCCCAGCCAGGTGATTTGGATTTCTTTTTTCTTCGTTGGAGCCTGAGTTTGCGCGCGCGAGACACAAACAGTCGTCACCATGAGGAGACCCAGCCATACTATTTTCCCTCGCATCAAAGATTTCTTCGTCGCCATTTGCGAAGGCGGCTGTTTATTTCTGATTGTAAGACAACACGCGAAGCACGCGAATCGTCACCGGCTCGCCGTTGCGGTGAATGTTTCGTTTTTCAATCTCAAACTCGACGATGGACGATGTCGTTAGCGTGCCTCCGCCGTTTTCCTGATACTCAACTTTGTACTGATTGCCTTTCGACTCCAGCACCCGGTAGCGCATGAATCCGCTGCTGTCAGGCACCGGAGATTGTACCCATTCGCCATCTTGCTTTAGCCCGTTCTCATTAAACTCGTTCCCATTTTTCTCCACGGCATCCAGATTGATTTCGGTTACTACCGGGCTTTCCGAATCCGAGATCCAGCAATCAATCATGCCGAAAACTTTCGGGTGAATTTTAAGCGCAGAAGTTTGTACCCCCAGCGGCGTCGCGGCCTTCTCATCTCGAACTGGATGAAGTGACTGAACAAGCTTATCGAATTCGTCGAGAGTAATTCTGGTCGCTGAAAATCCGTGATATCTGCCAAGGACGGGATGACCTTCTGCGTTTTTGGATGTTTCCGAATTCATGTTGCTGTCACTCACCCAGTTCGCCTTGATCTCATCTTTGCGCCCGTTCTTTCCTTTTGGCCGATAGATAAGGTACATGGGCCCCAGAGGCGTTTGGATTTCTGTCTCTTCCGTGTTCTCCTCCTCCATGATGTTTCGGTCGCCAATTCCTTCGCGTGCCGATTCGATTGAGAACGTGGCCTTCTGGTCGTTTTCATATTCCACGGAGTAAAGTGGAAACGGACGTTTCGGCTCATCAGGCCCGGGTTCGTCGTACGTGACCTCCACAGTTTTTAATCGGAACCCCTGGGGTAGATACGAAGGAACAAAACAAATGATCTCCAATTTCTTGAGATCATCCAGAGTCGCAGCTGAAGAACGCGGAGACGGAAATAGAAACGCGCCGAGAACAAACCAGGACCTGATTCGTTTAATGTGGTTGCCACTGACCATGCTTCCAGTCTGATCGGCCCAATCTGTTCTTGTCGAGAATTGAACGCGCTGTTCACGCAGCTGTAACCGTTCGCCTTACCTTTTCAACGCACAGCCACATCGGTTATAACCTGTCGACCTAATCTGTAGAGATGGCGAAGCCTCAGGAAAAAACTGGCTCGACCACGGTACGACAGATCGCGCCGCCACCGCTCTCACAGCACTTGCGCGAACTGGCGTCGCGCCCCGGCGCGTGGGCCCTGCTCGCGCGCAATCTGATTCCGGTCGTCGGCATTTACGGCTTCGGCTGGTCCGCTGCGCTCGCTGTGTTCAACTACTGGTTCGATGGGCTGAGCGCGGTGGCGGCGATTGTTGCCGCCCTGATTCCGCGCGCGCTTCGCGAGACGCAACCGAATTCGGCCGGCGTGATGTCCGTGGCAGCAAACATTGTGCGCGGCGTGGTCACATGGATTTTCCTCGTCGGCATCGTTGGCCTGCCTACTGGATCGTACTGATTCCGCTCCATGATTTGCTGCTCGGCGACGAGCTGCGCCGCCAGCTCGCGCATTCTCCCGCACTGTGGGTCACCTTTGGCTCGCTTGCTGCCGGACATTCTGGAAGGCGTTCCAATCAGGCTATGACGCGATGCCCGACAAAGAGTTGAAGCAGCGCGTTCGCTGGGATGTGTATCTCCTGGTATTGCGCGCAGTGGCGATGTTCATCATGGCCGCGCACGGCCTCGCCTTCATTCTGGTGCCGCTGATGGCGCTGCTGCTCAGCTATTTTGAGATCTGGCCCGGGCGCGCGCTCGGTGCGGTCTTCGGCGATCCGTC
>DASSFL010000069.1:0-3512 GCA_035694525.1 Candidatus Udaeobacter sp. | reverse complement strand
GCGGCGAGTTTTGCATCGACTTGAGCCGCATCGGTTGGCGAGATCCGGCGATAATAGTCGTTAGACTTCGCCAGATCATCCTTGCGCATCAACAACGCATCGAAGCGTTCGCGACGGCTAAGCTCGAACTCTTTGTCCATCTTTATCGCCTCAAACGGGCAAACTTCGACGCAAATCTGGCAGCTCATGCAAACCGAGACATCGATGTCGAAGATTTTCGGGTAAAATTGAGGTTTACCCATGTAATCGGGCTTCTTGTCTTCGCTCTTAACGATGTAAATGCATTGCGGCGGACATTCCTTCTCGCAAATCTTGCACGCCACACAGCGCAGCCCCGCTTCAGGATCGTCGGTGTCGTAAATCAGAAACGGAAAGTTGCGATAGTTCTCGGGCAACGGACTCCGTTCCTCCGGGTACTGCACGGTAATCAGCCGTTCCTTGTCGAAATAACTCCCGACAAAGTTGCGCGCCGTAACCGCCATTCCCTTGAGTATGTCTGTGCCGATCATCGTGTTCGTTAAAGCGTTAAACTGTCAAAGCGTTGAAGCGGATTCTGCATCAGCGATCCACTTCTCCCATGACAATATCGATGCTGCCAAGAATTACCATCACATCGGCAACGGTGTGGCCAAGGCACATATCTTCCAAAATCGTCAGATTGATAAAACTCGGCGGACGCACACGGTACCGATATGGGTTCGTTCCGCCGTCACTGATCAAGTAGAAACCGAGCTCACCTTTCGGCGCTTCAATACGCCCATAAGCTTCGCCAACCGGCGGACGAAAGGCGCGGATTTTCACCTTCGGGTTGATGATCGGGCCCGCAGGAATTTGTTCGAATGCCTGCTTCAGAATTCCGACGCTCTCGCCCATCTCCAACACGCGCATCATTAGCCGATCGTAAGTGTCCCCGTGTTCGCCCAGCGGAATCCGGAATTTCAAGCGAGGATAGAATCCGTAGCCGTCCACTTTTCGCACATCATAATTGACGCCGCAGGCGCGAAGCATCGGACCGGTAATACCGGCATTAACCGCGAGTTCCGGCGAGACGTTTCCAACGTTCTGCGTTCGCGCGATTACAACTTCATTGCCGACGATCAATTGTTCCAGCTCGTCAACGAACCGCGGGAAACGGTCGACAATTTTCTTCGCATGCGCGAGCCACTCAGAACTGGCATCCACCCGGCAGCCGCCGAAGCGCATGTAATCGCACATCATGCGCGAACCTGAAAGCGACTCGAACAAATCGAGAATTTTTTCGCGCTCACGGAACGCGTACATGAGCGGCGTCCCCCAGGCCCCCATATCGTTAAGCAAAAACCCAAGAAGCGACGCGTGATTCTGGAGCCGCGTCAGCTCTGCAAGAATAACACGAAGATATTCGGCGCGTTCTGGAACTTCGATGCCGGCCAATTTTTCCACGCTGAGCGCATACGCCCAGTTATTGGTCATCGAGCAAAAGTAATCGAGGCGATCCGTGTACGGCATTGACCCGAGATAGCTCACGTTCTCGCCAATTTTTTCATGATTGCGATGTAGATATCCGAACACCGGCTTGAGCTTGCGCACGATCTCGCCCTCGAGCGCAACGTTCATCCGGAACACGCCGTGCGTGGAGGGATGTTGCGGCCCCATCGAAACTTCGAGTAACTCGCCCTCGAGTCGCGAGCCCATACTGACGGGCGGTCGCTCCATTGCTTCGAGTGTTTCAACGGTGGCGCTCATGTCGGCTTCGATCCTTCAACGATGCTTTCGGCGCCGTCGATTTGCGGTCGCGGTGTGTAATATTGCTTCGCTCTCTCCAGCACGTCATCGTGGGGTGTCGGTTCGTATTCGTAATCGTCCGGTTCCCGATAATCTTTGCGCATCGGATAATCCTCGAACTCGTCCCACATCAAGATCCGGCGCAAGTCGGGATGGCCGTCGAATTTGACTCCGTAAAGATCAAAAATCTCGCGTTCCTGAAACTCTGCACTTCGCCAGATCGGCGTGAGTGAAGGCAGGCGAGCATTCTCTACACGGTCTGATGTCCGGATTCGAATGATAACCGGTCCATGTTTGTGAGTCATCGAGTAAAGGTGGTAAACGGTTTCGATGTGGCCGGGAATTTTTTCCTCGGTCGTTTCATTGACTTCCTTTTCCTCGCCATCGACGACTTTTTTCACCTTTACCGTTTTCTTTACGGTGCGATCCAGCCAATCGACGCCAGTCACATTGGAGCAAAAATCCAAGCCCAGCGCTGGGTCGCCACGCAGCCACTTCGCCACATCGCACGCGTGTTCATTGTCGACCCTGAGCGAATGCTGCTGGGATGGACCGCCGTTGGTAACGATATCGATCTTCGCTCCGGGCACCGCGGCCTCGATACGCGCTTTGATTTCCTCTAACGACTCCACGGTCAGACGCGCTCGAGTTTTGGCGGGTGAAAAACGTCGGGGTTCGCCGGTGGCTCGAGATCGTGCTTTCCAAATGCGGGCACGGGGAATTCGCTTGGTTGCTCTGAATCGAGATGAGTCGCCTTGTTTGCCCCGCTCAACTTTTGCTCGTCGATCTTGCGCTGTAATTCCATGAATGCGTGCAAGAGTGCTTCCGGACGCGGCGGACAACCGGGAATATAAACATCGACCGGAATGTAACGGTCGATTCCTTTGAGGACATTGTAGCCTTGCTTGAATGGGCCGCCGGAAATGGCGCACGCGCCCATTGCAATCACGTATTTCGGATCGGCCATTTGATTGTAAAGACGCACGATCTGCGGCGCCATTTTTTTGGTCACGGTGCCTGCGACAATCATCAGGTCGGCCTGACGAGGCGATGGCCGAAAAACTTCTCCGCCGAAACGCGCGATATCGTAACGCGACGCCGCTGTCGCGATCATCTCAATCGCGCAACACGCGAGTCCGAACTGGAGCGGCCAGATCGAATTCTTGCGTCCCCAGTTATAAAGCTCCTGCATCGAAGTTACCCAAACCCCTTGTTGCTGCAGTTTGCTGCGCAAGACCTCGTCGATTCCTTCGCTCATTGCTCCGCTCTAACGCCTTGGTCGTTCAACGCCTCATCGTTCCCATTGCAAACACCCTTTACTCCAAGCCCAAACCAGCCCTTCAATCAGAAGCAATAGGAAAACCAATATCGCGATGAATGCGCCGACAGGCAAACCAGTGAAAGCCACTGCGAATGGTACCAGAAAAATCGCTTCCACATCAAATATGAGAAATATGATCGCGTACAAATAGTACTGCGAACGGAATTGGATTTGTGCCTCACCAAGCGATTCTACGCCGCATTCGTAAATCGCGTTTTTCTGCGAGCCTGGCTTGGGCGGTTGAAAAATTCGCCTCCACAGCCAGGCGAGGGCGAGCGGGATCACTGGAAAAACCAGCGCTACGCCAATGAAAATGACGATGAACAGATAGGGATTCGGCTTCATCGGTTGCGATCAAATTCGCTCGGAAAGCACAGCTGCCAAGTCTATACTTTTAATGAACCCATTGTCATTCCGAGAGAAGCGT
>DASSFL010000068.1:0-3532 GCA_035694525.1 Candidatus Udaeobacter sp. | reverse complement strand
GGCGTCGCAACCGACCGTCGCTCACGCGAACGCATCGGATCATTGGCCCGTGACGCGGGATTTCCGGGTGCATTAGCTTCGCTGGCAGCGGCCAGACGGGAGACGCGGGGCGCTTGACGGTCAGCAGTCGATATGTTCGGTTGGTAACATGGCTCGCTTGATTCTGAATTGCGAAGGAGTTGGTCTTGTAATGCGTCGGTTGGGTGGCGACATTGTCATGATTGGCCGTTCTCCATTGAACCAGATAGTCATTGATCATCCGACAGTATCAGCGCATCACGCTGTGCTTCTGAGAACCGGCGACTCCTATTCGCTGAAGGATTTAAATTCAACGAGCGGGACACGGGTCAATGGCGATTTCGTCACTGATGCTGAGTTGAAGGATGGTGACACAATTCGTTTTGGTTCCGTCATGGCGGTTTTCGCAGGAGCGTACCGCAAACCTTGTTCAAGCCATGGGATCAGAAAGTTCTGGATGAGTATTTCGGGCAAAGGCGCACAGCCGATTGCGTTCGCGATGACGTCAGCATCCTTAAACTTGGTGTGAGGCGCAACAGCGATTTCAAAAAAAAGCCTTGTGGATCAGGTGCCGTTCGGGTATGCACTCCAATAAGGCAGCCAAGCGAACGCTGGCACATTGATTAATCGACAGAGGTTGGTCGGGAAATTTTGAGCGGAGCGAGATTGTCTCGCCGGTAGGAAGCATTACCAAAGTTGTCGGGGACTAAATCTGGTAACGCCCGATGCGCGTCATCGCCGCCCGCTCAAATTTCTTTTATACCATCAAAGTGTAAAAATGCAACGCATTCGCCCAAGAGCGTACTCCCGTAGTTAGATTCGTGTTGCATTGCCGCTCCGGCTGGGGTGGTTTTAATTCGTCACTTCGTTCTACGGAAATGGCGGAACGAAGTTCGCTCAACGTTGTCCGTTCCTACCGCCGCAATCAAACCGCGGGTGGGAAAGAAAATCTGCAAAAATAGCCGTCCCCGGTCCTCTTTTAGAGAGCGAGCCGCGAATGTTGGCAGACGTGGTCGGACACAGGCGAATTTCAGTGGATTTGTTGACTTCCGTTCTCACTCGGGGAGTTTTCGAGCTGATTTCTGGCCATTTTACCTATGAAAAGAGGCGGGGGGCGGGAATCGAACCCGCGATAGATTCACCGTCGAGAATCTATCCAGCGTTCAATCGTGAAAAACACAAGTCACAACCTCCTTGACATTGGCGAACGTTGTGACTTTGTTGTGACTATGCCCAGCCTAAGAAAAGATTCTCGAGGTCGGTCGCCGTTCTGGATTTGCTGCTACACGAGCGCACCCGGTCAACGGCTCCAAAGGTCAACCAAGATCAGAATCAAACCGCTCAAGGGGGAGCACCGCAACGACGGCTCGCCGAAGACTGTTGCTGACAAGCGAGCAGAAGCCTTGGAAGTATGTCTCGCAATTGAGCGTGCGGAAAACCACGCGAAAAACGGCACGCTCACAGAACAGGCCGCAAAAAAGATCATTGGCGAAATTCTTGAGCGCACGACGGGCGAACCGTTGCTCAATTACAGGGTTCACGATTGGCTCGCGCATTGGCTCGCAATGAAAGAGCAGGTGCGGGCGGGCAAGACGATGGACCGTTATCGTCAGGTGATTCGGGATTTTATCGCGTCGCTCGGCAACCGCGCAAACCTCGGGCTGTCGCACATCACGTCGAAAGACGTTCTCATTTACCGCAATTCGATTATCGCAGCGAACAAGACCGCGCGGACGGCTAACCTTTCGGTGAAAGTTGTAAGCGCCGCATTCAACGCGGCGGTTCGTCAGCACATTATTGAGAGCAATCCTGCGACTGCACTCGAAACTCTGCCTGTGAAAACAGAAGAACGGGCGATTTTCACCCCCGCGCAAGTGTCAAAACTTATCCAGGTGGCGGAAGGTGATTGGCCGGGCGCGATCCTGCTCGGCTACTACACCGGCGCGCGGCTCGGGGACGTGGCAAACATGCAATGGAGCGTAATTGATTTGCACAGGAAACTCATTCGATTTACGCCAAGCAAAACAAAAAAACCGGTGACAGTTCCATTACACCCGCAGCTTGAGGAGCAGTTATTGAAAAAGCCTGGCATTGGCAGAACTCCGATCTTTCCGTCTCTCGCGGGCAAAGGGACTGGCGGGAGGCTTGGATTAAGCGGACGATTCGCGGCGGTCATGGAGAAGGCAGGCATCGAAGGGAAGATCACGCGGCACGCGAAGGGCGGGCGCGCGTTGTCGAATCTTACGTTTCACTCGTTGCGCCACAGCTTCAATTCTGCAATGGCGAATGCCGGTGTATCGCAGGAAGTCCGGCAACAACTGACCGGTCATTCGTCCGCAGAAATGAACAAGGTTTACACGCATCACGAGATTGAAGCATTGCGCGCGGCTGTTGCGACGGTTCCATCTGTGAAAATGAGGGCGCGTTAATGGCGACACCTGAAAAAGGCGCCCGAGGTGTTGCCAGGGCGAAAAAGCGATCGCGAAAACGCCGGGCAAAGACTCTGCCTCGGATTTACGGAGATCCGTTTCAAAAATTCTTTGAAGAAATTGGACTGCCTGACTCCAGAGTGAAAAACGAGTCAGCACAAAACATCGCACTTTTTGCGCTTGGGTACTTTCAGGAACTTGCAGCGCGTGTTAAGCAGTGCTGTTCCGACAAAAAGGCGAGTGACGTGGAAAAGGTGATAGCTAGCGCAGTCCTTGTACATACCGCGATCGACGCGACCACTCTGGTTAATAATCTTGCTAGAGAGTTCGACATGCCCTTTCGGCAAGTTGCCGAGGAATCAAATAGATTCCCGTGCGTGTTTCCAGCTCATCGTGATTCACTGCGGGCACTTCAAGACCTTATGTGGAATCATTTCAATTTGGGGAAGCGTTTCCCGTTGAAACTTCGTTCTGCACCGGGACGGAAAACGTTTTCTCAAAGGACATGGGTCAATCGACTGCTCATCCGCTATATTTTCAAAGCCTATGACAAGTTTACAATTCCGCTGGTCGCGAGACTTGATTTCCCAAACATCAGCGAATACGAGGGACCTCCACTTACACAAGAAAATGTTAAACACTATCTCAATGAGATCTGGCAATTGTTGCTCCGCGACATACCTGAGCCGGAGAAGCATCCGCGACTTCGTCAACTTGGGGGCCAGGGTTGTTCGGGTGGAACGATGGTGGCGTTACGGTAAACGCGAACCAGGCTTTGGTAATCACGCAAGAGCAGCTTGAGCAGATCAGGCAGCTGCGGGGGGACCCGTTTAAGAAGCCTACTAGTGAAGTATTCCGGAAAGAAGACACGAAGCTGGAATGATTACGGTGCTGGCGTTCGGGTTGTCCGCAGCAGGTAGACGAAGGCGAACGCAGTGAACAGTGTGCTTATCGCTAACACCCAGGCGAGGATCGATAGGATTTGAAATGGATCGCCAGCAAACATGTGCTTAGGCGACATTGCCCGTCCGATTGTTAATAGTCTCTCAGGAAATGTTGAAGCAACGCCCTCCCAAACCGGGCGT
>DASSFL010000067.1:0-21799 GCA_035694525.1 Candidatus Udaeobacter sp. | reverse complement strand
CTGGCAACCGTGCTTCTTGATGTAGTTCCAGAGCTTTTTGGTAAGCTCCGAGCGTGGTAGGGGCTGCGACCCGACAATGGCGGAAAGCTTATCGTCAGGCTGGACCGGTCTCATGAAGGCGGGATTCGGTTTGCGCTTGGAAGTTTTCTTTTTGGTTTTCGGCATGGAGGCTGATTAACGTTTCGCTTGAGAGAGAGCAACACTAATTTTAAGCAAACGAAAAAATTTATTGAGGGGCCATTCGGCGCACCGCCAGAGCTGTCATATCATCGGACAAGGAGTCTTCAGCGTTATGTGGCATTATTCGCTCCAAAATTCTCTTGAGCAACGCCTCGGCTGTTGGAGCAGAGTGATCTAGCATCTTCTCTAACTCCTGTGGCGTTGTTCGATGTTCTTCATTTTTTGACGAGCCAAACAAGCCGTCGGTATAGAGAAGGAAGGCGTCTCCTGGTTTGAAGTCGATCGGGGTTTCCACAAATTTGGAGCGTTCGATCAGACCCAACGGAGGTGCGACTGATGCGATCGATTCCGTTGCACCGTCATGGCGAACGATGAGAAGCGGCGGATGACCCGCTCCTACAGCGTGCGCGCTTCCGTTTTTGTGATTGAGCGCAATACACATCGCTGTCATGAAAGAGCCCCCGGCAAAAATGCTGCGAAAGTCATCGTTGACTGCCTCCATCACGCTGGCTGGCGAGCTGTGTTCCGCATTGCCATGGTGAAACAGAAGCTTTGCCAGCGTTGTAAGCAGTGCAGCAGCAGCGCCGTGACCGGAGCCATCGGCAATCCAAAACAAGATCCGGCCATCCTTCATTGGCACCCATCCGTAGATATCGCCGCCCACCTGGATCACCGGGCGATAACAGGCTGCAACCTCCCATCCGGGCAGCACCAGGGGCTTTTGGGGGATTAGCGATTGCTGAGTCAAACGCGCTGCCGCCAGATCGCGCTCGAGGTCGCGGCGCCATTTTTCGAGTTCGTCATTTTGCTTCTCTAATAGCCGCCTCATGGAACGGAGACGAAGCTGGGTCTCGATTCGCGCTCGCAACACCGCTGCATTGACTGGCTTTGTCGCAAAATCATCTGCGCCAGCTTGCAAACAAGAGACCTCGCTTTCCTCGCTTCCGTGCGCGGTGAGCATAATCGTCGGGACCTGTGCGACTGTCTGGTGTTGATCCGAGCGAAGCTGTCTTAACACCTCGGCGCCATTTGCCCCGGGCATATCGAAGTCGAGGAGTAGAAGCGAAGGTGGCTTGGCGTGAATCATCTCCAGCGCTTCCGCACCGTCCCCGCACACCTGGCAGTTGTATCCTGCGGATGTTAGTACTTGCGCCAGGATTTTGCGACTCAAAGCGTCATCATCCACTATTAAGATTTCTGCGTGTGAGTTGTTCGCTGTCGGCATCTCTATCTTGGATTCGGATGGAAGGCGGACGGTCATTGTATCGACACGAGAATTTTGCGAAAACGTCCCCAAGTATGAACGAAAGAGATTTAATGATTGGCAACGACTCGGACTGTGGATACGATTGTGACAGTATTTTCCATTTATGAAATTCTCATTGTCGCTTGCTCTGTTCACGGCCTTCCTCATTGCTTCATGCAGTGAAGAGCCGCAGCCACCGCCCTCCCGACATCGGGCCGCGAGCTATGGGCCCACTCAGCCCGAACAGTACCCACCTCCACAACAGCCATTCAATCCGAATGGCCCTGTTCAACCGACAGGTACACCGCCCGTGGAGACCGCAGCAGCGCCGCCACCTCCTCCCCCAGCCGCGCCGACCAAGGTCGCAAAGGGGGACTATCCGTACGGAATCCCCGTTCCCGGCAAACCTCATTTGGTAGAGAGTCCTTATTCACCTGGCAAATATATCGATGTGGAAGGATTCCCTCCGGGAACGGAAGTAAAGGATCCGTACACGGACAAAATTTTTCTTGTTCCGTAACGGGTTGCCTTCAGGGTGTTCGAGGCTGATGCTGAGTGCTGAATTGGCGCGGTGCCTGTCTTTTATCGAGCATTCCGTATTTGAGTATCCAACAACGGTTTCTTCTAATCTATGGAGTTGCGGGTAAAACGGGCACCTCGAATTGACATCGAGATTACAGTACCCGGCGATAAAAGCATCTCGCATCGTGCGGTAATTATCGCCGCCTTGTCGAATGGAGTGTGCGCTCTCCAAGGGTTTCTTCCCAGCGAAGATTGTATGCACACGGTGAACGCTTTACGCGCGCTCGGGATCAAGATCGAACAGCCCGAGCCCGGCACGTTGATCGTGCACGGGAAAAAGCGGGTTCTTACGCCGCCTAAAAGCGAAATCAATTGCGGCAATTCTGGCACCACAATGCGCCTTCTCGCCGGGCTGCTTGCCGGGCAGACATTTGAAAGTCGGCTTGTCGCAGGCGCCGGGTTGTCAAAACGCCCGATGGACCGCGTCGTTGCGCCACTTCGTCAGATGGGTGCAAATATTGTCGCGGAAGGTCCTGAAGAGACGCCACCGCTGCACATCCAGGGCGGTTCCTTGCGTGGCATTCGTTATCGACCGCCTGTGGCAAGCGCACAGGTGAAAGGTGCATTGCTGCTGGCCGGCCTCTTTGCCAAGGGCAAGACCACCGTGATCGAGCCAGCACCGACTCGAAATCATATGGAGATGATGTTTGATTATTTCCTGGTTCGAACAGCGGTAGACGGAAATGGCAGCGTCACCGTCTTCGGCGACCAGGTCCCGGAGTCGCGTGACTTTGGCATTCCAGGCGACATCTCTTCTGCGGCCTTCTGGCTGGTTGCCGCTGGGGCGCAACGACGCGGTCATCTGCTTATTCGCGATGTTGGGTTGAACCACACGCGAACGGCGTTACTCGGTGTTCTGCTGCGGATGGGCGCGCAAGTGCGCGAGGCCATTGAGGACATCGATCAGGTCGAGCCGCGCGGAATTGTTGAAGTCACCGGTTTCCCACTTAAGGGCACTGTCATTCAGGGTAAGGAAGTGCCGCAGCTTATTGATGAACTGCCGATCCTTGCAGTCGCTGGCGCTCTTGCGGACGGCAAGACGATTATTCGCCACGCAGAAGAATTGCGTGTGAAAGAAAGCGATCGCATCGCCGCAATCGCGCACAATTTGCGTGCTATGGGAGCGCAGGTAGCTGAAATGAACGATGGCCTTGAGATACTTGGCCCGGCTCCCCTGCACGGGGTCCGCGTGCCAAGTTTTGGCGACCATCGTATTGCGATGGCCTTTGCCATTGCGGGCTTGTTCGCTGAGGGCGACACCGTTGTCCAGGAAGCTGAATGTATTCGTGAATCTTATCCTGGATTTGAAGCCGTCCTTGAAGAGTTCACAAATCCAAAGCGGATGCAAATCAGCACGCCTGTGATCGGCTCACTCACTCCCGGGCCCGTCGAGGAAGAAGCATGAGTCGCTGCAATTGAGCCCATGACGCAATGTCTCATACTTCAACGCGCAACGTTTAACGCTCAACATTCAATGTTCAATTCAGATCGTTGAGGGTTGGGCGTTTTCCCTCATTTTGCCATCGACGTTGCGCACGGCATCCGTTGCATACCCGCGTATCCGCCGGCTAAAGTGAAGGCCTCAATTTATGCTCGCTTCCCAGCCACGTTGTCGTCGGGTAATTGCCATTGATGGCCCGGCGGCCTCCGGAAAAAGCAGTGTCGCGCGAGAGCTCTCCCGGCGCCTGGGATTTGTGTATGTTAATTCTGGCGCCATTTATCGAGCAATCACCTGGCACATCCTGCAAAAGAAGATCCATCCGGAAGAAAACGATCGTATCGCGGGAGCCCTTCGGGTGGCCGGCATCACGTGCCGCCTGCAAGACAATGAGTCGCGCATTCTGATTGGTGACGTGGATCCCGGGGAGCACTTGCGCGATGATCCTGTGAACAAAAGCGTTGCAGGCGTGAGTCAGTTCCCTGTGGTTCGTCAGCTTGTCGCGAAGAAACTGCACGAGGACGCACAAAGCCACGATCTGATCGTGGAAGGCCGGGATATTGGATCGGTCGTTTTTCCCGACACGCCCTACAAATTTTACATTGATGCTTCTCCTGAGGTGCGTCTCCAGCGTCGGGCTGCACAAGGAGAGCGCGACGAAATCGCGATTCGTGATCGCGCTGATTCTTTACGCCCGGTCTCACCGCTGGTGATCGCGAAAGATGCGCATGTCATCGACACGTCACATCTTACGATTCAGCAGGTCATCGACCAGATCATGGGCCTACTCAAGAAAATGGGCCTCCCGATTTAGCGGTTCAAAGATTGAGTGAAAACAAATCGCTGAACCGCTAATTCGTTTACTCGTTAAATGAATTTCTATTACTGGCTCGGTTATCATCTTAGCCGCCTTATTGGCCGCTTGTTTTTCCATTTTCGTGTAATTCATCGGGAGCGCATGCTTCAGAGTGGACCCGTCATTCTCGCGATGAACCATCAGAGTTATCTCGATCCCCCGCTTGCCGGTACCGCGTGTGATCGGGCCGTTTACTTTCTGGCGCGGCGAACATTGCTGGACGTGCCGCCGCTCGGCTGGCTTTTGCCGAAGCTCAATGTAATCCCGGTCAATCAAGAGGGCATCGACCGCAGCGCGCTGAAGGCTTTGATTCGTGTTTTAAAGGCTGGGAACGCGACCCTGGTCTTTCCGGAAGGCTCGCGCACTGTCGACGGTAACTTACAGCCGGCCGAGGCGGGATTGGGTCTCGTCATCGCAAAAACCCTGGCGCCGGTCGTACCGATGCGGATCTTTGGCGCCCACGAAGCCCTGCCACGCGGTGGGGGCGGTTTGCACTTTGTCCCAATTACTATTGTAATCGGAGAACCGATTTTCTTTACGGCTGCCGATCTAAATCCACCAGGGAAAGATCTCTATAACCGGCTAAGTCAGCGTGTCATGGATGCAATCGCGGCTTTGCAGTTGAACTGACGCTGGTCATTGCCTTCCTCGAGTAAGGAAACGAACAAGGCGTCCTTGCGCGCGTGAAATCGATATCGATACTTCACACGTGAATGCGCCGCAGGAACCTGTCGAAAAACTTGGATCACCTCGGATCCCAAGAAGCGCTGTTGTGCTGATGATCGTCATCGTCGCATCACTCGCGCTAGTGGCCGTCTTTGCCAATATTCAGCGCCTCCGCCGTGGTCAGATTGAGACAGTCGTCGTCGTGCCGGCAACTTCCACTACGCCGCAGCCGCGTTAACTTTCATTTGACTAGCAGCTGGCCCCTCGGTTTGTTCGTGCGGAATTAACGGAAAACCTAAAAATACGACCTCTGATATGAAAAAACTCCTTGCCCTCTCGATGCTCATTCCTTTGGCGATGATTTGCTCCTGTCAAAAACAGGATGCGGCGACCGAACAACAACTCGCTCAGCGGAAGGTCGAGCTGGATACGCGCGAGAAAGCATTAGACGAACGAGAGAAGGCATTGGCCGAGAAAGAAAAAGCAATCGCACGTGCGGCGATGATTCCCGACGCTCAATTGCGAGCTCTGAAAAGGGACGGCTCTTCGGGTGGTCCGCCTTCAGCAACAATTCCTCCCGGTTTAGCGCCGCCAGACAACCCGGAGCTCAAGGCTAGCAGGGCAAAGAGAATTGAAGAGCTGCGCGCTGTAAGGCAGCGCAGGATGGAGGCAATACAGAAAATGCGATCCATGAGGGCACAACCCAATTTGGGTGCTGGGGCGCCTGCCGACACAAGCGCGTCTGGCAACACCAGCGGGGCTGCCGATACCAGCACGTCCGCCGGCACTGGCGCGGAGGCGACTTCACCATCTCCGTCCTCTTCGCCCCAGTAGATGCTGGGTTGACCAATCCATTTAGCGCGAACTAGCCGGTGAATTTGCGCGTTGCGCTGCCAGCTCGCGGGCGTATTGCAGCGTATCGATTGAATCGACATTCTTGTCGCGCCGGATTGCCTTGATTCTCGGGAAACGCAGTGCGAGTCCACTGGCGTGGCGTGAGCTGGGCTGAATTGAATTGAAAGCGACTTCGAGGATCACGTCGGGTTTCACTTCGCGATACCGGCCATGGTCTGTGATCGTGTTCTGCTTGAAGTGCTCAGTCAGCTCTGCAATCTCCATGTCGGTTAAACCGCTGTAAGCCTTACCAATCGGAAGGAGCTTACCAGTAGTTTCATCGCGCACAGCAAATGTGTAATCGCTCAACACATTATTGCGTTTGCCGTGTCCAAACTCGGCACCCACGACCACGACATCCAGAGTCGCCAATTCTTTCTTGAGTTTGAACCAAAACATGCCGCGGTTACCGGGTAGATAGAAACTCTCCGGGTCTTTGATCATTAGCCCTTCATTTAAGCGCTGCCGCGCCTGTTGAAACGTTTGTTCGATCTCAGCAGCAGAATGAGCAGGCATGACCCTGGCAATTTGAAAATGCGAGGGCAACCGCACGCTACTCAGATGTCTTCGCCGCTCGTGCAGTGGAGTCTTTAACAATGACCGGCCGTTCAACCAAAGAAGGTCGAAAATCACAAACGCGACTGGCACGTCTGCCGTCGCGCGCGCGAACAAATCGGCGCCGTCGTTCCTTCGTCCTAGCCGCTTTTGCAGATCGAAGAAGGTGAGTTCGCGGCCCTTCTCAAAAGCAATAATTTCGCCGTCTATGATCAGTTCCTCCTGGAAATTCCTGGCTTCATCGGCCAGCTCCTGGAATTGACCTGTGATACGCCGCAAATCGCGAGAGAAGATCTCGACCTGTTGCGCACTGCGGTGCAACTGTGCGCGAATACCGTCGAACTTGTCTTCCAGATAAGCGGCAGTCGGCGCGGGCGACGCCAGTTCCCGGCTAGTCCCCGAAGCTTCGGCGAACCGTTGCCACACGGCTTCGGCTGTCGCTTCAGCAGTCGCAAGCATGCATTTAATTGGCCGAAAGAGTGACAGCTCCGCACGTGCCAGACCGCTTCGCGAAGCCAGCAGAGCGGTTTGACCAATGTCGCCTAACAACATGTTGGCCTGCCTTACCTGCTCGAGCGAAGCGCCGAATTCTTTCGCGATCGCCTCCTCGACCAAACCCTCGCGCAATCCGATGCGCAGATCGCCAGTGAGAATCTTAACGACGTACTGACCTTCGGGCGCAGACAATCTTGAGAATCGATTTCGCAGCAGTTCGGCCTTGGCGATCGGGCCGCGTGCACGGTGGAGATTTTCGAACAAGTCGTCCGATTCACGGATAGTAAACGGTTGCGGTGTCGTTCTCCCATCGAGAACTTCGAACGCGGTTTTCGCTGCATCCCCGTGAGTACTCGCGGCGCGATGAAACTCCGCGTCGCTGATTTTGGTGGCCGCTTGCAGTGCGCGGAAGATTACGGCCCAGCCGATCTGCAGGGTGCGCCGATCGCTCTGGGCAAACGCTTTGCCGGTGAAGTAGCGTGTCACGATTGGAAGTTGCTCGCTCGTTAGGCCGCGGAGATAATCGGCAAGCAGCCGAATTTTTTCTAGTTTGGCCGGAGTTGCGGCGATGGCTTCACCAACATTGGCGAAGCCGAGGAATTCGGATGTAGCAGGGCAGCTGGCTCCCGTGCAGAGTTCGGAGCCCGATGCACCAACGGAAGGACCGGCAGGAAGTTGTGTCAGCATAAACTCCATCTGGTTTTCTTCGCTCAACGCCCAGGCTTCAATGCCGCGTTCGCGCAAATCACGTGCAAACGAAGCAGCGAAACCGTGGAGCGTAAACACGCGTCGCGGCCCTACGAGTTCGACATAGCGAAGCAGATCGTTGTAGTCAGCGTGATCGGAAAGTGCAAACGCCGCGTCAACTTGATAGCGATAGATTGCGTTTGGATCAACAGCCCAGCCACTGATCATCGCGACCCGTTTGCGTCCAATCTTTTCCAACATCTGCGAATGGTTCGCGCTGGGTGGGCAGATCAAAACTTTTCCAGCAACATCCTTTGGGTTGTAGCGAAGATATTTGCAAAAAGATTGGCCAAACTGCTCGTAGATTCGGGTGATCTGATAAACCGAACCGTGGAGCATCGGCGTCAACCCAGCTCCATCAAGCGAACAGAGAATCTCCTGCGCTTTGCCTAACGAATACCCAAGGAGCACGGGTACTCCACCCTCATCAATTGTTTCCCGGCAGAAAGCAATTATTTGGCCGATGACTGGTTCCGCCGGCGGGAATTGATAGCGTGGAAGGCCGAATGTCGTCTCCATGATGAGTGTATCCGCCTTGCGCCACTCGGCTTGCTCCGCGGATTTACCGGAACGCAGCTTAAAATCGCCGGTGTAAAGCAATGTCGCGTTGCCGGCAAAAAGGAAGCATTGGGCCGAACCAAAGATATGCCCGGCTGGCAATAGCATTAGGTCGACCCCGTGCACCGTTTGTCTTTCACCGAACGGCAGAATGTGCTCCACGCGGTAGCCTGGCAGCCGGCTTTGCATCAGGCGTGCTGTCCGCTCGGAAACAATGATTTCCTCGTGTGGTGCAATGTGATCGCTATGCGCGTGCGAGACAAAAGCGAATCGCTTTGCGTCCCGCGGATCGAGCCATAAATCCTGACGGGGCAAATACACCCCGCGCGCATAACGAACTTCAATCATAAGACCGAAATTTACTTTCACATTCGCGTGAGTTCCATAGCAACGGAAGAACCGGGATGTCGGTTGCGCGTTGACACCGCATTCAAAACCCGGCTTTATTAGGTGAATGAGGTTTGCTGCTGCTCTCTTGGCTTTGAGCTCTTTGACTGTTGTTGCCTCCAGTCAGGCTGCGCGTGAGCGCGTAGAACCAAGAGTGGTGGAAAAAATCTCACCACTACCGGTGGCGTTAAGCAACGATTTCGAGTTTCGAAAAACGAAGCTATTCTTCTTGAGCGATAGACCGCCAAAACCAGGTCAGGCCGGCGGCGCTCGGCAGACGACAAGCACACTTGGCGGAAAATCGAATTCCCCAAGCCAGAAAACGGCGACAATGCAGGATGCTCCCATTGCGTTTGAGCGCCAGTATCGGCTTTTTGGAGCTGTAACGGCACTCGACCAACGTCAGCGTTTCGGCAATTACCTCGATTTCTACTGGAGGGCCAAGCGCCCTTCCGATGTCACAGTGCGTTTGGAATATCGCCAGGAGAAACTGCACGAGCACGTGCAGGCGCAGGAGATTTCATATCGAAATGTGCGCGGCACTCATAAGACGGAATTCAAAGTCATTGGAGACGACTATTTGGACGATGGTCGCGTAATCGCATGGCGGTGTCTGTTAATCGAAAACGGTCGGATCGTAGCGGAGAATCGCTCCTTCATGTGGGAATGAGATCCAGCGGGCGCGTCTCACCCCCTCCGCTAATGTTGCCTGATGCGGCCTGTCGTGCTCCGGATTCCGAATCATTGTCTGACGTTTTCTCCAGTCTGGCAAGCATTGACAGCATAGCTTTCGGGCTGGTATCTTTTAAGTAGTAACTGTGGACTCATCTATTCAAGTCGGGGTGAGCGGCCCAACCGTATGGGTAAAAGTGGAGGGGAAAGGTAGTTTCCTCAACAGCGGCAATCTCAAAGAGTTCGCGCGTGAGATGTTGGACCGCGGTTATCGCGAATTTGTGGTGGACTTGGCGGAGTGCGCCATGATGGATTCCACATTCATGGGAACGATGGCTAGCGTGGCACTTCGATTGAAGGAGCTAGGGCATGGACATCTTCATATCGTTCACTGTGGAAACCGCAGCCAGGAGCTTCTCTCCGGGTTGGGCTTGGATCAGATATTCGATATTCGTGCTAATGGTGCCAGTCCTCCAGACTGCGGAGCCCTCGAGCGAGCCCCTGCAGTCCGGTCGCCGGTGGATAGGAAAAAGGAACAAACGGAGACGATGCTGGAAGCGCATGAGGCGCTTTGCGAGGCCGCGCCAGAAAATATCTTTCGCTTCAAAGACGTTCTCGATTTCTTAAGACAAGACCTTCATCACGAGACGCCTTCGAAGTAAGCTGGCCCTTGCATGATGTGGCCGACTCTTCTTCTCGGACTGCTTGTCGCGTCTGTCGCCGGATGGATTATTACCGCTTGGTTTCAGTTACGGCGGATTCGAAGGCTGGAGCGCTCCCATGAAGAAATTCAGGTCGAGGAAACGCTTGTCTTCGATTTTTTGCACGGCCTCGGCGAGGCTTTCCAGGAAACGATTCGGCCTCAGGAGTTGCACCGGCTCATCGTCGAAGGCGCTACGCGTGTTCTGGACGCGCACGGCGGCGCACTTTACGTGACCGATCGAACAGGTGGGAAACTTACTCCAGCGTTTATCTCCAAGGGCTGTCCGCCGCTGGTGGACGTTCCCCCAAATATCTTGCAACAGGCGGCGGCCGCTCCGATCGCGCTCGAGAGTTTTCTACGGTTGCACACGATCGGCCCGGGTCAGGGGCTCATTGGGCGGGTCTGGCAGACAGGACAGTCCGTCTGCATCGCCGGATTTTCCGAGGCGCCGGAACTGGCAAAATTGCGTGGCAGCGCGTTCGGCAGCGCGTCGATCATGGCCGCGTCACTTCGGTATGGAAACCAGGACTTGGGCGTTCTGGCGCTGGCGCAGGGCCCGGCGGGCCAACCTTTTTCGCAGGGAGACTTCGTCGTTTTTAAATCGATCGCCGAACAATCTGCTTTTGCGCTCTACAACGCCATCATTTATTCCATGGCGAACGAAAAGAAGCGACTTGATCACGATCTCGAGATTGCGCGGGATATTCAGCGTATCCTCCTTCCATCGGAAGCGCCGGCCATTAAGGGCTTTCAAATTAGCGGCATTAATTCGCCCGCCCGCCAGGTGAGCGGTGATTATTTCGATTACATTCAGGTAGATGAAGAGCGGCTGGGCGTGGCCATCGCAGATGTGTCAGGCAAGGGCGTCCCGGCGTCGCTTATCATGGCGATTTGCCGCAGCGTTTTGCGCGCGGAGGCGGCGCGCAACCCGTCTCCAGCCGATGTTTTGCGAAAGGTGAACCGCCAGCTTTACCCCGATATCAAGGAAGACATGTTCATCAGCATGGCCTATCTGATTCTAAATCACCAACGCGACGGGGTCACGCTCGCGCGCGCCGGACACGATGCTCCTTTGCTTTACAAGCGACAGTCACAAACGGTTACACCAATAAAGCCGCCGGGAATGGTCGTGGGCATTGACAGTGGAAACGTGTTCGATAGGCTTACAGTTGATTTCGCCGTCCCGCTCCAGCGCGATGACTGCCTCGTTCTCTATACCGATGGCGTGACCGAAACGCTTAATGCCGAGGGAGACGAGTTCGGCCTCGATCGCATGATGCAGTCGGTGCGCGCCAGCGCGATTGATGGGGCCCAAACAATTGTAAGAAAGATCATCGAGGACGTTCGCGACTTTACCGGGTCGGTTCCTCAAAACGACGACATCACTTTGATTGCCATTCGTAAAACATGAAAAAAATTCCTGTTACCGAACAAAATAAACAAATGAAACAATCCGTGGCGGCGGATTCGAACCCTTCATCTGTGGCGCGCGGGGCCGATGCCGCGCAAGGAGAAGCAGAAGATCCAATGGCCGGCTTGCAAGGCGACCTCGACCGGTTTCGCGACCTCGCGTTGCGGAGTCAGGCCGACTTCGAGAATTACAAGAAACGTTCCGCGCGCGAAAAGGAAGAGGCGATCAAATATGCCAACAGCTCCTTGCTGGAGCGCTTGGTGGGAATCATTGACAATTTTGAGCTCGGCCTTGCGGCAGCAAAAGAGCAGGGCAGGGACTCTCCCATTTATTCCGGAATGGTTCTCGTCCAAAAACAACTCAACGACTTGCTGGCTGAAAATGGACTGCAACCGATCGAGGCTGAAGGGAAAACGTTCGACCCGAACGTGCACGAAGCAATCGCTCATGAGCCGAGTGATCGAGTTCCCGAAGAAAGTGTGGTGCGGCAGACCCGGCGCGGTTACCGGTTGAAGGACCGTTTGCTGCGGCCTGCGAAAGTGGTTGTTTCCAGTGGCCCAGCAAAGTAGCTCTGGAACTCCTCCTGCTCTTGCTCGTGCCTTTACTCTTGCTCTATGTCCATCTATCGAGCCGGAGCATCAGCGTGAGTAAGAGTAGGATTTAGAAAATGGCTACTGAAAAACGCGATTACTACGAAGTTCTGGGCGTTGAGCGAGGCGCCACCGATGAGGAGATCAAACGCGCCTATCGCAAGCTGGCGGTCAAGTTTCATCCAGATAAGAATCCGGACGACCCGCACGCCGAGGAAAAGTTTAAGGAGTTAGGCGAAGCGTATGATGTCTTGATCGATCCCAGCAAGCGCGCTGCCTACGATCGCTTTGGGCACGCGGCTTTTGCGCCAGGTGGCGCTGGCTTCGGCGGCGGCGTTTTCCACGATCCGTTCGAGATTTTCCGAGAGGTGTTCGGCGGCGGCGGATTCGGCGGCGGAATTTTCGAGACATTCTTTGGTGGCGGCGAACGTTCAGAAGATCGGAGGCGCGGATCCGATTTGCGTTACGACATCCAGATCAAACTGGAGGAGGCAGCTTTTGGCGCCGAGAAAGAGATTGAGATCGCGAAACTCGACACTTGCGACAAATGCAAGGGCAGCGGCGCAGAACCAGGCTCGCGCACGATTACGTGTTCTACATGTGGCGGCCGTGGACAAGTGATGAGTTCCCGCGGATTTTTTCACGTTTCGCAGACCTGTCCTCACTGCCGCGGTGCTGGTGAAGTCGTTGAGAAACCGTGTCAGAAATGTCGGGGCGAAGGGCGCATGGAAAAATTAAGCCGCGTTAAACTGAAAATACCGGCTGGAATCGGGGAGGGCTCGCGGTTGCGCTCGTTAGGCAATGGAGAGGCGGGCACGCGCGGCGGTCCTCCCGGCGACCTTTATGTCGTCATACACATTAAGGAGCATAAGATTTTTCAGCGCGAAGGCGATGATCTGTATTGTGAAGTACCGATCTCTTTTGCTGTTGCGACCTTGGGCGGCGAGATCGATTTGCCGACTCTTGAAGGCAGGGCGCACCTGAAAGTGCCCTCCGGCACGCAAAGCGGGCAAATCTTTAAACTGCGAAGTAAAGGGATTGCAAACGTCAACGGGCGTGGGCGCGGCGATTTGTTCGCACGTTTAATTGTCGAAGTACCATCGCGCCTAAACTCGCAACAACGTCGCAAGCTTGAGGAATTCGCAGCGCTTTGCGGTGACGAAAATACGCCTCTGCGCAAGAGTTTTTTCGAACGCGCGAAGGAATTTTTCAAATAGCCCCCGGTGTCTCCGTGTTTCAAAATGCTGTTAAACTGATCGAGTGTCCGCGCGACGCGTGGCAGGGTCTCAAGCGACAAATCCCAACGGAACTTAAGGTGCGCTACCTTCGTGGTTTGATCGCTGCAGGCTTTAAGCACATCGATGCCGTAAGCTTTGTTTCTCCCAAAGCTGTTCCACAGATGGCCGATAGCGAGAAGGTGCTGGAGCAACTCGAGGTGCCACGCAATGTTGAAATCATCGGCATCGTGGTCAACGAAAGGGGAGTCGACCGTGCCATTGCAACCGGAGTTGTTACGACTCTGGGCTATCCTTTTTCCATTTCTGAGACATTCCTGCGCAAAAATCAAAACCAAACATTCGAAGACTCATGCAAAGCGTTGGAATCGATTAAGACAAGAGCTGATGCAACCGGCCTGGCGATGGTCGTTTATATTTCGATGGCGTTCGGAAATCCATACCGTGATCCGTGGGATGAAAACGAGCTGCGCCACGCGGTGGGGAAACTGGCGGCGCTCGGTATCCGATCAATTTCGCTGGCTGACACCGTCGGCGTTGCTGGCCCTGATCTGATTCGCCGTGTGGTACAATCGATCACGAACCAGTACGCCGATTACGATATTGGTGTGCATCTTCACAGCGCGCCAGGGCAAGCCGCGACCAAAGTGCTCGCGGCCTACGATGCAGGGTGTCGGCGAATCGATTCCGTGATCGGTGGTCTTGGAGGATGCCCCTTCGCACAGGACGCGATGGTCGGAAACATTCCCACCGAGAGCGTAATTGCAGCGCTTCAAGAGCGCGGGATAGAACTGCCGATAAGCCAATCGCTGTCGGATGTGCTGGCGATGAATTCGCTCATCGCCTCCGACTAGCAGTAAAGAAATCAGGTTGCTTGTCCCATCGGTCCTATTAGTCCAATAGGTCACATGCATCGCTTCTATATTTCGCCGGAAGATTGGAATCCTTGCGCACTCGGGTTAGCTGGGGCGGAAGCACACCACGCGCGCGACGTCCTGCGCATGAGAGTGGGTGAAAAACTTGTCATCTTCAATGGACGGGGACGCGAAATCACCGCGGAAATCGTCGATATTGGCAGTGATCAAATTGGACTGAGAAAATTGCATGAAGCGGAAACACCACCGCTGCAGTGCCGGATCGTTCTTGGACAGGCAATCCCAAAGGGAAAAAACATGGACCTAATCGTGCAAAAGGCGGTCGAAATCGGCGCCACTGAAATTGCGCCGATCATTTCCGATCGCACGATTGTGCAAGTCGGTCCCGAAAGCGCGGCGCAAAAACAGTCGAAATGGCAGCAAATCGCAGTTGAGGCGGCCAAACAATGCGGCCAGAACTGGCTGCCGCACGTACATGTGCCGAGAAAACTTTCAGAATTGTTTTCCGTGGTGGTGGCGGAGTCATTCGACCTGCAACTGATCGGATCGCTCCAGCCGGGTGCGCGGCACCTAAAGCAGGTTCTCGCAGACCACTCGAACGAGCATCAACGTCCTCTTCGCAGTGTCTTGATGCTTGTCGGGCCCGAAGGCGATTTCACGCCTGCGGAACTTGCGCTCGCGCGTCGTCACGGCTGCCAGCCAATTACGCTCGGCCCGATTATCCTGCGAGTGGAAACCGCAGCGATCTATTGCCTGAGTATTCTCTCCTACGAATTGCTGATCTAGCAACGAGTTGAAGTTGAGAAGGTCGCGCTACTTGGCTATGGCTGTTTCAACAGGGGACGCGCTGGGAAGGCCAGGCGTGGGCGCGGTTTGGTCGAGTGGCGCGGGTACGATTGAAACAATCGTGAATTGAGCGGCGTTATGCTCGGTGTTTAGCGAGACCGTCTCGGCAACTTCGTGGCCGAGCAGTGCCTGGCCGATTGCAGTTTGATAGGAAATGATGTGGCGATCGGGATCACCGTCCCATGCGCCTAAAATCGTGTAGGTTTCCTCATTATTAGTCTCCACTTCGCGCAGCGTGACGATTGTTCCAATGGACACCCGTGACGTATCGGCATTTTCAAATGAAGTCCCGCGCGCGTTGTGCAGCATTTGCTCAAGCTCGGCTTGGCGTCGCATCAGCACGCTTTGCATTTGTTTGGCTGCCTTAAATTCAAAATTTTCGCTCAGATCGCCGTACGACCTGGCAAGCGCGATTTCTTTGGTGTTCTCTGGAATTTTTGTCCTGACGAGCTCTTCGTATTCGGCCCTGCGTTTTTCGAGGCTGCTCCAGGAGACAATTAGGGACGCGACTTTCTCCTGCGTTTGCGCGCCAGTAATCATGCTCTCCAGCTCCGGATAAACTTTGACGATTCGGGCAAGCAGTGAGCGTTTCGTCAACTCGTCGAACAGCGGGCTAAGTTGCAGCCGTCGCATCGCGTCGCGCGCAATAGCGACATCGCATTTCTTGAAGATGTCTCCAAGTAATTGTCGATCGTCTACCACGGCACGGTGCAACTTGCTGGCGCGCCCGGGAGAGTTGTGTTGCTCGCGTTCCAACGCCGCCAAAATAGCGCCAAGCAATTCCGGGGTGACTAGTTCGCTCCAGCTTTCTCGTTCGCCACAAAGCCATGCGAGCATCTCGCTGGTGGCTGAATATTCACGAATGCTTCGCTCAAGCACGGTCCGAAGCTCTTCGTGCTTCCCGGCTTCGCTTAGAATGCGGGGGATTTGTGCAACCATGCGCCCGTGGCTCTCCTGCATTAAAAATAAGGCCCGTTCTGTCCATCGGGGACCAAGCGCTGACGGCAACGCTTGCAGAATTTTTTTCTCTTTTGCCGCCGGCAATTTCGGCAGGATCGATATAAGGCGGTTCTCTTCCTCGAGAATCAGTTTCGAAAGGGTCAACCCGACATGGGTCGAATGCAGTGATGGGAAGCCAGCAAGCAAATCGTCGCGCGCGATGATAAGCTCAAATGCGAACTCAGGATGCATTCTTTGATTACGCACCGTCATGTTCTCCATCGTAGCGATAACCGGCTGAAGTTGGTGTTCTTTGAATTGCTGGGGCGATTTGATGACCTGCTCGAGCGCTCCGATTTGCTCTTTTGGTTGTCGTGCCTTGTTAAAAGCGTCGAGCAATTCGTCAGCCTGCGACACACCTTCGCCGCGAATTTGAATGGGATCGTTCTTTTTCGCAGGTACGGAAAAAACGCCGCTTGCCTTCAGCGCTTTCTTCGTCGATTCCCACCAGCGTTTCCATTCCGTCTCAGTGAAAACATCACCCAAAAGCCATTCACTGATCTGCTGCGCCGTCGCGTTCCCGTCCAAGCTTTCAAGAATATTTCGCACCAAGGCAGGCGGATCTTTTCTTGCCAAATTTTTGATCGACGCCAGATCGGTCGCTTTACGTGCGAGGAAGTGTTTCGGCGCCAGTGGCGTGACATTCTCGGCCGCGTACTCAGCCTGCATCGGATGCGACTTTTTCCCGGAAAAATCAATTACGATCTGGTTGAGCAGCAGATTCCATTCGCTCACACGACCGAATCCCCAGCTTTTATGCAGGCAAAATGTGCCGGGCTTTAGTTGTTCGAGTTGCCTCGCGGCGCGCGGAGTGAGTTTGCCGGCTTCGACCAGTTTTTCTAATTCGGTATTCATCAACGGGGCTAATGAGTGCCGTGTGACCTATAAGTCGTATGGGTCGGGCGCGCAATTTACGTTTGCCGTGTGCCCCGCTGCATGAAAGTCTCCCCGCCGTGACGACGAGCATCTGGTTTTGGATCGCCTTTCACATTGGCGTGTTCATTGCGATTGGGATCGACCTCTTCACGTTCCACCAGCGCGGCCGGGAATTAAGCATGACTGCTGCGGCCCGACGCAGCGTGCTGTGGGTAATCGTGTCACTTGGATTTAACGCGCTGGTGTGGCGCATCAAAGGACCACATCACGGGCTGGATTTTTTCACCGGCTACCTCATCGAGTACTCGCTGAGCATGGATAACATTTTCGTTTTCGTGCTCATTTTTGCGCATTTTCGCGTTCCTCCGCGCGCACAACATCGCGTCTTGGTCTGGGGAATAATCGGGGCACTGGTCATGCGTGGCACGATGATCTTGGGCGGTATCGCGCTGGTGCAACGCTTTCATTTCATTCTATATCTCTTCGGTCTCTTCCTGTTGATCACGGCGGCGCAGATGTTTTTTGGAAAACGGCCAGCGCATGATTTCGCCGAGGGTTGGGTGTTGCGGATGTGCCGTCGGGTCCTTCCGATTACGCGCGAATTTCATGACGAACACTTTAAGGTGTACGTGGATGGCCGATGGATGCTGACCCCGCTCGCTCTAACCATGATCGTGATCGAGGTGACAGACCTGATCTTTGCAGTCGATTCGATCCCTGCGATTTTCGCTATCACGCGTGACCCGTTCATTGTTTATACATCTAATATTTGCGCGATTCTCGGCTTGCGGTCGCTCTACTTCCTGCTGGCCGGTTTGATGGATCGTTTTATTTACTTGAGAACCGGCCTCGCTCTCGTGCTCGGTTTCGTCGGCATCAAGATGATTCTCGTGGATTATTTTCCGCTGCCGCGTGGTCTCTCTCTCGGAGTCATAGCGCTCATTCTTGGAGTTACGATTGCAGTTTCGATGGCTAGGACAAAGAACGATGCGGCAGCCAAAGGCTCAAAATAAGGGTTGCTTTTGCTCCTCAATATTTGTTTAACTGGATAGAGGCATATGAAATCCCTCACTCTCTTCTCATTGGTGCTCGGCCTTGCCGGAATTTGTCTCGGAGATATTCAGGATCCGCCAGCGAATGACTATGGGCCAACGCGGAAACTCGGCCGCGGTTTTGCGAATTTTCTCTGGGCGCCGACAGAAATCATCGTGAACATCAACAAAGTTAATAAAGAAGAAGGCAACAACGCTGCGTTTGGTTACGGTGTGGTCCGTGGCGTCGGGCGCTCGGCTACGCGACACGTAGCGGGCCTTATTGAGATTCTGACCTGGCCCTTCCCAATCTGGCGCGACAGCTATTATCCCATCCTGCCACCAGAAATTCCCTATATTCACGCCGGTTATGCAGAATTTCCTCCTGAGATTGGCAACGAATCAAAATATCCCTACGTCCGGGATTACGATCAGGATCCGTATTAACTTCGCTCCAGCGAAAGTATGCCGGATACCGCAGCGCGACCTTTCTGCCTGATTAGCGCGATCGCAGCTCCTTGATTAATTCCAACACGTCTTCGCGGATCGCAAAAAGCTCACTCCGATAGTACGCAAACCGCTCCGCAGGGAGAAAGTCCTTCCCTCTCGCAGCGTCCGCGGCTGCGATCGTCCTGTTCAAAATCTCCAGAATCCGTTTGAGCCATGCGATTACCATGCCCGGTTCAAAAAAATCATCGCCGCGCGCAACTCCGCCCAAAGCGCCGGCAAGCTTTGCGCTAAGGGTCATAAAACCGCTAACGAAATCGGCAACCTGCTCATCTTCTTCCTCCGGAAACCGTTCTGCTGCCTTTACCTCGTCGAGGAGGCCATGCAACACATCATGGGCCCGTTTCTCGATGGGGTGCACAATGTGGCCCCGCTCGTCACGCACCCAATCAATTTCTTCACGCATCGGATCGGGCGGCGGCAATTCATAATCCTCAATGTCGTCCTCGGACTCATCTTTCTTTTCCTGGTCCCCTTTCACTTCCAAATCCTCTGCTTCGTTCTCCTGGTTGCTTTCTTCTTCTTCGTCCTGCTGATCGAGCGCCTCCTCGAGCCACGACCATCCCATCTCACGGGCAATGATCCGTTCGCTGTCGGGATGGTCCGCGTATTTCTCCAGTAACCGCCCGTATTTTTCTGTTATCGCGTCGCTTTCGCGGAGAAATTGCTCATAGCGAACTTCGTCCCATTCTTGGGTCTCGCCGTCCTGGGTGATCGCAATAGCAAACGGGGTTTCTTCTTCAGCGATGCGGCGGTCGCGCTCGGCAATTTCTTCCTTTGTATAACGCCACGCTGGCTCGGAGATTTGCAGACGATAATCGGCGCTTTCAATGACCACCCGACCGCTGCGCTCGCTAAACCATTCCAGATAGACCGCGTTTGCCATGTGTTCGGGTGGTGTCTCGCCGCGTCGGGACATTGCGATTGCTTCGTCAGTTGGAACGTCGAATACGCGCACTTTTCGCGCGGCCGTGATATCGCCGGCAGGGCCGCGCTGCTGAGGAGCAGGCGGTTTCGTCGCCATTTGGACGGGGTCGGGATTTTCAAAGCTCAACTCGCAGCCGGCCAGGTCAGGCGCACAATCGCCGGTTAGTTCCAGTACCAACGGCTGGTCGATACCGGCCAGGCAAATCTCACCGGTCACCCGCCCGCGCGTGCGATTGTCGATCTTGCCACGTAAAACATATTCGTGAAGTCGCCAGGCCATAACAACAGGATGCAAACCCGCGTGTCGAAGTTCAAAACAATGCCCAAATCTCAAATCTATCAAATGACGAATTGGTCAAGGCGCGCGATTTTCAGCTTTGGAGATTCGAATTTGTTTCGGATTTCGGATTTCGATATTGGGTTTGGAAACATATGCGCGTTGTGGAGCTGAAAATTGAAGACATCGCTTTTGGCGGGAAAGGGGTCGGACGCGAGCAAGGGAAAGCTATCTTCGTTCCATACACGATCGAGGGCGAACTGGTTTCCGCTGAGATCGTGCGCGAGAAAAAACAGTTCGCCGAGGCGGAATTGGTGGAAGTTAAGGAAAGCTCGCCACATCGCGTCACACCGGAGTGCCCGTATTTTGCTCAATGCGGCGGATGCTCATACCAGCACGTCGGCTACGAACATCAGCTCGCGATAAAATGGCGCCAGGTGCGCAATGTTCTCCAGCGGATCGGCAAGCTTAAAGATATTCCTCTTCGACCGATCATCCCCTC
Organism: Candidatus Udaeobacter sp.; assembly: GCA_035694525.1. Classification (GTDB taxonomy): domain Bacteria; phylum Verrucomicrobiota; class Verrucomicrobiia; order Chthoniobacterales; family UBA10450; genus Udaeobacter. The sequence goes on along the minus strand of DASSFL010000067.1, from coordinate 1,744 downwards.
GCCGAAACAGTACGGATATCGCAACCGCATCACGGTTCATGCGCAGGATGGCGTGATTGGATTTTTCCGGCGCGATTCACATCGCTTGATAGACATCGAGCGGTGCCCGATTTCGTGCGACGAAGTGAATCGCGAGTTGAGGGATCTGCGGGGACGAAATCCGCGCGATGGACATTACACCTTGCGCACCTCCTCCAGCCGGCGCGTCTTCTCTCAAACCAACGATGAGGTCGCGGATGCACTGCGCTGTTTGATTCCCGATCTTGTTCCGCCGCATCAGGATCTCCTAATCGACGCTTACTGCGGTGCAGGATTCTTCGCCAAAGCGTTGCTCAACAAGTTTGAGCGTGTGATCGGGATCGATTGGGACAAGTTCGCTATCGCCGCCGCAAAAGAAAACGCGACTGAGAAGGAAACCTACATCGCCGGCGATGTGGAAGAAGAATTGCAAAAGGTAGGGGCGGTTCACGCGAACCGCCCGCCCGTGAACGACATCGATCCCGGGCGATTGAGGTCTATCGCCCCTGCCACCATCATTGTCGATCCTCCCGCCACCGGCCTTTCGGCAAACGTGCGCCGCTCAATTCTCGATCTTGCGCCAGCGACGCTGATTTACGTGTCCTGCAATCCGGCCACGCTGGCCCGCGACTTAAAAGAACTGCATGGTAAATTCACCATCAATTCGGTTACGCCACTCGACATGTTTCCGCAGACCGCTGAGATCGAAGCCGTGGCACATCTTCAGCCATAGGCGAAGAGATCATTCTTCCAGCCGTTAATGATTTTTTAACGTATTTGGCGCGCAGTTTAACTAACGCTGCCGCTCAAATTTGCCGCATCGTAAAGTGATTTATGAGCGACCTAGTCTTTGTGGGGATAATCGTTGCGTTTTTTGTCGCAGGCGCTCTCTACGTCCGTTTCTGCGAGAAGCTATAGGAGCAAAAAATGGAAACGGCCGTTGTCGGGATTATCGCGTTGCTACTCTTCGTTTATCTGCTGGTGGCAATGATTCGACCGGAAAAATTCTAGGATCGACATGGAAACATCCGGTTGGATTCAACTTACGATCTTTTTAATCGCCCTGGCGCTGATCACCAAGCCGATGGGCCTTTATCTAGCGCAGGTGCTCGACCCGAACGGCAGAACGTGGCTCGATCCGGTTCTGCGTCTCCTGGAGCGCGGGACGTATCGCGTCATGGGCGTTAGGCCTGATCAAGAGCACAACTGGAAACAATATACTTTCGCCATGCTGGCCTTCAGTTTGGTCGGCTGCGTTTTCACGTACGCGATCCTGAGACTGCAAAATCTTCTGCCGCTCAATCCACAGCGATTCGCCGCGGTAAATCCCGATCTCGCGTTCAACACCGCGACCAGTTTCACGACCAACACGAACTGGCAGAACTACGGCGGCGAATCCACGATGTCTTATTTCTCGCAGATGGTCGGCCTGGCGTTTCACAATTTCGTCTCGGCGGCGACTGGCATCGCAATTGCCGCTGCACTCGTTAGGGCAATTGCGCGGCATTCCGCGAAAACGATCGGCAACTTTTGGGTCGACTTGGTTCGCGTCACTTACTACCTGCTGCTGCCGATTTGTTTGGTCTTAGCAGTATTCCTGGTGTCGCAGGGCATGATTCAAAATTTCAAGCCTTACACGAAGGCGACGCTGGTCGAGCCGATGAAGGTCCAGATCGAGAAGAAAAACGATCAAGGCGAAACAATCAAAGGACCAGACGGCAAAGCG
>DASSFL010000066.1:0-2450 GCA_035694525.1 Candidatus Udaeobacter sp. | reverse complement strand
GAGCGCGGTGAGATTCAGCTCGGCTATGCTCCCTCTCCGACGGTGGAGCTGCTACCGCAAGCGCTCCAGGCGTTCCAGAAAGACTCGCCCGGAGTGCGCGTGACGCTGCACGATCTCCCCGTTCAGGAGATGCTTCAGGGTTTGCGCGAGGGCCGCCTGGACGCGGCGCTAACGGTGGCGTCATCTTCGAAGGAGATGAGCGGCCTGGCGTTTGAGCCGCTTCGCACCTATCCCTTCTGCGTAGCGGTCAACGCCTCCCACCGGCTGGCGCGTGCCAAACGCGTGAATCTCTCACAACTCAAGGACGCGCATTTGATTGTCTATTCGCGTGCCGACTGTCCCGAATATCACGAATGGCTGGCATCAATGTTTCAGTCCCTCGGCGCCATGCCCGAGATCGCCGAAGAGCATGATAGTGCCACGAGCCTCATCGCAGCCATTGAGGCGGGCCGCGGCATTGCGCTCGTTGCCTCGGTTCTGTCATCCCTAGCGGGTTCTCGGCTCATGCTGCGCGAAATTCAGCCAAGCCAAATGCCGCTCGTTGTGGGAGTCGCTTATCATCGACACCATCTCGGTCCCGCCGTGCGCCGGTTTATCAAGGCTATGAGTCTGCTGACCGCGGGATCCGAGCGGCTGAGGCACGCGGCTGCCGCGTGGTGGATGGGCTTACGATGCTTGTAAATCAAGGAGTCATCGGCATCAAATATTGGACGGGGATCGACGAAGATGTGTCAGTCATGCGAAAGGACTCGAAGATCTCATCTGACTAGCGAGAACGAGACCGGGAAAAGTGTTGCGGAGCGTGAAACTCAGCGCCGTCGCAATGCTTTTCACGAAGGCCCGAGGGTTCATGGTTGATCTTCTGTTCAGCAGATGCCTCAAGCGACAGCTGCGCCGCCATCAACGACGAGGGACTGACCGGTAAGATAGGGATTCTGCATCGCGAAGATGTAGGCCTGCGCGAGATCTTCGAGGAGGGTTGCAACCGCGAATCTCGTCTAGCGCGCGAGATGATCTCGGAGCAAATTCACTTTAGATGAGCTGGTCTCTCCCAATCTTTCGCATCGCCGGCATTCAATTGCGGATTCACATTACGTTCTTGCTGTTAATTGCCTGGCTGGCTTTCGGCTATTACTCGCAAGGCGGTTCCGCGGCGGCCGCGAGCCGCGTGATATTTGTTTTGCTTCTTTTCCTTTGCGTGGTGTTGCATGAATTCGGGCACGCATTCGCTGCGAAAGCGTTTGGGATCAACACGCCGGACATCACCTTGCTGCCGATCGGCGGTGTGGCGCGCCTGGAACGCATGCCGGAGGAACCGGTTCAGGAATTAATCATCGCAGTGGCCGGGCCTTTGGTGAATGTGGTGATCGCACTTGGTTTGTTCGTCGCGGGTGGATCGCAAGCGTTGTTGAATCCCTCGAGTGTCGAAGGCGGCGGCCTCGTTGCGCAATTGCTGACGATTAACATTATGTTGGTGCTTTTTAATTTGCTGCCGGCATTTCCAATGGACGGTGGGCGCGTGTTACGCGCTCTGCTCGCCACACGGCTGAGTTATGCGCGCGCCACTCAAGTCGCTGCGAACGTTGGCCAGGGCTTTGCATTCATTTTTGGTTTCATCGGTCTGCTTTGGAATCCGTTTCTCCTCTTCATCGCGCTTTTCGTTTATATCGGTGCCTCTCAGGAAGCAGCCCTGGCGCAGATGAAAGATGTCTCGCGCCGGTTTCCAGTCTCGAGCGCGATGGTGCGCGAATTTCGCACGCTATCGGGAGACGCCAGTCTGCAAGAAGCGGTCGACGCGTTGCTTGCGACTTCGCAGCACGACTTTCCAGTCGTTGATGACACCGGCGGCGTCGCCGGTTTGTTGACGCGTCAGGATTTGATTGCCGCGTTGCGCAAAAACGATCCTGCGCTTCGCGTGGGCGATGTGATGCGGCGGGATATTCCCACGGTAACCACTGGAACACGTTTCGAAGATGCTTTCCGAATCATGCAGGAGTGCAACTGCCCGGCAGTGCCCGTACTGGATCGGATGAAGCGCCTGGTCGGCTTACTCACGCCGGAGAACGTGACCGAACTGATGATGGTGCAATCCGCGATGCCGCCTCGGCGAGCATCGTGAATTGCGATAGGAACGGCGGGCAGAGGACTGCACGCCCTACCAAGTCCGCGTATTTTTCCGTTCGTGGAGTAGGGCGCGTCACTCCGTGCGCGCCGCCTTGTCTTGGTTGAACCTCGGCTACGAACTGATGCGCATCGGCATCAGAACGTAGAGAAATGGAGTCTGAATTTTCAATACACCCGGGCTCATTTCGTCGATGAGATCGAGAAAAACTTCGTCCTCGGTCAGTGCGCGTAGCGGCGCCATGAGGAATTCCGGATTAAACGCAATGGAAAAATCGCGCCCTTTATAGGCAACGGCGATTGATTCCTTCGCTTCGCCTACCTCCGGT
>DASSFL010000065.1:0-5671 GCA_035694525.1 Candidatus Udaeobacter sp. | reverse complement strand
AGATTCAAAGAAGAGGGGCTGCAGTTTAACAAGCATGCAGTGGCTGTAACCGGCGTGGGCAGCGATTTGGACAAGTACGCAGAAAAGAACAGTTGGCTCGCCCGGTTCCCGATGCACGATTGGATCGGTGGACGCACTTCGGTGATGAGCTCGGTCGGTCTTTTGCCGATGGCCCTGCAAGGTCTTGGTATCGATGATTTTCTCGCCGGCGCAGCGGCGATGGATGAGCACACGCGTACACCGGATGTGACCCAAAATGCCGCAATGCTTCTGGCGCTCATGTGGTATTACGCCGGCAATGGCAAGGGCGACAAAGATATGGTAATCCTTCCCTACAAGGACCGGCTGGCATTGTTTGCGAAATATCTGCAGCAGCTGGTGATGGAATCGCTCGGGAAGGAAAAGGATCTCGACGGCAAAATCGTGCATCAGGGCATTGCTGTTTATGGAAACAAGGGATCGACCGACCAACATGCATACGTGCAACAGTTGCGTGACGGGGTTTTGAATTTTTTCGTGACTTTCATCGAAGTGGACAAGGATCGGCGCAACCGGGCGATCGAAATCGAAGATGGAATCACAAGTGCCGACTACCTCCACGGATTTCTGCGCGGGACGCGAAGCGCGCTTTATGACAGCGGGCGCGAATCAATCACCATGAGCATTCCCGAAGCGAACGCATTCAATATCGGCGCGTTGATCGCCCTTTATGAGCGCGCGGTGGGCTTTTACGGATCGCTGGTCAACATTAATGCTTATGATCAACCCAGCGTTGAAGCTGGGAAAAAAGCAGCGACAAGATTATTGGAGCTTCAAAAACAAACGCGCGCGAAATTGACTCTTGGGCCCGGTAAAACGGCCGAAGAAATTGCGCGTTCCGTAGATGCAGATCCGGAAGAGGTGTTTCACGTGCTGCGGCATTTGGCGAACAACGATCCACACATCAGGGTCTCGCACGGCGAGGAGCCGCCCGACGATCAATTTTCGCTGGCAGATTCGGATTCGTGAAGATGCAACCGACTTGGCAGGCAGAGCGGCTCGCCTACAATAGATTTCACCTGACAGGGAATGGCTCAAACGTTGTAGGGCAAGCGCTTCGCTTGGCCATCTGGTAAATTCGATACGCGATATGGCGGAGCAGCCTTTTGAAGATCGAACCGATGCCCAGAACATTGGCTGGAGCGACGTCGTTGGTTTCATTCGCCAGCTTAGCCACGATCTGCGCAATCATCTCAATGCGATCGGCCTGCAGTCCGCTTATATCAGCGAGTTGGAGCGAGAAGTCGAACTCAAGAGCGAAATCAAGCGCTTGCGTGAAATGATCTCTGGATTGACTTCTGCTTTACAATCCCTTTCGAACGCAGTCAGTGACGTCAAACCCAATCTGATCCCGTACCGGGCGGCCGATTTGGTGGAAGATTTGCGCAAGAAAATCGATCATGATTTTTCCGGGGAACGCGCGGCAATCACCTGGAATATTCAGGTTGGTGATGCGACGCTGAATGTTGATCCTCAGCTTTTGCAGGAAGCATTTACAGAGCTTTTTGCTAACGCTTTCCGTCACGATCGTGACAGCGGCACGCTTGTTGCGATTGCCAGGACGGACAAGAACCGACTCCTTTTTACTCTTCAGGAGCCAAAAAGCCGATTTGACTTGCCCACCGAGAGCTGGGCGCGCGAGCCGCTTCGGAAAGTCAGCCAGGGCCATTACGGTCTTGGTCTCAATCGCGTTCGCGCTATCGTAGAGGCTCACGGTGGCGAAATATATGCTCACTATGATCCGAACGCTTCAGCGCTCATTACAACCCTCGCTCTCCCCGTTTCAAGTGGTTCTTCCAAAGATGCTTGAGTCGCGTTATTTCTCACTTTTAAGAAACTGGAGTCCGTTGGTCGTGCGTAGTACGAAGGCGGCCAATCAATGAAAACCAACAACCATCGCGTCCTGATCATCGACGACGAGCGCCCCGTGCTCATGACGCTCGAGGCGTTGCTAAAGCGGCATGGTTATCACGTGGATACAGCACCCACGGCCTCCCAAGGACTCAAGTTATTAAGGTCCAAACCTTCGACACTCGTTTTGCTCGATCTCCAATTACCCGACGCCGATGGATTAGAGACGCTCGATCAGATCAAAACTGAGGTTCCCCAGACGCAGGTCATTATTTTGACGGCGCACGACTCGTTGCACAATGCCATCGAGTCGATTAAGCGCGGCGCTTACCATTTCATCAGCAAGCCGTACGCGCCCGAAGAGTTGCTCAGCCTCGTGGAGAAAGCATTGGAAAAACAGTTCCTCGTGCGAGAAGCCGAAGAACTTCGAGAGAAGACAGAGCAACTCGAACGGCGTCTGGAGATGGCAGAGGCGCGGCCCACGCTGATTTTCAAGAGCAAACCGATGCACGAAATCGAGGAGTTGATCAATGCAATGGCGCCATCAGATGCCAATGCTCTCATCGTGGGTGAAAGCGGCGTCGGTAAGGAGGTAATCGCCAATGCGATTCACGCGCGGAGCCGGCGCGCGGGAAAACCAATGGTAAAGCTCAATTGTGCGGCGTTTCCGCAAACGATGATTGAGGGAGAGCTTTTTGGCTATGTAAAAGGTGCGTTCACCGGCGCGATGCAGGATTTCCCTGGAATGATCGCGGCGGCCGATGGCGGCACGCTTTTTCTGGACGAAATATCCGATATGCCGGCGGATCTGCAGACGCGTTTTTTGCGCGTGCTGCAAGAACGCGAGTATCGGCCCCTTGGAAGCACACAAACGATGAAAGCGGACTTCCGGGCCATCGCTTCGACTAATCGGCCGGTCCCCCAAGCACTCGCGGAGAACCGGCTGCGCTCCGATTTGTACTACCGGCTAAACACGTTTCAAATTGAGGTGCCGCCGCTTCGAAAACGGAAACAGGATATCCCACCGTTGATCGCCGCCTTCGTGAAACAGTTTGCTCAGCAGCTCGGCAAAACAGAGCCAGACATTTCGCCAGAAGCGTTTCAAAAGTTGCTCGATTATTCGTGGCCAGGAAACGTTCGCGAACTGCAAAACGCGATCGAATATGCCGTGGTGCTGACACGACATGGATCGATTGAAGTGAAAGAGCTGCCCGCAGAAATACAGCTGCCAACCGCGCTGCAACAAGCTGAGCTAGCCGGGCTACCGCGTTCGGGCGTCCAGAGCCTCGACGATGTTGAACGAACCGCGATTATTCAGGCGCTTGCCGAATGTCACGGGAACAAGAAAAAAGCGGCGGAACTTCTCGGCATCCAGCGACCCACCCTCTACAACAAGATGAAGCGCTATGCGATCGAACTGTAGCATCAGGTTTCGGTCGTCATACCCGTAGCCCCGCGATCGCGGGACGAACGCGGATCATTGGTGACCACGACTTCCAACTTTAGTTCCTGGAACGCGAGGTGATCGTGGATCAGGCCGAGTAATTCAAGAGCGCGCTTGTCCGGTATGTGCGCGCAACGCAGCTCAATCCGCGCCCGTTTGCCAGCAAGCTCCGGATGTGTCTCCGCCATTTCACCGTCGAGCAGAAATGAAACGTAAGCGTTGAACCGCTCCTCTAACGCGAGCAATTGTTCGTCGGAACCGTTCCACTCGTTAGGCTCATTCATCACCAGAACGACTTCGCCGGTTCTTTTATCCTCCGCGATTACATCGACTATCGCTGTTCGATCTTTCATTTTGCAGTACGGCTCTCGCTGTTCATTCGGATGGTTCGGAGTTGGACGTTCGGAGTTTGGTATTGGATGTTCAAGAAAAACAAATGACCGAGGATTTAACTGCCGAAGAGGTCCGCGCGCTCCTCAAACTTGAACCTCACGCAACGTGGGGGTTCGTGCGCGTAACTTTCGTGAGCGAAACGCGCATAGCACCTGGCGGACTGCCACCGCCATTCGCCGAAGGGCGTCCAACCGGTTCCGCTCTCTACTTCAGGCTAACGCCCGACGCACCGGTGCGACTGCACCGCATCCGCAACGATCAGCTCTATCACTATTACCTCGGCGATTCGATTGAGGTTTTGATGCTGCACGCCGATGGGACGACGAAGCGGGTTGTAGTGGTCCCGATCTGCGGGGTGGTCAACGCGTCCAGCTTCTTATTCCTGGTAATACATTTCACACAGCGCGCGTGATCCCCGAAAGGCTTTCGGGGCTGGTTCCTCGGCGCAAGCACCGAATGGCCCGACGTGGAACGGGCCGATGTCGAAATCGGCAATGTCGAAGCGCTGACCAAAGGATATCCCGACGCGGCCGAGGATCTGCGCGCATTTCGACAAGGTAGGGGCGATTGACCTCAATCGCCTTCGGGCGAACTTTGATGTCGCCGTGCCAAAAGCAAAACGCCCAGGTCGACTAACTCTTCTCGGACGAAGTGAAGTGAGATTGCCTGCCTCACCTGCCGAAGCGCGGCTCGAGACTTTCCCAAATCCCGCGCCTAGTCGGGATTACCGGATTCATTTCGAAACGGACGATTTCACTTCGGTTTGCCCAATCACAAGCCAGCCAGATTTTGCCAGGATCGACATCGACTACGTGCCCGACCGCCTCTGTGTCGAAAGCAAGTCGCTCAAGTTTTATCTAGCTTCCTATCGGAACGAGCGCGCCTTCAACGAAGCGGTCACGAACCGCGTTCTGGACGATTTCGTAAAAGCATGCGCGCCGCGCGAGGCGATCGTGACCGCACAATTCTCCGCTCGCGGCGGCATCGCGCTCACCGTCCGTGCAGAGTATCCCGACAAGAACGCTAGCCGCGACAAGGAATGATGCTGTCGTTCCGAGCGAAATCGAGGAATCCCGTTGCGAAACCAAGGTGTATCTCCGCGGGATCCTTCGACTCCGCTTTGCTTCGCTCAGGATGACAGTCAACTATAGATGAAACGCGCGGTTGCTCTCCTCAGCGGCGGAATTGATTCGACAACAACGCTGGCGATTGCAATCGCGGAAGGCTACGAGGTTTACGCACTTTCATTCGATTATGGCCAGCGTCACCAGATCGAAACGGACGCTGCTCGGCGCATTGCTGGCTTGTTAGGCGCAAAGGAACATCGCGTTGCAAAGATCGACTTGCGCATCTTCGGCGGCTCGGCGCTGACCGATGATGTCGATGTGCCAAAGAAGCGATCCGAAACAGAAATCGCGCGTGGTATTCCGGTCACGTACGTCCCGGCACGCAACACAATCTTTCTCGCTTACGCCCTTGCGTGGGCGGAAGTGATTGCGGCCAGTGATATTTTTCTGGGAGTCAATGCGATCGATTACAGTGGCTATCCCGATTGCCGGCCGGAATTCATTGAGGCATTTGAGACGCTCGCCAATCTTGGAACCAAAGCCGGTATCGAAGGCAGACGCTTTTATATCCACACGCCTCTGATCAAATTTTCGAAAGCTGAAATCATTCGCAAAGCGGTCGGACTCGGCTTCGATCTCTCGCTAACCCACAGCTGTTACGATCCTTCGCCCGAAGGTGTGGCCTGTGGCGAGTGCGATTCCTGTCTCTTGCGGCTCAAAGGCTTTCGCGAAGCCGGAATAAAAGATGCAATTCGTTACGCCCAAAAATGAAAGGCTTGTTCCGGATTTTTGAACTCTCGAAAAATGAGCAGCGCGTCGTCCTGATCGTGATGTTTGCTCTAATTGTGTTTGCATTCGTAGGATACGAACGCCGCGT
>DASSFL010000064.1:0-8265 GCA_035694525.1 Candidatus Udaeobacter sp. | reverse complement strand
CGGCGAACGTGAGGTAAATCGTCCAGGCGATCATGCGCGTTTGGTCGCCCGATAGTGCGTCGCATTTTCCCGAACGTGGAATCCAATTTTGCGGCGCGGCTTTTCTGGCGGGGTCATCAACTGTCGGATCGCTTCCAGGATCGCAGCGATTTCCCCGTCATGCTTGTCAACACGCCTGTCTAGTTCCGAAAACTTTTTCGCAAGCTCGCGATTCGTTTCGAGCGCCCAGCGCAGCTTCACAAACGCCCGCATAATCGCGATATTAACTTTCACAGCGCGCTTGCTGTTCAAGACGCTCGACAGCATGGCAATACCTTGTTCGGTGCATGCGTAGGGCCGATATTTAGTCCCCCGGTATTTACGAGAGCTGGTCACAAATTGTGACCAGTTTGCTTCAGCACCCTCATTTTCAATAGTTTGTCGATTCTCCAAAGCCAAAAGTTGGGGCCTCAAAAGTCGTGCTTCCTCATCGCTGAGTTGGAACATGAAGTCGATCGGGAACCGCTCGCGATTTCGTTTCACTGATTGATTCAATACCTTGACCGCTACGCCGTAGAGAACGGCTAGATCAAAATCGAGCAGCACCTTTTCGCCGCGAAAATGCCGGATCCGTAACGCGATTTGCTCAGCCGGAATGGTCTGTTTGCTCATTCGCGATGAACCTCAACTAAATAGCCGCGCCATTTGAACGACGGTCGCGTTGAAAATGTTGAATATGAATTGCGGTGCGAGACCGATGGCGAACATAAGCAGTGTCACAGGAATGATGGCAGCCTGTTCCCTGGGCAAGAGATCGGAAAAAGCGCTGCAACTCTCTGCAAGTGGCCCACTGAAGAGTGCTTGCATCGCGCGCACGAAAACGATCGCTGTAACAAGTAGGCCAATCACCGCGATGGCCGTAAAAGATGCCGCAATGGCAAATGAACCTTTAAAAATCAGAAACTCGCCAATGAAACCGTTAAGACCTGGCAGACCGAGCGACGAAAACATGGCGACGCTCATCCAACCGCACAGAAGCGGTGTCCGCTGCATCAACCCTCCGAAGTCATCGATACCACGCAGCCCGCGACGCTGCTCGAGGAGACCGACCAGGTAAAACAATGCAGCCGCAGTGATCCCGTGATTGAAGATCTGCGTGAACACACCGCTCAACGCCGCTTGCGTGTCGATCGCAGCGCCAACGGACGATGCACCGACTGCGAACAAGCCAAGCATGCAGTAGCCGAGATGGTTGACTGATAGGTACGCGACCATGCGCTTCAAATCGGACTGGGCCCACGCTGCCAGCGGAGCGAAAACAATCGAGGAGATCGCGAGCGCCAGCAGCCAGGGGCCGATGATTCTGATTTCGTTTGGGAAAAGCGGAAGCAACAGGCGTACAAAACCGTAAACACCCATTTTCGAAAGCAGGCCGGTCAACACCATCGACACACCGGTCGGCGCGCTTTCATACGCGTCCGGCAGCCAGGTGTGGAATGGGAACAACGGCACTTTGACCGCCAGCCCAAGGAAGATTCCGGCAAAAGCGAGCCAGGCGAGCTTACCTGTAAGCAATCCGTTTTTACCAAGACCAGCAAGGGTAGCAAAATCGAAAGAGCCCCTGGCCAGATAAATTCCGAGGAATCCCAGCAGCATTGCCACGCTTCCGAGAAACGTGTAGAGGAAAAACTTCATCGCAGCGCGGTCGCGATTTTCACCGCCACAGATTTTGATCAGCAGGAACGCTGGGATCAGGCTCATCTCGTAAAACAAGAACCAGAGAACAAAGTTCTGCGCCGTGAATGTGCCGTAGAGCGCCGATTGCATGATCAACATCAGCGCGCAAAAACCGCGGTCCATCCTCTGCGCGAGAAACGCAAAGGGAATAATGAGCGAGGTAAGTAAAACGAGCAGCAGGCTCAAACCATCGATACCGACCAGGTATTCAGCGCCAATTGCGGGAATCCATGCGTGCCGTTCGACCAATTGAATGCCGGCAGCCCCAATATCGAAGTGCCGCCACAACACCAATGCGTCAAGGGCGGCCAGTGCGTTAACCAACAAAGCGGTTGAACGTGCATTTTTCTCCGGGGCGGCAAAAAGCGCGAGCGCGCCCACCAGAGGAATCAGGATGAGCGCGCTGATCAGGCCAACCATGCGTAAAAAAGCAGCAGCGCTAGCACACCGATCGCGATGACGGCGAGATATGTTTGGATTTGCCCCGAATGCGCAGCGGCCATCAGGCGGCCCAGAGCACGGGTGCCTACGGTCGTCTCATCGACTCCAGCATTGATTCCACGCTCATCAACAGTGGTGGTGAAAGTTCCGAAGAGTTGACCAACCGCGCCGAATCCGCGCACCAGGCGATCCCAGAAATGGCGGTCCATCCAATCGGACAAACGCGCGCTCATCCAACTGAACGCGATGACCGTGCGAGTATAAAACTCGTCGATCCACATTTTATTTTCGAGGAATCGGAACAATTCGGGCTGCGCGAATTCGAGCGGATCAGTGTCGGCGGGACGCTGTCGATCTTGCGCACCGGCTTTGCGATACATCCCGATACCGAGCGCAACGCCCGCCCCTACAAGAACCAGCGAAAGAAAGAGTGTCGGCTGAATCAGGCGCGCGAACTCGAAGTGTGCAGGTTCGTCCGTTAGATAATGATGCAGCCAGGGCCATGCTGGCGTCAGGACTACACTGAACAAAATTGCGCAACTCGCGAGGACGATTAGCGGCATCGTCATGACTCGCGGGCTTTCATGAGCGTGCTGAGAGGCAGCACGCCCGTCACCGAAGAAGACGTAGATGATTTGCCGCGTCATGTAGAGCGCGGTGAGGACGACGCCGGCCAGCAAAAAATAGTAGGGCAAGCGGGAAGCCGGCCAGTGCGCGGTCACGTGCAGGATTTCCTCCTTCGTCCAACCGCCGGAAAAAAAGAGCGGCACGCCGCTGAGAGCCATCATGCCGATTGCATAAGTTGCAAACGTGGCTGGCATAAGCCGGCGCAGTCCGCCCATTTTCCGAATGTCCTGTTCGCCGTGGCAGCCGTGAATGACCGAGCCAGCGCCGAGAAACAACAGCGCTTTGAAAAAACCATGCGCCAGCAGGTGCATCATCCCGGCGGCGACGCCGCCCACGCCGAGTGAAACCATCATCAAGCCGAGTTGAGACACAGTCGAGTACGCGAGGATGCGTTTGATGTCAGCCTGCGCTATCGCGATGAGCGCGGCCATTAATGCCGTAATCACGCCAATCCACACGACGACAGTAAGTGATGAAGTCACCCCGTCGATCGCGCCTAACGAGAAGATCGGGTACACTCGTGCGACCAGGAAAACGCCGGCAGCAACCATTGTTGCGGCATGGATCAATGCGCTAACCGGCGTCGGGCCTTCCATCGCATCCGGCAACCAGACGTGCAGCGGGAATTGCCCCGACTTGCCCACCGCGCCACAGAAAATTAGAAGCGCAACAGACACGGCGCTCGCACCGAGCATGGCAAGACCGGCGCTTTCCAGGCAACCGTTTCCGCCATCGTAAAAGAGAAGAGTACCGCTACGGCCGTAGAGCCAGAGCAAACCAAGGAAAAATCCCAGGTCGCCGATGCGGGTGGTAATGAACGCTTTTTTTGCCGCGGCCGCGGCGCTCGGCCGCTCAATCCAAAACCCAATGAGCAAATACGACGCCAAACCAACCAGTTCCCAGCAGATAAACAAAAGAAGCAAACTGTTCGAGATAACGAGCCCCAGCATTGCGCCGGAGAAAAACAACAGATAAGCGAAGAAGCGGACGAAATTCTTGTCGCCGGCCATGTAACCAATGCTGAAGACGAAGATGCAAAGCCCGACGAGCGTAATCATTGTCAGCATGGCGGCTGCGAGCGGATCCAGAAGCCATCCCAGACGCAGTGCATGGTCGCCGAAGGTGAACCACGTGAAATTCTGAACGGCACGGAATCCGGACACTTGCAGCGTCGCCAGGAACGCAAAGAACGACATTACGAGCGCGGCAATTTGTCCGGCGACCGCCACTAAAGCTGCACTTTTGTGTCGCCCGTTCGGCAAACTCAAAATTACCAACGAAGCCGCGAACGGCACCGCAGGAATCAACCAGAGATGATCGATGATCCAGCAACTCATCCTTTGAGCTGGTCGAGGTGGTCGACGTTTGTTGTGCGATAGTGGAGATAGACCGCGATTACCAGAGCGAGACCGACTGCTGCTTCAGCGGCGGCGATGGCAATTGAGAAAATCGCGATCATAACACCGGTCGGTGGCTGCGATTGCGGGCCGAAGCGCCAGAACGCGATGAAATTGAGGTTTGCCGCGGCAAGCATCATCTCGATCCCAATCAGAATAAAGATGGCGTGACGACGACTAAGAGCCGCAAGCAACCCCGCCGAAAACAGCGCGGCGGAAACAATGAGGAACACTTGGAGCGTCGGTGTCACCGCTTCTCCTCCATCACCAGAACCAGTGCGCCGATCAGCGCAGCGGTGAGAAGAAGCCCCACGCATTGCAATGGCCATACATAACTGGTCATCAACGCTTCACCGATTCGCTTAACAGTCAGCGCTCGAATATGTGGGGCGCCGGTGGCAACCGTTTGCGTCTTAAAAACCGCCCACGCCAAACCGCCGAATACAGCAACAGCCAGCAATGCACCGCCCCAGTTGGCGCCGCGATCTTTTCCCACATCACGCCGGGTCAGGAGAATCGTAAAAACGATTAGTACTGCGACCGCACCAATGTAGACGAATATCAGCACCAGACCGACAAATTCCGCGCCGAGCAGAAAGAAGAACGCAGCGACGCCGACAAGCGCCACGGCAAAACTCAACGTCGCGTGCATGAGCTTTTGCAGCGTGGCGGCTGCCAGCGCGGCGGCCAGTGTCAAGATGGCGATAAGGACGAATGCGGCGCTGTTCATTCGGCGAAACGGTAAACGCGCGGCGCAAACTTTCTTTGCGTGTCGAGCAACATCGACAGAGCGGTGTAAACGATCGCAATCACTACAAACGACCAAAGCCATCCGCGCAAGCCGCGACCCGCATAATGCCAGACAGCCGCAGCGATGACGCAGGCAAAAGACATTGGCAATATGAATTTCCAGGCAAAATTCATGATTTGATCAATCCGCGTGCGCGGCAAGGTTCCGCGGAGCCAGATGTAAACGAGGAGCAGCGTGCTCAGCTTCGCGAAAAACCAGACGTAGGACGGAATAAATTCGAGAACCTGCACCGGCGAATGCCAGCCACCGAGAAACAACGTCGTGGCGAGCCCGGTGATGGCGAACATCCCAATGTATTCTGCCATGAAAAAAGTCGCGTATTTGAACCCGGAATATTCCGTCATGTGGCCGGCGACAATCTCCGATTCACCTTCCGGCACATCGAACGGAGTGCGATTCGATTCCACAAGACCGGATACAAAAAACAAGATGAACGCAGTTGCGCCCCACGGTGTGAAAACAAACCAGCGCGGCACGACGCCCAACGTGTATTCAGCCTGCGCCCCGACAATCCTGTCGGGCATAAGCGCGCCAACCACCATCACTACCGGGAGGACAGTGATAATGAGCGGCAGCTCGTAGCTGATCATTTGCGCTATCGCTCGCATCGCGCCGAGCATCGAGAACTTGTTATTGCTTCCCCAACCGGCCATGAAGACCGCAAGCTCCGTTGTCGATCCAACCGCAAAGAAAAAAAGGATGCCGCCGTCGATTGTAAACGGCGTCATGTTCCGGCCATACGGGATCACCCCAAGGGCAAGAATCGCCGCAGCAGCAATGAGAATTGGCGCCAGGAAGTGCAGAAGCTTGTCCGCACGCGCGGGCACGATGTCTTCCTTTATCAACATTTTGATACCGTCGGCCACCGGCTGCAAAAGCCCGAATGGTCCAACGCGATTGGGGCCATAGCGATTTTGTATCCGGCCGAGAATCTTCCGCTCCAACACCGACATGAGCGCGAACAGCGTCAGGAATACAGCAAGGAGCGCGAAAATATTAATCAAACTCGACACGATCTGGACAACCCAGGCGGGGGCTGGCATCAGCCACGACAGCAGCCATTGCTTGGCATTAACAAAGATCTGATCGACAGATTTGCTCACGTCGGGATGAAGAAAACCGTCAATTGATTGGTTAATCAAGACAGAACGCGCGATGACCTCGCATCAAAACCGGCTCGTGCTTACTGCCTCCCCTTATTGCGTGACAGCGCTTTTGGCTTTGCAGGGCGCCTCTGGCGCGGTACGTTCGGCGTGCGCCATGCGAACGCAGGTCTTGTTAATCGCCACTCTTTTGGCGAGTGCCGGTTTGATCCAGGGAAAGATCAAGACTCAGGAGAACGCTCCCATTGAAATCACTTCTACAGGGGAGACGACATATGAGGGTGGCCTGGCCACGGCGCGCGATAACGTCGTGATCCACATTGGCAACACGGACATCTACGCCGATTACGCGCAGTACAATCCCACTACGCACGACGTGGAGTTGAGAGGCCACGTGCGAATCTATCGGGACACGAGCTTGTACATCGCCGAGAATGGCATTTACAACACTGAGACTAAAAAAATCAGAGCGCTGAATGCGCGCACCGAGTCGGAACCTTATTTCCTGACCGGCGGCCATGTGACCTCAATTTCTGAGAACGGTTATCTGATAAAGGACGGCACGTTTACCACTCACGATTCACCGAAGAACGACTTCCATCTCCGCGCGCGAACGATTCGCGTTTACGAAGACGATCGCGTGATTTTCCAGTACGTCACCGCGTACGTGGGGAAGGTGCCTGTTTTTTGGTGGCCCTATCTGTACCAATCGCTCAACGACGAGTTTAGTTTCACGATTTCGCCGGCGTACTTGAGTTCATGGGGGCCGTCGCTCCTCACTCAAGTGACGTTCCCAATCACAGACGACATCAAGGGGCGGATCCGGCTCGATTATCGGGGCCGGCGCGGTGTCGCCGTGGGCTTTGATTCAGTCATAGATTACTTCAACGACAGCCAGGCGCGGCTCAAAACGTATTATCTCCAAGACCAAAATCCGAACCTGAATGAAACCAACATTCCGCGAAAAGACGTTCCGACCGGACGATACCGGGTTAGCCTGGCAGATACGACCAACTTTACAGATGATATCTATGGCATCACCAATCTCACCAAGCTTAGCGATCAGTATGTTATGCAGGATTTCTTTCAAGGGGAGTTCCGCATCGATCCCGTTCCAGACAACGTGATCGCGGTGGCAAAGACGGATCCTTTTTATACGCTCACGGCGATCGAACGTTTTCAGGCGAATGAGTTTTTCACCACAACCGAACGCCAGCCGGAAGTTGTGTTGGACATCAAACGTCATGGTCTTTTCGGCGGACCCATTTTCTATGAGGGCGAGACCGGGTTCGCGAATTTACGGTTGCAATTCCCTCAGGACTCAGGCTTCGAGAATTATGGCACGTATCGTTTCGATACCTTCCATCAACTAACTTATCCAAACACTTATTTTGGGTGGCTTTCGATCGTGCCACGGGTGGGGTATCGCGGAACCTATTATGGCAAGACGTTTGACCTGGGATCGACAACCTTTATACCGCCATCAAATCCGCTCGTACCCGATTTTATTCTTCCGCCTCCAACGATGGCTAATCCAGTAAAGTTCGACGGAGACACATTTCGCTCGGTCTTCGACACAGGCGTCGAAGCTTCATTCAAAATCTCACGTACCTGGGAGAATGTACAAAGCCGCTCGTTTGGGCTGGACGGACTCATGCACGTTATTCAGCCGTTCACGAACCTTTCTTACGTGAAAGAGGACGGACCCAACCCAACCTCAATTCTGGCGCTTGACCGATTTCAGCCTTCAACGCAACTGCAGGCAATTGATTTCCCTCAGTTCACAACCATTGACACGATCGATGATTGGACCATATGGCGGGTCGGCGTTCGCAATAAGCTGGAAACGCGGCGAGACGACAAAACGATCACGTGGTTCGAACTCGATACCTTTGTGGATGTGAACTACCACACTCCCGTCGATCACACGGAGTACTCAACTCTCTTTAACAATATCCGTTTTACACCGCTGCCCTGGGTGACCTTCACGGTCAATTCTCAAGTGCCGGCTTTCGACAAAGGGTTTACCGAAGTCGATACAATCGCGACCGTTCAACCTGTGGCCAATTTGCAATTGTCCGTTGCGCATCGCTATTTGAACGGTAATCCCTTTTTCCAGGACAGCAGTTTGTTCGTCGTAGGTGGATATTACCGTATTGACGATAACTGG
>DASSFL010000063.1:0-3350 GCA_035694525.1 Candidatus Udaeobacter sp. | reverse complement strand
AATCATCTACGTCACTCCCTCTCATCAATTCCCGCTCGGTATGACCATGAGTCTCTCGCGAAGAACGGCCCTGATCGATTTTGCGCGCACCTGCGGCGCGTACATTTTCGAGGACGACCATAACTCCGAATTTCGTTATACCGGTCCCCCACTCCCTTGCTTACAGGGGCTCGATAATGCCGGTCGTGTCATCTACGCGGGCACTATGAGTAAGATCCTTTACCCATCCTTGCGCCTGGGTTATATCCTGGCGCCGGAGCAGTTGGTCGAACCAATGATCAAGATTCGCGCCGTGATGGATCAACACTCTCCCGCGATTGATCAGGCGACGCTGGCTCGATTCCTGACTGAGGGATTTTTCCTGAGTCACATCAAGCGGATGCGGAAGCTATATTCTGACCGAAGAGAATACTTCATCGAACAATTCAACAATTTGTTGAGTAAGTACTTTACATTGGAAATTCCGGAAGCTGGGTTGCATTTCGTCGCCTGGCTACGGAGGAAAGCAGACTTGCCGTTGATCACTCGTGTCTGCAATGAGATCGGTATGAGACCGTCGCCATTGTCGTCCTGCTTTATGAAAGCCAAGGCTGAACCCGCGCTCACTTTCGGCTTCGCCGCATGGTCGCGCGCACAAATTCGCGAAGGTCTTAGCAAGTTCGCGGCGGCGCTTAATTCAAAATTGAATTAAGTAATTTCGGCAAGCCACGAGGCGCTCTTTGGCGAAGCCGCACGTCAATCGTTCCACTGTTTTGAATCTGCTGGTTCGTCAGCCGGACATTTAAAACTGAAATGGCCCGTACCAAATCTGCGAAGTGGCTATGGTAGTGACGCCTGGCCAGTTCCTAAAGTGTCGTCATGACAATTCAACAAAGGAGACAAACATGACAACACAATTCACAACCAAAAGAGGTAGCCAAACTCTTTTCATTGTTCTAATCGCTGTCTGCTGCGGTGCGACTCTGGCGCCGGTGCATGCACAGAGGCCGGAAGCAACAAAGGCAAAACAGCAATACCAAGTGTCGACTCTTCCCGACTTCGGCGGAACGAGTAGCGGGGGAAACAGCATTAATGACCAGAGCTGGGTGGCAGGCTATTCCAGACTGCCGGATAGGAACCGGCACGCTACGCTGTGGCGAAACGGCGTGCTCTCTGACCTTGGCACGCTTGGCGGACCAAACAGCAGCGTCACATGGGGCGTGAAAAATACCGCGGGAATCATCGTGGGTATTTCCCAGACTGCGACGCCGGAGCCGCTCGGCGAGAGCTGGAGTAGCGCCTTTTTCTACAGTACGCCTAACAACGTCGGCTATATCAATCTCGGGTTCGTTTGGCAAAACAACCAGATGAGGGAACTTCCCCCGTTTCCGGGCGGCAATAACGGCTTTGCAACCGGAGCCAACAACTTGGGTCAGGTGGTCGGGTGGGCGGAGAATGGCGTTCATGACCCCAACTGTTGCTGCACCCAAGTCCTCCAGTTTCGTCCAGCCGTGTGGACTCTGGGACCGGACCAGATCCAAGACCTGCCACTAATCCCAGGCGACAGCTCAGGCGCTGCGACGGCGATCAATGATAATGGTCAAATCGTGGGGATCTCCGGTATCTGCGACCAGGCCGTTGGAAGACATACGGCGAAGCATGCTGTGCTTTGGGAAAATGGCACCGCGACGGACATTTATCCAGATGCGCCAGCCCCGTGGTGGAACACTCCGACGGCAATCAATCAACGAGGGGATGTAGTCGGGTTTGCTGGCGACCCCGCGTTTGTTGGAGGCGACATATTGCACGCTTTTATCTGGACTAGGGACAACGGTATCAAAGTTCTCAAACCGTTGCGAGGACGTGTCCCGGAACATGTAGACAGTGAAGCCTACGGTATTAACGAAGCCCGCCAGGTAGTCGGTGTCTCATGCGACGCGGACCAGCTTGATTGTCGTGCCGTTATTTGGGATCACGGTGTTTACCCCACAGACCTCAACGACTTCAAAGGCAGCTATTCTGGTGTTCTCGCACTCGCGAGAGCCATAAATAACAAGGGAGAGATTACAGGTAGAGCTATCGACCCAACTACCGGCGCGTTAATTGCATATTTGGCGGTACCTGCCGGGAAATAATAAGGAGCAAACACGGCCGCTTTCTCAGCGCACGAACGTAGCTTTGCCCGTTCGAAGCGGCGCACGAATGCCGGATGGCGATTGATTCGACATCCGGCTTCGGCATTTGCCGAAACCGCGGATGCCAGGCGCATTGCTCCCTGCCATTTGCAATCCGCGATTCGCCAATCTAAAATCGACAATTCACAGGGGGCATAGCTCAGTTGGTCGAGCGCGTCTTTACGCCGTTTCTCACTTAATTCTGACGTGCTCTCTATATAGGCAAAATCAAAACTCCCTACGACCCAATTTATCAGCGCCAGTATCAGATGAGGCTCGACTGGTAGTCTCCAATGTCATCTACTACCCGCTTCTCAGGATCGCGCTTGAATGCGAATTGCCTAGCTGACGACCCGACAGCGTCCAGAATCGCTTTACGGCCTACGGCGCTTTGTGATTGAATACCGCCACGAAACGGCCTTGCCAGCTCGCCGCCTTTTCTAGGATACTTCCCTCTATGGCGGCAGAAATATACGACAAGTTGCCGTATAATTCTTGTTAGACCTTAAACATTCGTATGAAGATAACATCTATTCTGATCGGAGTTTTGTTTGCCACCGCCGCGTTTCTTTTGGCTCAGGCTCTGAGTCCAGGGGCTGATCGATCGGCGTCACCCAGCCAGCCACGTTCTGACGATCTGGGTAAAAGCGTGCCGGAAACGTGCGATCCTCAAACAATCGTGAAAGCGGTAAAAGGTTACACCTGCGTGGTGAAAACCAAGAGCGGGTCCGTGGCTTGGAGGGTTGAGGCGGTAATATCGACCGAAAGCAGAACGTTCCGGGTGGTGAAGGACCTCAAGAGCGGTCTTTACGTCAGCGACGACATGGGGAAGCACTCGCACGAGTCAGCAAAGAAAGAGAACTTGTGCCAGTCGCCCGATTATTCGAATCAAAGAGGCAATCTGACGTCCGTGACTTGGCGGTTGCCATCAGGATATCCGCGTAGCCTGAATGGCAAAAATGGTTTCCCAAACCAGGATAGCGATTTCGTAATCTTGGAAGATGACGGAATTCGCCAGGTTGTTTCCGGGGTGGCGAGCAAGTATTTCATTTCTTCGTCCGAAGCGGGAAAGATCTCAGATTATATGTCTTACGGATTCGACGGCGAGTTCGGCGGAATCGACGCGGGCTGTAACGGCAACGGCATGGCTTCTCTGCGCTGTGTGGCCCAATAAGGCGTTTCCAACAAGATGCTGGG
>DASSFL010000062.1:0-12724 GCA_035694525.1 Candidatus Udaeobacter sp. | reverse complement strand
CTTCGGCTGGCTCGAAGGAAAAACGTGCAGCGCATCATTTCAGTTCATCACCTGAAAAGCACACCGTCTGCCGGCCGGTTGCGAGCTCAAGCGCACGAGGCAAAAACGTATGGCGCCGATGTTTTCAAAGTGGCGACACGCACCGACACTCCGGCGCAACTGACACGCTTGATCGATTTCGCCGCGGCAAAGGACGTTGATATTGCGCTAAGCGCTATGGGAATTGGCAAGCTGGGCGCAGCTTCGCGCATACTTCTCGCCTGTTGTGGATCGGCCCTCGTCTATGTGTCACTTGGCCGAAGCGACATCGAGGGGCAAACGTCGCTTGATCAGCTTCGCGCGTTCGGAACGGCCCCCCGACGTTGAATCATTAAACAGTGAAGCGTTAAATCGGCCACGTTTAAGCTGCCTGAGGTGGGTAACGAATCACGAATTACGCTCGGCTTGCGCTTGCTCTTTCTCCAACGCACATATCGTACAAAGAAAAGAAACGAGCCATGTCCTCATCTGTAGCCATCCCAAAACAAGTGCCAGTCATGCCGTTGCCTGGAGCCCTGCTTTTTCCGCATGCGCTGCTCCCGCTTCATATCTTTGAGCCGCGCTATCGCGAGATGTTAAAGCACGCCCTCGCCCATCACCGCATGTTTTGCGTTGCACTACTCAAACCGCATTGCGTGGAATGGAATTCGACGGCCGATTTTTTTCAGATCGCAACGGTTGGTCTCATTCGCGCATGTGTCGAATCAAGCGACGGCACATCGAACCTGATTCTGCAGGGCCTGGACCGTGTGAGATTTAGCGCTTTCCAGCAGGAAGCGCCATTCCCGATTGCAACGATTGAGTCGCTCGAATCCGACTCCGCCACGTCTGTGGAAACCGAAGCGCTCGCCGCGAAAGTGCTGGAACTTTATTCGAATCTCAAAGGGGATGGACCCCGGCAGCTTCCTCCTAAAGTGGACCGTTATCTTTCCGATTTGAGCGACCCGGAATTGCTTGCTGATCTCGTCACCTCAACATTTGTGAGCGACCCTCTTCGTCGTCAACGCGTCCTCGAAGAACTCTCTATTAACAAACGGTTGCGGCTGGTGATTCAGTATCTTCGGGAAGAAAATGGAAGCGCTGCTGCGTAGCTGTAGGCGTTGGCGAGGTTAACTCCTGCGGGTCGCGCCGCCCAGAGGTCGGCGGCTACATAACTGCAATCCGCGCGTGTTCTTCCATTAAATATCGGTCCGTCATTCCCGCGATGTAATCGCACACCGTGCGATGCAATCCCTCGGCCTCAATTCGTTTCGCCGCCGTATCACCCAGTTTGTCCGGATCGGCCAAGTATGCCTGGAAAACCTGGCGCAGCATTTCGCATGCGCGCCGATTCACTTCGGAAACGCGCGGATTGTAATAAACGTTCTGGTACAGGAATTTTCGCAAATCGCGATTCGCTTGAAACAAGTCATCGCTATAACGAATCAGGGGCGCTGGCTGCTGGCGCGCTTCGTCTGCACTCTGGACGCCGGCATCTGCAATGGATTTTGCGCTGGTCGAGACCAGATCGCGCACTTCCGTGTCGATAATGTCTCGGATGATTAGTTTGTGCAGCTCTGGCTCCCGAGCGTCAGGGTAGCGTGCCAGCACAGCCCGCAGGCTTCGCTGCCAAACCTCGTTTTTTTTCAGTTGCGCCGCGTCGAGAATTTCAAAATCGACCGCGTCGTCCAGGTCGTGGCTGTAATAGGTGATTTCGTCTGCCAGATCTGCGACCTGCGCCTCCAGCGATGGGCAACGATAGCTTTGTAAGGTAGCAGGTGCCTGCGGTCGCGTCGCGTCTTCCATCTCATGAAATGCTCCGTGTTTCCGGAGGCCCTCGCGCACTTCGAATGTCAGGTTCAGACCCGGAAAATTTGGATAAGGATCTTCAAGAATCTCGACGACTCGCACACTCTGGCGGTTGTGATCGAAGCCCCCATGATCGCGCATGCCTTCGGCCAGCATCTCTTCACCTGAATGTCCAAAAGGCGCGTGCCCCAGATCGTGCGCGAGCGCGATCGCTTCGGCGAGATCTTCGTTCAGACGTAATGCGCGAGCAATCGTGCGGCTAATGGACGCTACCTCAATGGAGTGCGTCAGGCGGGTGCGCAGGTGGTCCCCGGTGCCATTCAAAAAGACCTGGGTCTTGTACTCCATCCGACGAAACGCGCGCGAATGAATGATCCGCGCCCGGTCACGTTGGAATTCAGTGCGATACGAATGGCTCGGCTCCGAATGTTGCCGGTCGCGCGAGTCGCCGGATTTTTCCGCAAACGGCGCGAGCACAGCGCGTTCACTGGCCTCCATTTCCTCGCGTTGTTTGAAGAAAGGCGGGAGGCGAGGCACCGGAGGCTTAGGAGAATGCTTGGTCACAATTGATTCCCAATCTTATTTGTCGATCTTAGATTTCGAAACCTCAAATCCGATATGACCAAGAAAACTCGTCGCAAGAGGCAGGTCACGCCCGAACGTTTGATGGAACTGAGCTTCGCTTACGCGCCGCCGTTGATCATCAGCGCGGGCGTGAGCAATAAAGTTTTCGATTCGTTGGAAAACGGGGCGAAGACATCACCGGAGGTTGCAGAGCAAACCGGGGCATCGCCGCGCGCCCTACGGATTCTAATGAATGCCCTCGTTGGTCTGGATCTTCTGAAAAAAGATAGGCAAGAAAAGTATTCGCTCACACCAGAAAGCGCAGCCTTTCTTGTTAGCACCAAACTCGGTACCCACGCAGGGTTTTTTGGTACCATCGCGCCGGAGATTATCTCGCGATGGCTACGATTGTCCGACATCGTTCGCGAAGGCCGTCCGGCCGTCGCCGTAAACCAGGAAACCGAAGGCACGGAATTTTTTAGTCAGCTCGTGGAACGAATCATCCCCATGAGCTATCCGCCTGCGCAAAAGCTCGGCGATCATCTGAAGTTGGCGAAAGCAAAGAACGAACTTCGGGTGCTCGATCTTGCCGCAGGCTCTGGTATCTGGGGAATTGCCCTTGCGCAAAAATCGCCGCGAGTGCGGGTGACTGCAGTCGATTGGGCAGGAATGATTCCGACGACAAAACGAATTACACAACAGTTTGGCGTCGGCGATCGCTTCAATTATGTCGAAGGCGATATATTGGAGGCCAATTTCGGCAGCGGCTACGACATCGCGACTCTCGGCCACATCTTGCATAGCGAAGGCGAAGAACGCAGCCGCAAGTTGCTCAAGAAGACTTTTCGCGCCCTGAAATCCGGCGGCACGATTGCTATTGCAGAATGGCTGGTGAATGACGATCGCACCAAACCGCTACCATCGCTGATGTTCGCCGTGCAAATGCTGGTCAACACCGAAAAAGGCGACACCTTCAGCTTCAACGAAATTAAAAACTGGCTGGAAGAAGCAGGTTTCAAAAAGGTGCGAAAGGTGGAAGCGCCCGGACCTTCACCACTAATTCTGGCAACAAAACCATAGCCGTCGATGGATTGGCCGTTCCGCTCGAATGAGCTTCTCATCTGCGCAGCGACCTGCTCTCATAGCGCCCAATGAAAGAGGTAAAAACGAAATCGAATAGCAAGACCAAAGCGCGGTCGGCTCGAAAAAATATTGAGGGAATTAGCCCGTACAGTAAGCCTGCGCTTCGCAGCGAAGCGTTTGCAAGGGCGCTCACCGATGCAAAATCCTGCGTGGACGACCGTGAGAGGTTGGAAACGCTTTTCAACGAAGCAGCGAAAAAGGCAGCGGGCGTGCCCAAAGACTCCTTTAAAGAGTATTGGCCTTATCTTCAGACAATGTTGCGTTTGGTCCGTGCGCATCATCGCGCGGAATACGATCAGATTCCGCATGATTCGTTGTTATGGATCGTTGCTGCTCTCAACTATCTGGTCGATCCATTCGATTTAATTCCCGACAAGACACCGTTCCTCGGCTTCATTGACGATGCAGCCGTCGTCGAATTCGTGGTCGATAGGACCCGGCAAACCCTCGACGATTTTATGACTTGGGAAACAGGACCACGATAGCCACTGGATCCGAACACCGCGTACGGCCAGCCGTGCTAAGACTGGCACTCGGGCGGTTCCCGCAAGAACTTCAAACCAGCAGTAACGCTGGGTTTTCCAGCAGATGCCGTAGCTCTTTCAGATATTCAGCGCCGAGGGCGCCGTCGATGACGCGGTGATCGCAACTCATCGTAAGCAACATGCGATGGCCCACGATGATCTGGTCGCCGTCATCCACCACAGGGATTTTTGTGATTTTGCCAACAGCCAGGATGAAACCCTGTGGCGGATTGATGACTGCCGAGAAGCTGTCGATCCCCATGCCGCCAAGATTTGAAACTGTGAATGTGCCGCCCTGAAATTCTTCCGGCTTCATCCGTTTGTTGCGCGCGCGACGCGCTAAATCTTTCGCCAGTTCGCTCATCTCGCGCAGCGATTTGTCTTGCGCGGCGCGGATCACTGGCGTGAGGAGCCCCTCTTCAATCGCGACTGCAATTCCAAGATCGATGTCGGCGTACTGCACTATTGCGTCGCCATCAAACGAAGCATTCACACGCGGAACCTTGACCGCGGCTTGCACAGCCGCTTTTAAAACAAAATCGTTTACTGTGATTTTCGCAGCATCGGCACCTTCACCCGCCGACTTCAATTCCTCACGTGCCTCCATCAGCGGCGTGGCGTTGATGTCAATATTGAGATAAAAATGTGGAACTGGCCCGAGACTTTCGACCAGTCGCTGGGCGATAATTCTGCGCATTCCGGACAGTTGAATGCGCGCGCTTTCGCCAGCTTTTACCGCCGCCGGAACCTTAGGCGCTGGAATAGCGGGTTTTGATTTAGCTGCAGCGCGAACGTCGGTCTCAGTTACCCGGCCTTCCGGTCCAGTGCCCTTCACGGTGGAAAGATCAACACCGAGCTCCGCCGCAATCCGGCGCGCAACCGGCGACGCTTTCACCCGCGCTTCCTCGGTTCTCTCGACTGTCGGCGCTGGCTTTTCAGGTTCAGCCTTTTTTTCTGCCTTCGAAGGCGCCGCTTTTTTCTCCTCCTTCTCTTCCGTTTTCGGCTTTTCTTCTTTTGGCTGCTCCGCCTTGTTCGGCTTCTCTTCCTTCTTTTCTTCTTTCGCTTTTTCCTTCTCCTCTTCTTTCGGCGCTTCCTCGGCTTCCCCACCAATAAACGCGATTTTATCTCCGACATTTACCTTGCCGCCTTCTTGGACATAGATCTCGGTCAGCGTTCCGTCTTCCGGCGATTCCCATTCCATTGTCGCCTTGTCCGTCTCAATCTCCGCGAGCACTTCGCCGGCCGAAACCTGGTCGCCCTTTTTTTTCTTCCACGCGACGAGGGTGCCCTCCGACATCGTGTCGCTCAATTTGGGCATCTGAATTTCCGGCATGGCGGTCTCGTTGAAGAGTTAAAGCGTTGAACAGTTGAAGCGGTAACTAAATACTTCGCTCCAACGCTTCATCGCTTCAACGGTTATGCGTAGCAAACTTGTTTCACGGCGGCGATCAGCTTGTCTGCATTTGGAAGCACAGCTTTCTCTAGCCGCTCATTATAGGGCATTGGCACGTCTTCTTGTGATACGCGGATGATGGGGGCGTCGAGCGCATCGAAAATGTTTTTCTGGATTCGATAGCAAACTTCCGCACCGACTCCACAAAATGGATGATCCTGTTCGACAATCACGACGCGATGCGTTTTTGCGACCGAATCGAAAATTGTCTTCTCATCGAGTGGCTTAATCGAACGCAGATCGACAATCTCCGCGGAGATGTCTTCTTCCTCCAGTTGGTCCGCCACCTTGAGCGCCAGCGGGACAGTTTGCGCATAACAAATGATCGAGACATCGCTGCCTTCACGCTTCACTTCCGCTTTCCCGAGTGGGATGAGAAGCTCTTCATCCGGCGGCTCCACCATACCCTTCGAGCTGTAGAGCAACTCCGCTTCGAGGACCAGAACAGGGTTGTCGTCGCGCACGGCTGTCTTCAGCAATCCTTTTGCATCGCGCGGTGTAGCGGGCGCGCAAACTTTCAGGCCGGGCACGCTAGCGTAAAAGTTTTCCGTTGCATGCGAATGGGTAGCCCCGAGCTGATGTGCCGGTCCGTTCGGTCCTCGAAACGTGATGGGGATATTAAACTGCCCGCCCGACATAGTGAACATGTTCGGGGCGTTGTTCACGACCTGATCAAATGCTACCAGCGAAAAGCTGAACGTCATAAATTCAATGATCGGCCGTAGCCCGACCATTGCCGCGCCAACTCCCAGACCAGCAAATCCGTTTTCACTGATTGGAGTGTCGATGATTCGTCGCGGGCCAAAACGCTGAAGCAAACCATGGCTGACCTTATAGGCGCCCTGGTATTCCGCGACCTCCTCGCCCATCAGAAAAACGTTCGGATCGCGCTCCAGTTCTTCCGCGAGCGCTTCGTTGAGCGCCTGACGATATGTGATTTCCCTCATGGCGAATTCGTACTTGGAGATGGCGCGACCTCGCGCCGTTCCTGCGCTGGTTCCATGGGTCGGGGGCGATCCGGCTCCATCGCGCCATCGGCATATGTATAATCGTAAAGCGTGTCGAGCGGCGGCTGGGGACTTTTCTCGGCGAACTTTACGGCGGCCAGCACCGTTTCTTTCGCTCGTTTGTCAAGCAGATCGAATTGTTCGTTCGTCAATTTTCCCTCGCGCGTGAGCTGTGCGCGCAAACGCGTGATCGGATCGTCGAGCCGATATTTCTCCAGTTCCTGTTTCGTCCGGTAACTTGCCGGGTCCGACATCGAGTGGCCGCGATAACGATAGGTGCGCATTTCCAGGAATGCCGGATGCGGTTCCTTTCGGATGGAATCTGCAATCTCGGCAACCTTGTCGCGGACTTCGCGAAAGTTCATCCCATCGACGATTTCTCCGGGAATGTCGTAACCTTCTGCGCGATCGACGATCTGCCTGAGCGAGGTTGATCGCTGCACGGAAGTACCCATGGCGAAAAGGTTGTTTTCACAAATGAAGACGACCGGCAATCTATAGAGAGCCGCGAGATTCAACGCTTCGTGGAAGGCGCCCTGATTGATCGCTCCATCACCGAAAAAGCAGAGCGTGACGCGATCTTCGCCCCGGTACTTGATGGCGAAAGCCAATCCCACCGCCAGCGGAATGTGAGCTGCTACAATGGCGTGACCTCCGTACATGTGATGTTGCTTGTCGAAAAAATGCATCGAGCCACCCAAGCCGCGCGAGCACCCTGTTTCTTTCCCAAAAAGCTCCGCCATACAGGCGTCGGGGCTTGTGCCCCGAGCAAGCGCGTGAGCGTGATCGCGGTAGGCGGTGATGATGTAGTCATCGTCACGAACGGCTGCGACAGCGCCGGTTACAACTGCTTCCTGCCCAATATAAAGGTGACAAAAACCACCGATCTTCTGCGCTTGATACTGCTGACTGGCGCGTTCCTCAAAACGCCGAATCAACAGCATCAGCGAGAGCATCTCGACTTCGTCGCGCTGCTCCACCGGCTGCATGACGCGTCAAGCCGCGCGCGGAACCGCGGCTCGGGCGCGCGAGCCCTCCGCGCTTCGGCCAAGGTTAAAGGAAAGAACAAAGAGCAGGGTAAACAAGAGATCACTGATGAGCGAATTGCGGAAGAACATCCAACTGGGGGTAGCGCTGTAGCTGGATAATCCGGTCGTCAGCGCCTGAATGAGGCCCGCCAAATTCTTTGCGTAGCCGGGATCGCTTAACCACGAAAACGCGTTTGTAACCGCATAAAAAAATGTCGATCCAACGATAGAGGCGGGCAGAAGTGTTTTCAGCGATGCTCGGTTCTGCAGGAGCAGCCCGGCGCATCCAACGACAACCAACGCGACGTAACGCACGAGGATTTGTGAATCGAGCAGCGGCGCGCCGTAACTGAAGTTAATTACCGCGTCGGAAATAAAAAGCGTAACGAGGGGCACCGAGAATTTGTATTTCTTTGGAAAGTAGGCCGCGCTACAGAGGGCAATTGCCGCCAGCGGTGTAAAATTAGAAAGCCAGGTCGCACCGGAATGAATCAAGAGGCCGGTCGTAATGCGATACGCCGCAGCCGAAAACACGAGGAGGAAAGCGGGAATCATTAGCAAGAATCTATCCGTCCGGCAGGATATGCAATCGGCATTTGGAATCGTCATTCGAGCGAAGTCGAGGAATCCAGTGGCGCTACCTGGCCGTAATTTCGCGGGATCCTTCGACTCCGCTTCGCTCCGCTCAGGATGACGACAAACTATTTGGCCCCTGCCAACGCCTTATTGAGTCGCGCCTTGCGGCGGTTCGCCCCATTTTCGTGGATGATCCCGCGCTTGGCGGCTTTATCGATAGCCGAGATTAGTGTGCGGACTTGCTCCGGACTCGGAGTTTGCACGGAGCGCACTGCCTTCTGCATCGTTCGCAGACGCGTCACGACACTGCGATTGTGCAGCGATCGTTTCACTGTCTGGCGAGCGCGTTTGGCAGCTGACTTCGTGTTTGCCATTGTACTAAAAAAAAGTTATGGACCTGCACGCTCGCCAGCGCATTGCGATTGTCAACCCTGAAGGTTTTTCCCGTCTGGATTCACGAGCCGGCGCGCAAGCAGCGCATCCGTGCAAAGACCGAAACGCTACAATCGCTTGTTCAGTGCGAGCTTCGCTTTTTGCCGCTGAGCAGCGAGTGCCCCACCCTTTCGCATTTGTTCAACCGAAAGCGCAGCGCCGGAAGTTGGAGCAGAAATTGTCTGGTCCTGGTTCTCAGGTTTTGTACTTGCGGCTGCGAAAGTATTAGCGGGTTGCGATCGCGGTGTCTTCGCGACTTTCGGCAAGTGCTCAGAGGTAATCTGAACGAGTGCCCCAAGCGGAACGCGATCATAAAGTGCGGCGACGTCGCTCGACTTCATTCGAATGCAGCCGTAGCTGGCCGGGCGACCGATGGTCTTCTCCTGCGGCGTGCCATGAATGTAAATGCAACGCTGAAACGCGTGCGCGTTTTGCGCTTCGAGTCCGCGCAACCAGATGATACGTGTGGTTATTGGGTCGCGACCGGGAGTATTGGGTTGAAGAACTTCACCGGTTAATCGCCGATTGTGGAAGACCGCGCCAGTAGGTGCGTTGTCACCAATTTTTTTCTCGACGGCGAGATAACCCAGAGGCGTTGTCATTCGTCCCCAGTAATCGCCAAGACCGAACATGGAAGTGGATACTGGGTAAGTCGCCACTTTCCCGCCGTTCTGCACAAGCATCAGCTTCTGATCAGGCACGCTGATGATCAGTTGGTTAGATGTATCGACTGGTGTAAGAGCGAACACAGGCGCAATTGAAATCGAACTAAAAAGTACTGCCAGGGGCCGAAGCATGGGCAATTTCTTACTCGATTATTTTGAATTTGTCACGCGGGAATTGCGTCGCCTGCACCTGATCTGTCGAAATTAATTTTTGACCAGCGACTGCTGAAGGAAGAAACGCAGACGTAAAGAAAACCGCATTGGAACATCAGCAGGAACGGCACTGAGAAAAATTGGCCATGCGCGATCGCGAAAATCACGAAGTACGTGAAATAGATTG
Organism: Candidatus Udaeobacter sp.; assembly: GCA_035694525.1. GTDB lineage: Bacteria > Verrucomicrobiota > Verrucomicrobiia > Chthoniobacterales > UBA10450 > Udaeobacter. The sequence continues at coordinate 3,165 of DASSFL010000062.1, read as the reverse complement.
CGAAACCCAGTTCGGCCAGCGGAAGGGCTGATTTGAGCGGCCGGTATTTGCAGCTGCGCCATGCCTGCGACCTTCGTTCAATGCCATACTTGGGTGTGCGCGTGAAGTCGGATTTGTGGTTGATGAGCGCTTCCAGAACTGCTCGAGCGTTATTGAGCGAAAGACCGATTCCCAACGCAAGCAGGCATGGCAAAAAGAGAATCTCTTTCATCCATGTCCGTGGGTGCAGCTCGCGCTGGGCACAAATATAAAAAACCGCCACCGAAGCCGATGCTGCGAGAAAAATCGGAATATCAATCAGCAATGTACGCAGCCACCCACCTTGAGGCCCCCCTGACGAGGGGTGCAAAAGCACACAGAGACAAGCAAGCAGCAGGTAGGCAAAGTTAGACATCAAATGCCCAGTGGCTTCGAGCTTGATCGTAAACGGAAGGCGGCTGCGCCAAATGGTGGGCAATAATTTCTTACAGGTTTGAACAGAGCCTTTCGTCCAACGATGCTGCTGAGACTTGAAGCCATTCATGTCCACCGGCAGCTCGGCCGGAGTCACAACGTCCGAAAGATAGATAAATTTCCACCCTGCCAGCTGGGCACGATAGCTAAGATCGAGATCCTCGCACAAAGTATCATATTGCCAGCCTCCGCTTTGCTCGATACAAGAACGTCGCCAGAGTCCGGCCGTTCCATTGAAGTTGAAAAAACGGCCGCTGCGGCTGCGAGCGGTTTGTTCCAGCAAAAGGTGTCCGTCTAAAAAGATCGCCTGCATGCGCGTGAGCAACGAATAACCGCGATTTAAATGTCCCCAGCGGGTCTGGATCATTCCCACTTTCGGGTCGGTGAAGTAATGGATCGTTCGCTTCAGTAAATCCTTTTGCGGAACAAAATCGGCGTCCAGGATACAAACGAATTCGCCTTCAGCAGCCTTGAGTCCTATCGCCAGCGCGCCGGCTTTGAAACCAGTGCGATCGACTCGATGAATACGTTGAACATTGAATCCACGCTGTTGTAGTTCTTTCGCGCACGCAGCGGTGATCTCGCGGGTTTCGTCGGTTGAATCGTCCAGGACCTGGATTTGCAGAAGCTCCCGCGGATAATCCAATTCGCTCACAGAACGAAGCAAGCGCTCCGCGACGTATACTTCGTTAAAGATCGGAAGTTGCACCGTGACCTTTGGCAACTTTTCAAAATGACGTACCGGGACCGGCGGTCGCTTCCGGTTTTTGAGGTACAGATAGATGATGAAATAGCGATGGACGCCATAGGCGGACAGGCCGATGAGCACACCGAGATAACAAATCGACCAGATAATGTGTGCGAGGCTTCCTTGCATTGGAGTTCTACAGCTGCCAATCGTTGAGGCAGTAAGCCCGACATGATGCCGCTTTCACCATGTGCGTCAATTCAAAAATCGAAGTTTTGCCTCTGAAAATTGCCGCCGCATTCTGTTGATACACAACAATCTCCTCTCGATTTTCGTAATTGGGACGGCGAACGGTCTGGCAATCTCCTTGATTGTCAAAAGCCGTGCGATTTTTTCGTGTGGATTGGGCTGACCCGATCGTTCCCACCCGGCCTGCTGGCGACATTCATCCTTGCCTGTAGCGCCGAGCAGAGTAACGGTGATGGGCCAATTTTCGCAATCGGCAGGCATCAGTTGGGAGACACTATGACGAAACGAAGGCGCGACCGTTTCGAACGTTTCAAGATTATCTTTCCTATTCTTCTGGCAGGATGGATCCCGTCGATCCTGACGCTCATTGTTTCCTATACGATCCTGCGCGACACCCTGGAATTCAGAATCCTGCGAGACCGGCAAACCTTAATTCAACTGGTGGCACACCTCGTCGCCCATGACCTGAGCCGCAGCAGCAGCGTTATTGAGTACTATCAGACGCTGCCGGAAATGGTGAAAAATTTAAGCGCGCCGAATCCACAACTTGCTCAGCAATGGCTCAACTCCGCGTTTTATTCCCATCCGCAGATCGATGGAATGTTCATCACCGCAGCCAACGGCGAGTTGATTGCGTCGATCCCCACCGCTTCAGAGATGATCGGCAAGGATTTCGGCTCCGAATACTGGCGCGAACAAGCGGCCGCGGCAGACGCAAGCTTTGTCTCCGCAATTCATCCCAGGCTGTCGGATAACCGGCCCGTTACAGATATCGTCGGCGCAGTGCGCGCGCCAGACCGGACCCTCCTGGGCTACGTAGGAGTTTCCGTTCTGGTGGAAAGAATTGGCAGGCGCCTGTCCACGATCGAGTTTTCAGATCGGCTTGTTTTTGAGGTACTCGACCAAAACGGGGTCGCGCTTTTTGCCAGCGATTTCAAGCCAAATCCCGTAACACCGGCACCGAAGGCAAACGAAGGATTAATCAAAGAGATCAGCCAGAGCAAAAGCGGGCATTTCGAGCGGCACGGTAACCTTTATTCTTTCAGCCCGATTGAATCGAGTGGTTGGGTAGCCGTAGTGGAGCAGCCGAGAACCCTGGCTTACAAACCGGTTCACGATCTTTTGGGACGAATGACAGTACTGGCAGCCTGGTTGATCGTTCTCACCGCGGTCTTCGCGTGGCTGGGCAGTGCGTATTACCAGCGCCAACTGGAAGCCAAGCAGCAGTTGGAGCGCGAAGTGATCTTCAACGAAAAAATGCTTGCGAACATGCCCAGCGGCATCGCTTTCATCGATCCGGCTTCCCGCCGTTTCCTCCACGCCAACCATGCGTTCGCCCAAATGGCGGAACGTTTTGGCGACGTACCACCCGGTGGCGATATCACCGAAACGACCTACGACGACGTGAAGATCGCCCCACCCGGCGCGATCGAGAGAGTACTGACCTTCGGAGCGCCATTTCAGCTAATTGAACAGCCGCTGAAAGATAAGACGGGTATGACGCATTTTTTGAATATCAATTTGCTCCGGCTGCAAGGCCCGCAGGAAACCATTCAAGGCGTGCTCTATCTGGTCGAAGACAAGACAAGGGATGTCACGCTGCGGCAGGAATTGATTGGCGCGAATGCCGCAAAGGATCAATTCCTGGCGTTGCTGTCACATGAGCTGCGAAGTCCACTCTCCCCGGTAATTGCGATGGTCGGTGAGTTGGAAGCCGAGTTGCCAGATTCCCGGCCCGTCAGGGAAGCACTTGAGGTCGTTCGGCGTAACGTCGA
>DASSFL010000061.1:0-2675 GCA_035694525.1 Candidatus Udaeobacter sp. | reverse complement strand
GTGGAGTCCAGAGCTACGAAAAGGTATTAGAGCTACAGCAGCGATTGGTAAGTATCCAGCTACTGCTGAAGAAGGTGTGGTTAGAGTTAGAGACCGAAGCGGTAAAGAAGTTCGATTGGAGTCTACTGTAAACCCACTGCTGACTTTCTTCACCGAATCTGCTCGACACCAATACACGATGCCACTTGGTCGGTTCCTAGACTTGTTTGAGACACATGGAGCGTTAGACGAGACCAACAGAGCGATGTTATCTGTCGCACGTAAGCTAGCAGACAACTCTCCATTTGTTAGGGACATGCCAGTGGGAGTGGGTATAGCAAAGGATGCAGCAGACAAAGCGTATTATCATACGGATGAAGTGGCAAGTAGTGCTGGAATGCTAATCTCACCGTTTAAGTTGGCTGGCACTGACAGAGTCGACCACGGTGGGCTTGAAGAACAAGCACGATTTCAGGGTGGAAAATGGGTTCGTGAACTGATGGAACCCAACGCTATATTTCCACACTTTATGAATGAAGTTGGACATGCAGCGTCTGACTTTGCCTACTTGAAAGACATTGGGTTTCGAAACGAGATCAACAAAATATTCGAGTATGTTGATCAGCACATTAAGGATTTGCAGTTAACTACTGGTGGTCGGAGCGAGTGGACACAAAATCCCTTACATAGTCTTACAAATCCGCGTGAGTTTTTGGCAGGTATATTTAATGATGGTAGACTACATAAACTACTAAATTCGATTGACGATCCGTTTGCTCCACTTACAGGTGCGGTTCCAGCAAGAGGTAGAGATACACTGTTCACTCGACTTAAGACCGCGATCCAGAACGTGTTGGTTAACGTGTTTGGAATTGGTCGAGAACCAGCAGGAACACTGTTGAACCGGATGGAAGAGTTAGCTAACAGAGGGTTTGAAATTCAGCAGCGTATGAATCTGCGACACAGAGGTGACATATACCAACAAGCGATACAGCAACAGTTGCTTGGAGGTATCTTACGGCCTATACCTAAAGGTGAGGGTGAGACTCCATTACCCACATGGACTCAGGGTATGGTGATTCCACCCTACACACCCACTCCGATAGAGGAGATAACCGGAGCAGAGCGTATACGTGCAGAAAACGCTGCAATAGTGACCAGAACGCACATCTCGTCGGTGATCAAGAATCATGAGTCCTTGTTGGCAGATGCACAGGCACAGTTGGCTGCTGGAGTACCTGGTGCACAGGAAGCGGTAAACCGTGAATTGACTGCTCTGCGGTCACTTCGTCACATGATGTTGACTCCACGAGAAAGGTATGCTCTTTCAGCTACTGAACCAGCTCCACTTCGTGAGGAGCGAAAGTTCCCACAAGGGGTGAGACCGGAAGCTGCACCTGAACAACCAGATGTGTGGACTGTGACGCCAGAAGGAACAGTGTTAAAAGGTCCAGCTAGAGCACCTGCACCAAGGAGTGAAGAAGGAGGAACGGTGTTGAAGAGTAGAGAAACACCTACACCAGAGGAAAGTGCTGCGTGGGAAGACTACGGTGATATGCTCCATGAGGAACGTAGAAATCCTGGACAGCATGGGCAGCAAAAGTTGGAAGAAGCACGACGTAAGGCACAGGAATTGACTAATCAACGGTTTGGTCAATCAAACATTCTAAAGTCCCGAACAGTCCCAGAGGACGAAACCGGCATCCCTAAACCTGTCTTCAACATACAAGGTCGCAAAGGGACGATGCTACGTGACCCTTTAGTTAACAACATCGTCACCACGTTTGCTGCAGGACAGAACGTTAAAGACGCATTTAGTGGAAGTGGCCAACTGTCTGCATTTGCGAGAAACGCTGGCGCAAACAACGTTTCGTTGAACGTGTTTGACCCTGCGATGCACGGAGTCTTTAGTGAGATTAAGGCTAACCCTAACGGATTCGGACGTCGGGTGGCTAATGTGGTTAGTCAAATTGATGTGCGACGGAATGAACTTCCACGGATGAAGGATGGTTCAGATATTCGTGCCTATTTAGACGCTGTGCAGAAACGAGACCCAAATGTTGGCTTGTTTCTAAAACAAAATCTGAGTTACTTCGGCCGTGAAGTGACCAAAGAAGGGTTCACCCCTGCAGCTACAATCACTAATAAGGGATTGTCTGAATTGCCCAACAGGATTCGACAGTTTTCCAAGGCGGTGGATACTGTGACGCAAGGTGATGGGTGGAATGTGGTTGCTAATGCACAACCAGGAGACCGAGTAATAGTTGACCCACCGTATGTAGCTGATAGGACCAGATACGGTGCTGGTGCAATCACCCCCGAACAACGTCTGGCGGAATACGAAAAGCACCTGTTCCCCGCTGTAATGAACGGAGCAAACTTCTTGGTCTTTGACCTTGCTGAACCAAGGCTGATGCAAAGTTTGGCTAATCGTGGATTTACCGTTCAGCCGATTCAACGGACAGCTAGAACAGGTGGAGTACCTAAACAAGAATTTGTGGCATATAATCACAGTGGACAAATACTACCGTCTAGAGTAGACGGTCAAGCGGTGCTAGACTCGATGAAGTCAGCTGCACTTTACGTACATGAAGATGCCGATCGCATCTGGTTTAGACCCTATGATGGTAACTATTTTCGAGACACATACGGTCCTGCGTTTGGATTCAATTTAAGGTGGGAACCACGAGGTGAAG
>DASSFL010000060.1:0-29296 GCA_035694525.1 Candidatus Udaeobacter sp. | reverse complement strand
TTTGCCATGAGTTCGGCGAAACGCTCGACGTCTTTTTCTCGAAATGGACGCAGAATTAATCGCGGCGTTTCCAGAATCATTTGGTTAAACAAACACGAATTCCAAGGCAGTTGCGATTCACAATCGAAAGATGGTGACTGCCACTGAGGAGTATGCGCGGCCGGCGCGACCGCCTGAAACGTCAAGCTTGGTCGAGGTACGCCAAGCGGCCAACGAATGCACGGCGTGCCATCTCTACAAGCGGGCAACGCAAACCGTGTTTGGCGAAGGCCCGAATGACGCGGCGATCATGCTGGTCGGCGAACAGCCCGGCGATTACGAAGATCAGGAGGGTAAACCGTTCGTGGGACCAGCTGGAAAAATCATGGACCAGGCGCTGGAAGAAGCGGGAATTGATCGCAAGGAGGTTTATGTCACGAACGCGGTCAAACATTTCAAATGGGAGCCGCGCGGGAAACGCCGAATTCATCAGAAACCAAATTCGCGCGAGATCGCAGCCTGTCGCCCGTGGCTGGAAGCGGAGCTGCGCCTTGTTAGACCGAGGTTGCTGGTCTGCCTCGGTGCGACGGCAGCACAGGCGGTTTTCGGTCCATCATTCCGTGTTACTCGCGAGCGTGGCAAGGTGTTGTCGTCGAAGCTTGCTCCCAGAGCACTCGCCACGGTGCACCCATCGTCTCTTCTTCGACAACCGGACGAGGAATCACGGCAACGCGAGTATGAACGGTTCGTTGTGGATCTTCGGGCAGCGCGGAGGGCAGCTAGCAAAGAGTAGGTTAACGGCAGGGACACCGCTCTGCATTGCACCTGCCTCATTCGACCATCACGGCGTCTCGCGTTTTGTACTCCGCTACGAACGCTTTACGAAACTGATCGAATGTTCCCTTTTCTACTTCGCTGCGCGCCTGACTCATTAAATTCAAATAAAAATGCAGGTTATGCAGCGTGATCAGGCGAAGGCCGAGAATTTCTTCCGCCTTGATGAGATGCCGGATGTAACCGCGCGAAAATTCACGACAGGCTTCGCATACGCAGTTTTCTTCAATCGGATTCTTGTCCAGAATGAATTCTGCGTTTTTTAAATTGATCGTGCCTGTCGCCGTGAAGGCCGTTCCATTCCTGGCGAGACGTGTTGGCAGCACGCAATCAAACATGTCCATCCCGCGCGCGATCAACTCCAGCAGTTGCGGCGGCGTGCCGAGGCCCATCGCGTAACGCGGTTTATTCCCGGGCAAGAATGGCTCAGCCCATTCGACGGCTCGCATCATTTCATCCTGCGGTTCGCCCACGCTCACGCCGCCTATGGCGTAGGCATCGAAATCAAGATCGACAATTGCCTGCGCGCTTCCTTTTCGCAGATCCTCGAAGATGGCGCCCTGAACGATGCCGACGAGTATCGAATCGGCGAACCGATGAATCGGCGAAACGGCGACTCTCTCATTCGCCGTTTCATCGTTTCGCCGTTTCCACTCCAGGCACCTCTTCGCCCAACGCGTTGTCATCTCCGCGCTTTGAGCTGCATATTCGTATTCGCATGGGTACGGAACACATTCATCGAGCGCCATGGTGATATCGCCGCCAAGCTCCATCTGGATTTCCATGGCGATCTCTGGTGAGATGAATGCTCGCCCGCCGTCGATGTGATTTTGAAATTCGACGCCCTCCTCCGTAATTTTTCGCAACTTCGCCAGCGAAAAAATCTGGTAGCCGCCGCTATCGGTCAGAATTGGTCCATCCCAGTTCATAAAATTGTGGAGGCCGCCAAAATGTTTGATCACATCGAGTCCCGGCCTAACGAATAGATGATACGTATTTCCAAGGACGATCTGCGCATTCAGTCCGCGCAGTTCCCGAGGGCTGACGCCTTTCACCGAACCTTGCGTTCCCACAGGCATGAATGCCGGCGTGTCGATCACGCCATGCGCAGTCGTTAGGCATCCACGCCGCGCTTTCGAGTGTCGATCGGTGGCTAAAAGCTCGAAGGTTTTCTGCATCTCAAGTAGAGATTCCTCGACTCCGATCGGAATGACAAACGCAGTGTAAAATATTTTTTGCAGGCCGGGCTTTTCCCTCTATATTCACGATCCACCGCATCAGCCGCGTGAGAGAGTTTGCTGCGCGACCTGGGCGGGTTTTTTGTCGCCCCGCGCACAACGCTTTTGGCGGCGCTTTGTTTTTGAGGTTTGAAAAATGCCCACGATTAATCAGTTGATCCGCAAAGGACGCCGAAAGGTGTCGGTGAAATCGAAGTCACCCGCGCTGGCGGACTGTCCGCAACGTCGTGGAGTTTGTGTACAGGTGATGACGCGCACGCCCAAAAAGCCGAATTCTGCGCTGCGCAAAGTGGCAAAAGTGCGGTTGACGAATGGCCAGGAAGTGATTGCCTACATTCCGGGCGAGGGGCATAATTTGCAGGAGCACTCGATAGTGCTTGTACGCGGGGGACGCGTGAAGGATTTGCCGGGTGTCCGTTACCATATCGTGCGCGGGACGCTCGACGCGTTGGGCGTTGATGGGCGCCGGCGCGGCCGCTCCAAATACGGGGCGAAGCGCCCGAAAGGTGGTGCGGGCGGAGGTGGCCCAGCGAAAGAACCCGCCGGCGAAAAGAAATAATATTGGCCAGGAAGATCGACCATGTCGCGACGGAAAAGAGTTTATAAGAAAGAGGAGCATGTCGATTCCCGCTATGGGAGTCCGGCAGTTGCCCGCCTTATTACGACGGTGATGAACCGCGGCAAGAAATCGTTGGCGGAGCGGATCGTGTACACCGCCATCGACAAATCCCGCGAAGGTTCCGATTCGGTCGATCCGTTGGAAGTTGTAAATAAAGCGATCGAAAATGTCCGTCCGCGATTGGAAGTAAAATCACGGCGCGTCGGTGGGGCAACCTATCAGGTCCCGATGGAGGTGACGCCCGCGCGACAGATTTCCCTGGCTACCCGCTGGATTGTTCAATACGCGGACAATCGCAAAGGAATGCCTATGGCCGAAGCACTGGCGCAGGAGATAAAGGATGCCGCGGCAGGCCAGGGGAACGCGATCAAGAAACGCGAAGACACTCATAAAATGGCGCAAGCGAACCGCGCGTTTGCCCATTTCAGATGGTGACCATTATGGCGACGGCGACGATGGAACAGAAAAAGAGCCCGGCGAAAAATCCAAATTCGCCGAATCGCAAGTTCCCGCTGGAACGAACGCGGAACATCGGCATCGCGGCGCATATCGACGCCGGCAAGACGACGATCACTGAGCGCGTGTTGTTTTATACCGGCATGATTCACAAGATGGGTGAAGTGCACGAAGGAACGACCGTCACCGACTGGATGGAGCAGGAACGCGAGCGCGGAATTACGATTACTTCCGCTGCGACAACCTGCACTTGGGCGCAACGCAAGGAAGAAGGCGTTTACAAAATTTTCGAAGGAATCAAGGAGCGAATCAACATTATCGACACGCCGGGACACGTCGACTTCACCGCCGAGGTGGAACGGTCATTGCGAGTTCTCGATGGGGCGATCGCAGTTTTTGATGGCGTGGCCGGCGTGCAGCCGCAATCGGAAACAGTCTGGCGTCAGGCGACGAAATACAACGTACCGCGACTGGCGTTCATCAACAAGATGGACCGAATCGGCGCGGACTTTGAAATGTCGGTGGAAAGCATCCACAAGAAACTCGGCGCGAACGCATGGCCGGTCTTGCTGCCGCTGGGCAAGGAAGATCAGCTGCGCGGCCAGCTCGACATCATTAACAAGAAGGCGATCATTTATTCCGAGAACGATCAGCTCGGATCGACATATGAAGTGACTGATCTACCGAAGGAGTATGTCGAGATCGTTGACAAGGCTTACAACGATTTGGTCCAACAAGTTTCCAATCTCGACGATCACGTCGCCGAGGCCGTCATCCATGAAAAACCAGTCACGCCTGAGCTATTGAAGGCTGGAATTCGGCGACAAACGATCGCCAATAAATTTGTCCCGGTAATCGGCGGTTCCGCGTTGAAGAACATCGGCATTCAGTATTTGCTCGACGCCGTAGTCGATTATTTGCCAAGCCCGCTCGACATTCCGCCCGCGAAAGGTCAAGACCCAGATACCGGGGAGCCAATAGAAGTGCCGACGGATGACAATGGCATCTTTTGCTCGCTGGCCTTCAAACTTTGGAGCGATCCGTTTGTCGGGAAGCTCGTTTTCTTCCGCGTCTACTCGGGCACGCTAAGTAAGGGCGACACGGTTTACAATCCGCGCACTAACAAGCGCGAACGCATTTCGCGCTTAATCCAGATTCAAGCGGACAAACGCGAAGACATTGAGACGTGTTACTCCGGCGATATTGCCGCGATCGTTGGTATCAAAAATATCACCACCGGCGACACGCTTTGCGATGAGGACCATCCGATCCTTCTCGAACCGCCGTCTTTCCCTGATCCCGTCATTTCGATGGCGATTGAGCCCAAGACAAAATTAGACCAGGAAAAAATGGCGACTGCGCTTCAGCGACTCGCAGAAGAAGATCCCACTTTCCGCGTTTACACACACGAAGACACCGGCCAAACCATCATCGCAGGAATGGGCGAGTTGCATTTGGAAATCATTCGCGACCGGATGTTTCGCGAGTTCAAAGTGGACGCAAACGCGGGTAAGCCGCAAATCGCCTATCGCGAAACGATCACCACGAACGCGCACGGCGTCGGCAAGTTGATTAAACAATCCGGCGGCCGCGGTCAGTATGGACACGTGGAAGTGGATGTGCGCCCCGCCGAGCGCAGTAAAGGTCTCCTCGTCGAGAACAAAATCGTCGGCGGCATCATTCCGCGCGAATACATTCCAGCGGTCAAAAAGGGAATCCAGGAAGCGGTGCTCAACGGCGTGCTCGGCGGCTATCCTGTTGTCGATGTAGAGGTCGATATCGTCTACGGTTCGTTCCACGAAGTCGATTCCAGCGAACTTGCATTCAAAATGGCGGCGATTTTTGCGATGAAAGATGGATTTAAGCAGGGGAAACCGATTTTGTTGGAGCCGATCATGAAAGTCGAAAACATCACCCCGGACGAGTACCAGGGAGATATCTGTGGCGACCTGAGCAGACGTCGTGGCAGCATTCACAGCATCGAAACGCGCGGCAATCTCGCGATCATTCATGCCGAGGTTCCACTCGCCGAGTTGTTTGGTTACGCGACTGCCATCCGTTCACTTTCCAAAGGCCGCTCCAGTTACTCGATGGAACCTTCCCATTTCCAACCGGTGCCGGCCAATCTGGTTTCGGCGATTCTCGATCAGAAAGAGACCAAATGAGTAATGGCCAGCGCATCCGGATTCGATTGAAGGCGTTTGATCATCGCATGCTTGATCAATCCGCGGTGGAGATCGTCGAGACTGCAAAGCGTACGGGGGCACGGGTAGCGGGCCCGATTCCGCTGCCGACGTTAATTGAGAAATTTACGGTAAACCGCTCTCCTCACGTTGATAAAAAGTCGATGGAACAATTTGAAATTCGCACGCACAAACGGCTGTTGGACATCATTGAGCCGACGGCGAAAACGGTGGATGAACTAAAGAAATTGAATTTGCCTGCGGGCGTTGACATTACGATTAAGATTTAACCGGAGGCCTTTCTGAAAGATTTGCGATTAGACGGTCATGAGCATCGGACTTCTTGGACAAAAAATTGGTATGACCAGCGTTTACGACGCCAAAGGTCGATTGCGTCCCGTGACCGTGATTGCGGCCGGCGATAACGTTTTGCTGCGTCGTTTGACTGAACAGAAGGACGGCTATTCGGCCGTCCAGGTGGGGTTCGCCGTGCAGAAGGAATCGCGTGTGACCAAGCCGTTACTGGGCGAATTCAAAAAGGCTGGCGTGGAGCCGCAAAAATTCGTGCGTGAGTTTCGCCTGACCAATGATCTTCCGGAAGGCGAGATCAATTTGAACGTTACGCAATTTCAGGCGGGCGACTATGTCGATGTGATTGGGCGATCGAAGGGAAAAGGATTTCAAGGCGTGATGAAGAAGCACAACTTTCACGGACAAGGAGCGGCACACGGTTCGAAAACGCATCGGCGCATTGGTGCGGTCGGCAATCGTTCGACTCCGGGCCGTATTTGGAAAAACATGGGAATGCCTGGTCATCTGGGGGATGAACGCGTTACCGTCCAGAATCTGCAGGTCATGCAGGTGCGCGAAGCCGAAAAAATTATCTTGGTCAGCGGCGCCGTTCCCGGAGCGAATGGAAGTTATGTCATTGTCAGACCGGCGATTAAGAATCCGGGTGCGCAAATTACGGAGCATCAAGAGCACAGAAAAGCAGATCAAGCCGTGGCGGCGAAGAAGCCGGCCATAACCGTGCGATAAGAAATGAGCGCAAAAGTTTTAACCAAAGCCGCTGCCAAGGAAGCCGGCATTGAACTGATCGAAGACGGAAAAGGTTCGCAGGCCGTCCACGATACAGTCGTCGCCATGCGCGCGGCGCGTCGTTCCGGTTCAGCCAACACCAAAACGAAAGCGGAAGTGGATTTGTCCGGCGCGAAACCCTGGCGGCAGAAAGGCACCGGTCGCGCACGGGCTGGTTACAAATCTTCGCCGATCTGGCGTGGCGGTGGTGTCGTCTTTGGACCGAAGCCGCGAGACTATTCAAAAAAGGTTTCGAAATCCGTGCGACGTCTGGCGTTCCGGAAAGCGCTGAGCGAGCGAATCAAGGCGGGTGATGTTTTAACGATCGACAAATTCGTTGTATCGGAACTCAAAACGAAGACGTTTGTGGGTTTGCTGAAAAAACAAACAGACGCCCGAAAAGTTTTGCTGGTATCGGATGCGTTTGATCAAAACACTTTGAAGTCTGGGCGCAACGTCAAACCGGTGGCGCTTGCCACTGCTTCCAATGTAAACACAGAGCAGTTGCTCGCCTTCGAGAAAATCCTCGTCACCGAAAAGGCGCTCGAAAGATTGGCGGAACGGACTCGGCCGGCTGGAGGCAGCGAACACGCGAAGTAATGCCATGAACGAGCCGCACGAGATTATTCAAACCGCTTCGTTGACTGAAAAGTCGACCCTGATGAGCGAGAAGCAGAACAAGTATGTCTTTCGCGTGAGTCCGCGTGCGAACAAGATTGAGATCAAGAACGCAATCGAACGCCTGTTTCAAAAGAAAGTGGTCGATGTGAACACTTGTAATTACGCGGGCAAGGAAAAACGCGTGCGTGGACCGGTGGGGCGAAGACCACGCTGGAAGAAAGCGATCGTCACGTTAAAGGAGGGCGAAAAGATCGATCTCATCTGACGAAGAGAAATCGAATTTTTGAAAGCATTATGGCACTGAAAGAATTCCGCCCATTAACGCCGACGCTCCGTTTCAAGTCGCTGCCTGCTTTCGATGAAATCACAAAGTGGCGGCCTGAGAGGAGCCTCGTTGAGCCGAAGAAAAAGAGCGGCGGTCGCAACAGCTACGGCCGGCTCACATCGCGTCACATTGGGGGCGGACACAAACAGAAATATCGCAAGGTTGATTTTAAACGAAGCAAGCACGGTGTCTCTGCAGAGGTTCTTGGGATCGAGTACGACCCGAATCGCTCTGCGCGGATTGCTCTCATCAAATACACGGACGGCAAGCTCAGTTACATTCTAGCGCCGAATGGACTCCGAGTGGGTTCGACGGTCGCTGCTGGCGAGAATGTCCCGCCCGATCTGGGCAATGCCTTGCCACTTCGCGCGATTCCGCTGGGCACAAACATTCACAACATTGAATTGAGTCCGGGTCGCGGTGGTCAGGTTGCGCGGAGCGCAGGGCAACAGGCGACGTTAACAAACATCGAAGGCGGTTACGCCTTGGTGAAAATGCCTTCCGGGGAAATTCGGCGCATCCACGAAAACTGCTTCGCGACAATCGGCCAGGTCGGAAACGTCGATCACATGAATGTGTCGAGCGGCAAAGCGGGGCGTACTCGCTGGCGAGGACGTCGTCCCCACGTGCGCGGCATGGTGATGAACCCGATCGATCATCCGATGGGCGGCGGCCAGGGGAAATCAAAAGGCGGCGGCGGACGGCATCATCCGGTCAGTCCCTGGGGACAACTGGCCAAAGGTTTTAAGACGCGTAGCAAACATAAACCGAGCGATCGCTTTATTTTGGAAAGGAGAAGACCGAAGAAAAAAGCGTGAGTCCTGGAGGGCGGAGCTCTGCGAGGCCGGTCTCGCAGAGCTCGACCCTCCACAATTCACTTGAAAATTATGGCTAGATCGTTAAAGAAAGGACCCTTCGTCGAGTTGCATCTTCTGGAGAAGATCGACAAGATGAACAGCTCGGGCGTAAAGAAACCAATCAAAACCTGGTCGCGGCGCTCGATGGTGACGCCGGATTTTGTCGGCCACACGTTTTTGGTGCATAACGGAAAGACGTTTATTTCCGTTTTCGTTACCGAGAACATGGTCGGTCATAAACTCGGTGAATTTTCGCCCACGCGCGTGTTTAAGAAGCATGGTTCGCACACGGCGAAGGTGACGAAATAGTTTTAGCTCAGAGTAAGTTTAGTCGAGAGTTGCGAGTTGATAGAGATGAGCCGTTGCGTTTTTCCAAGGTGAAACCATCGACGATCAACCATCAACTAACGATTCTCATCGTAGTGGGTTGTGTTGCGCTGGCCCAGGGGCTGGCGGCAGAGGGAAATAGTTCTTTGTCAGAATCAAAAACTGAAAACGCGGGAGCGAATGACACCACAGTGGCAGGCGGCTCGCCTGCAGCGTCGGCGAATTCGCGACCAACACGGCTGCCTTCAGAGGTGACTGCGACGGGTTTGCTTCAGCAAAACGAGGACTTGCACAGGCAATTATCAATTGCTCAGGAATCGCTGAAAGCGTTGACCAGCAGCCTGGCGGAGTCCAATGCGGAGGCGGAATTGTTTCGGCGCAAGTATTCCGATCTGCAATTGCAAATGGAGGCACTAGGGCTGGTGTCGGCGAACAAGGACCGGGCGAAGCTGGAGCAGCGTTTACTGGCGGCAGTGAGTGATCTTCAGCTCGCGCAGAAGGAGCGCGACGAATATCGCGACCAGATGCTGCGGCTGGACGAGGCGGTGTTGTGTTACTTAAAAACGTCGCAGAGCGCGGATGCGAAAGCGCGGATGGACGTGGAAACTCAGCTGCGCAGCGTCGACAAGGTGGTCACGAAGTCCACGAATGCGCCGGATTTGCCGGAGCCGAGTTTGATGGACGGGAGCGTGATCAGCGTGAAGGATGAATGGTCCTTCGTAGTCGGTAACCTTGGTGAAAAACAAGGCGTCAAAATTGGGATGCCAATGCGGGTGATGCGCGGCGACAAAAGGATCGCGACCCTGCGGGTGATTGATGTGCGACAAAGAATTTGCGGCGCTGTGATTCAGGAAATGGATTCAAGGAAAGACAGAATAAAAGTAGGGGACCGCCTCCAGGTGGATGCGCAACCGAATGTGAGTTTGAAATGAAAGATGGTTAAAATGTTTAAAGAGTTAAAAAATTAAAACGGGAGAGGACATCCCTTTTTAGCTTTTACCCCTTTTAACCTTTTAACTTCTAAGGAAGCATGGAAGTCAGATCGATATACAAGTATGCGCGGATTTCGCCGTTTAAGGCGCGCGAAGTCACGCGTGAGATCCAGGGTCTACCGGTCTCGGCGGCACTCGATCTCCTCGCTTTCACGCCCAAGAAAGCGGCGTTCCTCATTAACAAGACGTTGAAGAGCGCGATCGCCAATGCCGAGAACAACGCCAACCTCAAGCCTGACGGATTGGTCGTGAAAGAAGCGGTCGTAGGCGAAGGTCCAACGTTTAAGCGGATCATGGCGCGCGCGCGGGGCAGCGCGAGTCGGATTTTGAAACGGACCAGTCATATTCGAATCGTGCTTACTGACGAAATTAAAGTCGAGACACGCGAGACCAGGAAAGCGAAGCGCAAGACCGAAGAAAAAGCGGCGAAGAAGGCTGGTGGCACGACGGGCGCGGAAGGACCGGCAACTGAAGAGAAAAAGCCGAAAGCGAAAAAAGCGCTGAAGAAATCGAAGAAGTAAATTTGTAATACTGACTTATGGGACAAAAAGTTAATCCGATTGGCTTTCGACTGGGCGTGAACCGCGATTGGCGCTCACGCTGGTATGCCTCGCCTCAGGACTTGCCAGAATTCTTGCACTCCGATTTAGAGATTCGTAATTACGTGAAGAAAAAGCTTCAGTATGCAGCTGTCTCGAAAATTGTGATCGAGCGGGCGTGGAACAGCATCCGGGTAACCATTTTTACGGCGCGCCCGGGAATCGTGATCGGACGCAAAGGCGCCGAGATCGAGAAAATGACAGAAGAGATTTCCAAGATGGCACAGGGCAAGCAAGTCAAGATCGACATTCAGGAGATCAAGACACCGGAGCTCGATGCGCAATTGGTGGCGGAGAATGTGGCGCTACAGATCGAGCGGCGGATTGCTTATCGCCGCGCAATGAAGAAAGCCGTGCAGACGGCGATGGATTTTGGCGCCGAAGGAATTCGGCTCCGTTGTTCAGGGCGGCTTAATGGCGCGGAGATTTCGCGCTCGGAATGGTATCGGGAAGGCAAAGTTCCTCTGCACACGCTGCGAACAGCGGTCGATTACGGATTTGCCGAAGCCAATACCGTTTACGGAAAAATCGGAGTCAAATGTTGGATGTGTAAGAAGGAGGAGCCCCCCGTTCAGCCCGCTTCCCCACCGCCACCGCCGCCATCTCCGGCGCCAGAGCCGGCTGAAGTCTAAGGAGAAATTTTATGCCGTTGATGCCAAAACGCGTGAAGTATCGAAAGTCCCAGCGGGGAAGCCGCAAGGGAACCGCTTCGCGCAATCTAAAGATTGATTTTGGCGAATTCGGGTTGCAAACACTCGAGCGCGCCTGGATCACGAACACGCAATTGGAAGCCGCGCGTGTTGCGCTCACTCGTAACATGAAGCGTAAGGGCAAGCTTTGGATCCGTATTTTCCCGGACAAATCGGTAACTTCGCGTCCACCGGAAACGCGCATGGGCAAGGGAAAAGGCCAGCCTGAGTTTTGGGTCGCCACGGTGCGGCCTGGCAACATTTTGTTTGAGTTGGACGGCGTGCCGGAATCGGTGGCGAGGGAGTCCTTGCGGCTGGCGGCGGACAAGTTGCCGGTGCGCACGAAGTTTCTCACACGGCACCATGTGAGGGCCGCTTAAGCGTCATGAAAATGAAGGAAATCACCGAGCTGAGCACTGACGAGTTGCTGACTAAAAGGCGGGACTTTCGCCAGGACAGGCTTCACCTCCGGCTGCAGCAGCAGAGTGGCCAGTTGGAACAGCCAAGCAGGTTGCGCTTCCTGCGACGGGACATTGCGCGGATCGAAACAGAGCTGTCGCAGCGCGAGAAACAAACTGAAACGAAGTAACTATGGCTGACGAACACGAACCGCAATCTGCTCCCGCGTCTATCACGCGCGGCCCGCGTAAGACGCGCACCGGCGAAGTGGTTTCCAGCGGCATGAATAAAACAATTGTGGTGCGCACGGTGACGCGTGTGCCGCACCCGAAATTCGGCAAGATTGTCAAACAGATGAAAAAATTCTATGCGCACGATGAACAGAACCAGGCAAAAACTGGTGACAAGGTGCGCATCATGGAGACGCGGCGGATGAGCAAGCTAAAACGGTGGCGCCTTGTGGAAGTCATCCAAAAGTAACTATCGATTTTATGGTACAACTTCGATCCAGATTGGATGTGGCGGACAATAGCGGCGCGCGCATGGCCACGATGATTGGTGTCATTGGCAAAGCCACGCGTTACGCAGGAATCGGCGACGTGATTACTGCCAACGTCAAAGAAGCAAGCGCGAACGGGACAGTGAAGAAGGGCGAAGTGGTACGCGCAGTGCTCGTTCGGACCAGGCAACCGATCCGGCGCGAGGATGGGTCGCTGCTACGTTTCGATAACAATGCCATCGTGATTATCGATAAAGATTTGAATCCCCGCGGCACCCGCATTTTCGGGCCGGTCGCCCGGGAATTGCGTGAGCGGAATTTCATGAAAATTGTCTCGCTTGCCCCGGAAGTCTTATGAACCGCGTCAAGCTTCACGTAAAAAAAGGCGACCAAGTCGAGGTCATCTCCGGGAATTTCCGCGGCTCTTCAGGACGAATCCTGGCGGTGTTTCCGGCAAAACAGCGTGTCGTCGTTGAAGGCGTACGGATCATCAAAAAGCACCTGCGAAAATCCCAGGATAACCCGAGCGGGAAAATCGCCGAACGCGAGGGCCCCATTCATATTTCCAACGTGAAATTAATCGAGCGCGAGAAGAAGACTGAGAAAAAGGCGACGAAGAAATCGAAAAAGGAAGCAGAGAAGAAAGCGGCGTGATCGAAACTAAGGAAATGACAGTCATCCCCAGCGAAGTCGAGCGATCCCGTAGCGGTGTCCTTGATTTCACCGCGGGATTCTTCGACTCCGCTTTGCTTCGCTCAGAATGACAGTGAGTTGAAAATGGAAAACGAATTTTATCGCGATTACAAAGAGCGCGTTATGCCGGCGCTGCAAAAGCTGCACGGTTACAAAAACGTTCACCAGGTTCCGAGAGTCGAAAAAGTGGTCATTAACACTTCGGTCGGCTCGCAATCTGATGTGAAGCAGGCGTTGGAAGAAGCGAAGGCCGAACTGGCATTAATCACCGGCCAGCGCCCGGTGGAAACACTGGCAAAAAAAAGCATTTCGAATTTCAAATTGCGTAAAGGCCAGGCCATTGGTGCAAAGGTGACCCTGCGTGGAGAGCGCATGTACGAATTTCTCGAACGCTTCATCAAAGCGGCGCTGCCACGCATTCGAGATTTCCGCGGCGTCTCTCCCCGCTGCTTTGATGATCACGGCAACTATACCCTGGGCATTTCGGATCAATCGATCTTCCCCGAAGTCGAGCTGGATAAAATCAAGCGCAACATCGGATTTGATGTTACAATCGTCACCACGGCACAGACCGACGAGGAAGCCAAATCGCTGTTAAGCGAAATGGGAATGCCCTTTAGCGACCGGGTAAAGAAGCCCGCCGCGCAAGCCGCCTGATTTTCATGAGTACCGTTACTGATCCAATTGCCGATTTACTCGCGCGTGTGCGGAATGGCACGCGTGCGCAAAAACCGGAGGTGCTGATCCCGTACTCGAAGGTCAAGGCTGAGATCGCGCGCATCCTGAAAGATGAAGGTTACATTTCCGATTACTCGATTGACACGAGCGCTGCGCATCCGCGCATCAAGATCACGAACAAAATCGTAAATCGCTCGAGCGCCATTGCGGGGCTTCGCCGGGTGAGCCGCCCGGGATTGCGACGTTATGTTGGCGCCGATGAAATCCCCCGAGTTTTGGGTGGAATGGGTTTGGCGATTCTTTCCACGTCACGCGGCGTTTTATCGGGACGCGAAGCGCGGAAGCAAAAAGTAGGGGGCGAACTACTGGCCTACGTTTGGTGACCATTTAACGAATCACGAACTCATGTCGCGAATTGGAAATAAGGCGGTCGAGATCCCAGACAAGGTCAAAGTGAATGTTGACCAGGAAGGAGCGGTCTCGGTGGAGGGACCGAAAGGAAAACTGCAGTGGAAACTTCCGCGTCAGATCCGGGCCAGCGTGCAGGATAACCGGGTGTCTCTGGCGCGGGAAGCAGAATCGCGCAGCGTGAAAGCATTACATGGGCTTTCGCGTAGCCTCGTGCACAACATGGTGCAGGGTGTGAGCGAAGGTTTCACCAAGCAACTCGAGATCGAAGGAGTTGGGTTCAAGGCTGCCGTCCAGGGATCCACACTTAACTTGAGTCTCGGTTTCTCTCACCCGGTGCCGTTTTCGATTCCGAAGGACATTAAAATCACGGTTGCGGATAACACGAAGATTAAAGTCGAAGGAGTGGACAAAAAATTGGTTGGCCAGGTAGCAGCGGACATCCGCCGCTTTTACCCGCCGGAACCGTACAAGGGTAAAGGCGTTCGCTACACGGGCGAGCAGATTCGTCGCAAAGAGGGCAAGACTGTTCAATAATTATGGCGACGATTCGCAAGGCAGCGCGACAGCGTGTTCATCAAAGGATCAGGAAAAAGGTGGCGGGCACGGCGCAACGGCCGCGGCTGTCAGTTCATTTCTCTGGCAAGCACGTTTACGCTCAGGTGATCGACGACAATTCCGGACGGACGCTGGCCGCTGCATCGACCGCAGAGCGTTCCTTACCGGGGAAAGATAAAGCTGCTGCAAACAAGACCGCGGCGGAACAAGTTGGCAAGGCGATAGCGGAACGCTCACTGGCGAAGAAACTCGATCGAGTCGTTTTTGATCGCGGCGGGTTCCTTTATCATGGCAAAGTGAAGGCATTAGCAGACGCGGCGCGTGCAGGCGGTTTAAAATTTTAATTCATGGCTCAAACAACTTCAGGCAGAAGACCGGACATGCGCAGGCAAGATAAGGCGCCCGCGGCAAGAGGTGATACGACCGAGAAAGTCGTGTTCATCAACCGCTGCGCCAAGGTCGTGAAAGGCGGACGGCGTTTCAGCTTCAGCGCATTGATCGTTGCTGGAGATCACGACGGAAAAGTTGGATGCGGATTTGGCAAGGCTAACGAAGTATCAGAGGCCATTCGAAAGGCTTCCGAAGCAGCCCGCAAAGCGATGGAAAAAGTTTCATTGAACGAAAACACGATTCCTCACGAGGTGATTGGCGAATATGATGGAGCGCGAGTCCTATTGCGTCCCGCATCGCCGGGGACTGGGGTTATCGCCGGCGGAGGTGTGCGGGCCGTAGCTGAAGCTGCCGGCATCCGAGACGTGTTGGCCAAGTCGCTCGGGTCAAGCAATCACGCCAACGTGGTGAAGGCGACGATCGCCGCGCTGAAATCGCTCCGCCGGCGGGACGAAATTTTCAAAGTGCGCGGAATTCACTTCAGCGATGGAAAAGGTGAGCAACATGATGCGTCTTCATAATCTGCAACCGCGTCCCGGCTCGCGACATCGCGTGAAGCGCCTGGGTTGCGGCGAAAGTTCCGGCCACGGAAAAACCAGTGGCAAGGGTCATAAGGGACAAAAGGCGCGTTCAGGTGGGAGTATTCGCCTGGGGTTCGAAGGCGGGCAGATGCCGTTGATTCGGCGATTGCCAAAGCGGGGATTTAATAACTCCGCCTTTCACAAGCGGTACGCGATCGTCAACCTTGATGATCTCAACGCATTTAAAGCCGGGACTGCCGTTAACGAACAGCTGCTGCGTGAGTCGAAGCTCGTCCGCGGGGATTTCGTGGGAATCAAAATCCTTGGTGGCGGAGAATTAAAGCACGGCCTGAAGGTAGAAGCCGATAAAATTAGCGCGTCAGCCCGGGAAAAAATCGAAAAAGTGGGAGGAACGATTACGCTGCGTGAGAAAGCAGAGCGTCCTCATGTTGCCGCGGCGTCGGAAGCTTCGCCGGAGAAGCCAGCTGGTGAAGCTGCATCGGAGGGGACACGGAAGAAAAAATCGTCCAGGAAGACCTCGGCCAAGGCAAAAAAGAAAGCATCGCGGGAGAGCTAGCTTCCGGGCACATGATGTTTCAAATTTAGCGGATGGTTTCGGCGTTTCTCAACACGGTCAAGATACCCGAATTACGCCGGCGCATTATGTTTACGCTGGCCGTGATCGTGATTGTGCGTCTGGGAGCGGCAATCACAACGCCCGGAGTCAATCAGGCTGTGTTGCAGGAGTGGTTTCGCACCTCGCTTAGCCAACGCACCGGAGGTGGCCTTGCAGCGCTGTTTAATTTGTTCAGTGGTGGCGCGCTGGAAAATTGCGCAATCTTCTCTCTGGGCATCATGCCTTACATCAGTGCATCGATCATGATGCAGTTGCTGACAGCGGTGATTCCGCGGCTTGGCAGACTCGCGCGCGAAGATGGCGGCCGACAAAAGATCATGCAGCTGACTCGTTACGCGACACTCGTGTTGTGCATTTTCCAAGGATACTTGCTGGCGCTGTCGTTCCAGCACCCGGAATCGTATCACACCATGTTGCCGGGGATTATCGACACCATCAAGAACCTCGGGATTCCGCTGGTGGATGATCTCGGCTGGAAGTTTCGAATCGTAACCGTGGTTTCCCTGACCACTGGGACGCTTCTATTGATGTGGATGGGCGACCAAATTACCGAGCGCGGCATTGGAAACGGGATATCGCTGATCATTACTGTAGGGATTGTTGCGCGGCTGCCCGCCGCGCTCGCGCAGGCGTGGAAGACTTTTGTGCCCTCGGCGCAGACCGGATCGAGCCAGGTGAATCCGATGGTCCTTGTTTTGCTGGTATTGTTTTTGATCATTGTGATCGCCGCGGTGATCACGATTACGCAAGGCGTGCGGAAAATTACCGTCCAGTACGCCAAGCGCGTAGTTGGCCGCAAAATGTACGGGGGCCAAACGCAATACATGCCTTTAAAGGTGAATTACGCCGGCGTGATGCCGATCATCTTCGCCTGGGCTCTTCTCCTTTTTCCTGCAACGATTGTCAGCTACGCCTTTAAGAACAGCCCGATTGCCAACCGCATTGCCAACGCGCTTTCCACCGGCTGGCCTCATTACGTCGCTCTCGCGGCGATGATTTTCTTTTTCAGTTATTTCTGGGTCGCAACGCAGTTCCAACCAACTCAAATCGCAGATGATCTGAAGAAATACGGGGGTTACATCCCGGGTGTGCGACCGGGAAAACCGACGGCCGACTTTCTTGATTTCACAATGACGCGACTAACGTTTGCCGGTGCGATCTTCCTGACGCTGATAGCGGTGTTGCCAAGTCTTCTCAGCCAGGGGTTGAATGTGCCCATTATCACGGCGCAATTTTTTGGCGGTACAAGTTTGTTGATCATTGTGGGCGTCATGCTCGATACCATGCGCCAGGTGGAGACACACCTTATTCAGCGGCATTACGACGGGTTCCTGCGCAAGGGTCGGATTCGAGGGCGTTCCTTTGATCGCGCTACCTACAGTCGCGGCGAAGCGGCAGCGAGCGGCGCGCTAATGTGGTTGTACGTGGGGATCGCCGTGCTTGTAATTGCTGGCGTCGCCATTTTCCTCTACGGGCGATAGGTGAAAAGGCGGCTTGTTCTTCTCGGCGCGCCCGGCTCCGGCAAAGGAACCCAGGCAGAAATGATTACGCGCCAATTCGGGATTCCCGTCACTTCGCCGGGCGCAATCTTGCGCCGTGAGAGAGACCTCGGAACGCCGTTGGGAAAGAAGACCGCCGAAGTGCTCCAGAGCGGCGGGCTTGTCTCCGACAAAATCATCATTGAACTAATCGAAGACTGGTTGCGCCTCCATGGCGGCCACGGATTCGTATTCGACGGTTTTCCCCGGACGCTGCGGCAGGCCGAAAGTTTGACTTCGATTTTGGCGCGATTGCGTACCGCTTTGGATTTAGCGATTTGGCTGGAGGTGTCGGAACACACCGTGCGCGATCGCATTGCCGGCCGGCTCCAATGCGGCGAATGCGGCTTTACGACCAGCTCATCGAGTGCGCAGTTCGCAGAACGTGCCGTATGCCCCTATTGCGACGGTCCATTGGTACGTCGGAACGACGACGACCTAAGCGTGCTGCAAACTCGGTTGCAAGAGTTCCGCACCAAGACTGAGCCGCTGGCATCTTTTTATGGAAAAATGTCGATACTACATCGGATCGACGGTAACCGCGATCGCGAGGCAGTCTTTAGCGATATCTCGCGGTTGATTGAAGACAAACGATGATTCCGATTAAGAACGCTAAGGAAATCGAGAAGATGCGGCAGGCGTGCCGCACCGCGAGCGATATTCTCGACCGTGTTAGCGATCTGGTGCGTCCCGGCATTACAACAAAAGAAGTCGATGAAGCGGCAGCAGACTTCATGAGCGATGCGCATGTGAAAAGCGCATTTCTCGGCTATCGCCTCGGGCACCGCGTATTTCCCGGAAACATTTGCATTTCGCTCAATGACGAAGTGGTGCACGGCATCGGCAGCCAACGGCGGATTCAATATGGCGACATTGTAAAACTGGATATTGGAATCGTTCGGGATGGTTGGGTAGGGGACAACGCGACTACTGTGCCGGTGGGAATCATTGACGAACGTACCGACCAGTTGCTGCGCGCGACGGAAAATGCGTTGGCCAGCGCTATTAGCGCGGCCCGCGAAGGCAGGCGCGTTGGTGACATCTGCGCTGAAATTGAGGATGAAGCGCGCCGCTTTGGTTTTTCAGTCGTACGTGAATTCGTTGGACACGGGGTTGGACGAAAAATGCATGAGGAGCCACAGATTCCCAATTACGGGAAACGCGGCAGCGGTCCGAAGTTGAAAGCTGGGATGACGCTGGCGATTGAGCCGATGATTAACATCGGCACTTCCGACGTAAGATTGCTCGACGATGGGTGGACGGTGCGCACGGCGGATGGAATGCCCTCAGCCCATTTCGAGCACACGGTTCTGATCACGAAGGACGATCCAGAAATTCTGACATGGCGCGCAAGGACGCAATTGAAGTAGAAGGCACAGTCGTCGAACTGCTGCCGAACACCATGTTTCTGGTAAAACTGGCCAATGGCCATCGTGTCCTGGCGCATATTTCCGGGAAAATGCGGCTCCACTTCATTCGGATCTTGCCAGGAGACAAAGTTATGCTAGAGATTTCACCCTACGATTTGTCGAAAGGGCGAATTACGTATCGCCAAAAATGACAACGCGGAGCCGGCTCCGCGTTTTCCATTTCGCGGATTATGAAAGTACGACCATCAGTAAAAAGGCTTTGTGCCAGTTGCAGGATCGTGAAGCGCAAGAATGTGGTGCGCGTGATCTGCAAAAACCCGCGCCATAAACAGCGCCAGGGATGAGCGATTTTAACTTTGTAACCTTTTAACTATTTAACTACTTGCCATGCCCAGATTACTAGGAGTCGAAATTCCGGCAGAAAAGCGCATTGAGGCGTCGCTCACCTATATCTACGGCATCGGCTTTGCCACAGCCAGGCGCATTCTGGAGCAGACGAACATCGATCCAAACTTGCGAGCAAAAAGCCTTACGCCGCAGCAATTGAACGAAATCATTCACGCGATCACGAACAACAAGATCAAGATCGAAGGCGATCTGCGTCGCGACATCCAGGGTAACTTGAAACGTCTGCAGGCAATTAACTGTTATCGCGGCATCCGCCATCGCAAGGGCTTACCCGTGCGTGGACAGCGCACTTCGACAAATGCCCGGACGCGGAAGGGGCCGCGGAAGACCGTCGGCGTTGTCCGCAATCCGGAAGCTAAAGCCGGCAAAGTTTAAATGACTCATTAGAATTATGGCTGACCCAGAGAATCCAACCAGTCCAAACCCGGAAGAACCGAAAACGAGCGGGCCCAAATCAGTGCCGGCTCCGAAGGATTCCCCCGAAGGCGAGGCGGCTGCAGCTTCAAAGGCAGAGGTGCCGGCCAAGCCTGTAAAAAAAGCAGCCAAGCAAAAAAAGGAACAGCCAGCTGCCGCCGCGCCAGCAGCCTCGGAGAATCTTTCGCTTTCTGCTGATAACATCGAGAAGCCAAAGATCGTCAAAGCCAAAGGTAGCAAAAACGTTCACTCGGGCATTGCCCATGTGCTTTCGACTTTCAACAACACGATCGTGACGATCACTGACATGAAAGGCAACGTGATTGGGTGGTCGAGTGCTGGCAAAGTTGGCTTTAAGGGGTCACGTAAAAGTACTGCCTACGCGGCGCAGATGGTTGCGCAGGATGCCTCCCGCCAGGCGATGGGCCACGGACTTAAGGAAGTGGAAGTCTTGGTAAGGGGACCCGGTGCAGGACGTGAATCTGCAGTCCGCGCCTTACAGGCGATCGGGCTCGATCTCACTGTGATCCGCGACGTTACCCCTGTGCCACACAACGGTTGTCGCCCGCCAAAACAGCGCCGCGTCTAACGCTTTCGCTCTTCAACGTATCCTATGGGCAGATATACAGGACCAAAAACGAGAGTGAGCCGGCGTTACGGTGTGCCGATTTTCGGCTCCTCCAAGGCTTTGGAACGAAAGAATTATCCGCCCGGCATACATGGCCCGAGAGGCTCCCGGCGCAAACAATCAGAGTATGCGATTGCGCTCGGCGAAAAACAGAAGCTGCGCTACCAGTATGGGCTTCTCGAACGGCAGTTCCGGCGTATCTTCGAGAGCGCGCTGCGCAAGCGCGGCGTGACGGGCGAAACACTTCTCCAGCTACTAGAGACGCGACTGGATAATGTCGTTTACCGGCTTGGCCTCGCCAACACGCGCAACGCTGCCCGCCAGCTTGTGTCACATGGCCACGTGCTCGTGAACGGCCGCGGCGTCAATGTCGCTTCCTACAATGTGAAAGCCGGGGACGAAATCACGATCAAAGATAAACCAAAATCGCGTCAGCTGGTGCTCCGTAATCTTGATCTCACGCAAATTTTCCCCGTGCCCGACTGGTTAACGGTCGATCGCGATGCACTCAGCGGCAAGGTTGCGCACATCCCCTCTCGGGAAGAGATACAGCCAATCGTGAACGAACAACTCATCGTTGAGTTGTACTCGCGATAATCATTTCCTCGAGAAACCCCAGAGCTTTGTCATAGCTTTTGCGCTGAAGGTAGTGTGCCAACCGCGGATCGACGGGTTTGGGCAAACGCGTTTGCAGATCGTCGATTTGCTCTGAAATCGCTTTCAATCGCGCGATGTGTTTTGTTTGATCACGGCGGCTTTGCTCGTCGCGAATTACTGCGAGGCGTAATCGCAGAGCCTGCGCTAATTCGACAAGAGCATTTTCCATTTTATTAACCACGTCGATTCGCGGTCACGAGTTCTGACCTTAGCGGCGACCGGCCTCTGAGAGTAGTTGTCGTTTCGCTTCCAGCCAATCGGACTCGGCGTCGCCCGGCAAGGCAAATCGACGCCGGCGCTCGGAGATGAAGTAGGCTCGGAGACGAACCGTTTCGTCCGATGGTTCCGGGATTCCCGCGGCTTCGCGTGGCGTTGAAGCTTTTGTTGCAGGGCTCTTCCCGGCGTTGGTTGGGCGCGGTTTTCGACTCGCAGCCCCAGCGCGTGTGCGGCTCCCTTTGCCAGCTTTTACTTTGAAGGCCCCGCTCGTTGCCGGCGAGGTCTCATTTTTATCTTGGACAATTTTCTTTTTTTTCGGCACAGATTTTATCGTTGATGGTTTTAATTCGTTTACCGTTCATCGATTGGTTGGCAAGTGCTTTCTCGCGCTTCTTTGATCAAAGAGTAGATTTAGAAACGTCACGGGCATGAGACATTTTGTTTTCCGCTGGATCGCAACCACAATTGCGGTGTTTGTGGCTGCGCCGATCGTTGGGATCAACTACGGTGACAGCCTCGGTTGTCTGCTGGGAGCATCGCTTCTGCTCGGTATCATCAACGCTTTTGTTCGCCCCGTGCTTTTGCTGCTGAGTCTGCCATTGATTCTCGTCACCCTGGGCGTTTTCATTCTAATTATTAACGCCCTGATGTTGAAATTCGTTGGCGAGATCATGCCATGTTTTGAAGTTCCAGGTTTCTGGCGCGCGTTTTTTGGTGCGATCATCATCTCGATTGTCAGCTGGGTGCTGAGCGCATTTTTCCGCGGCAGCGATGGACGTGTTCACGTGCTTACGCATCATAGCCAGATCAAGCGTGTTCGCGGCCGCGTGATCGAGCGCTGACGAAGGAGCGCAATCGAGATTCGTAATTCGGAACCCGGATCATCCGTCACGCATTAACGCGCGACGCCGATTTAACGATTTAACGAATCACGCGGGCCCGACCAAATACTTGCTCAGCCGGGAGCGCAGTTCGGTGCGCGCGCGAAAGAGAACGCTTTTCACAGCGGGAACCGAGAGATCGAGAACCTCGGCAATCTGGTCATAGCTAAGCTGCTCGTATCTCCGCAGCACTAGTGCCATTCGCTGGGCCTCGGGAAGCTGCAATATCGCCTCCTCAATTTTTCGCTGAAGTTCCACTTCCAGTAGGGAAGCATCCGGAGGAGACTGCGCCTCATCCTTCAACGGCGGATCTTCTGCGCCTGTTTCCGGTTGAAGGGGAACATGCGCGTGACGCTTAGCGCGGCGCAGTTCGTTAAAAACCAGATTGCGCGTAATTTTTAACAACCAGGTCGTGAATTTTGCCCGTGGGACGTAGCGACGCGCGCTCTTCCAGACTCGAATGAATACCTGCTGTGCGATGTCTTCCACATCGGAATTGCTGCCCAGCATTCGTGCCACCGTGCCCGCCACCAAAGCTTGGTGTTTCTCGATCAACTCCTCGAGCGCAGTGGTCTCTCCTCGGCCAATAAGCCGCATGAGGCGCACGTCATCGGCGTCGTCTTCCGATCTCCCTTTATTACCACGATCGTTGCCAGACATCGGTTCATTTAGACGGTTGTCTGAGACAAAACTTGCCAGAAAAACGGCAACTAGCCAAAATTCGCCCTTCGCCAAGTTGGTAGCCATGGTTTTTGTTGCAAGGCTGAAGCGGCCTGTGCAATGCTTGGTTGTCGAGGGTTTGGCCTCGCGTCCGCATGAATTACGAGCTTATTCCGAAAGAACTCAGGCCAATCGCAGAAAAAGTTGAGGCGAAGCAGCGGATTTCAGAGGCAGACGCTCTCGCGTTGTACCGCGCCAATGATCTTAACGCCCTTGGAATGATTGCAAACGTTGTGCGTGAGCAAAAAAACGGTAACTACGCCACTTACATCCACAACCGTTACATTAATTACTCCAACATCTGTATCTTATCGTGTCAGTTCTGCGCTTTTGCTGCCAAAAAGCGCGATGCGCACGCATTCGAATATGCGATCGACGAAATTATTCAGGTCGTGAGGGATGCGCTCCCCCTCGGCGTCACCGAGGTGCACATGGTAGGCGGACTGCATCCCACGCTGAAGAAAGAATGGTATATGGAACTTTTGCAAAGACTTCGCGCAGTTGATCCCAAACTTCACATCAAGGCTTTCACCGCGATCGAAGTCCGCCATTTGGCGCAGCGAATTTTCCGGATGCCGATCCGTGACACACTGGAAACTTTGCGCGCGGTTGGGCTCGGCTCGATCACGGGCGGCGGCGCGGAGATTTTCGATCCTGCTGTCCGCGATAAAATCTGCCGCGGCAAAGAAACCGCCGCCGAGTGGCTCGACGTTCATCGGACGTGGCACTCAATGGGTGGCCGCAGCACTTGCACCATGTTATACGGGCACATCGAAACGCTTCTGCAGCGGGTGGATCATTTGCGCCAGCTCCGGGGATTACAAGATGAGACAGGCGGATTCACCGGTTTCGTTCCGTTCGCCTTCGAACCGTGCCAATCCCACGGGATCCTCGCCCAGATCAAGCGTGCCCCCGCATTCGAACAGCTTCGCAATCTCGCGGTGAGCCGCATTTATCTGGATAACATCGATCATCTCACAGCGTATTGGGTCAGCCTCGGGTTGCCTCTCGCACAGGTGTCGCTCAGCTATGGCGTGGACGATCTGCATGGCACGATTTTGGAAGAAAAAATCTTCCACATGGCCGGAGCAACCACTCCGCAGCAGCAGACTGTGGCTGCTCTCGAACATGCAATCCGCGAAACGGGTCGCGAACCGGTGCAGCGTGACAGCCATTATCGGCATTTGAATGGCGTGGTGCAAACCGGTGGGCCTAACGAGTCGGAATTCGCCTGCGCGTGAGCGATGGGTGAAAAGTGAGAGGTGAGATGTGAGAGGAGAGAAGTGACGGATGGAAATCACGAGCTTTTACTTCTCACCTCTCACTAATCGCATCTCACATTGAGCTCCCTCCGCATCGGTTGCGTAAAGTATCTCAACGCCTGCCCGCTCATCCACGGCTGGGAAGGCAACGTGGACTTCGATCATCCATCGGCGCTCTGCAATAAGCTTGCGGCCGGCGAGCTCGATGTTGCGCTCGTCTCCAGCTTCGAATTTCTGCGTAACCCTATTTACTGGATCGTTGATGACGTTTCAATTTCCTCGGATGGACCGGTTTACAGTGTGGTTGTCGCGCACCGCGGCGAAATTGGCCAGATCGAAGAGATCGAACTCGATCCTGCATCAGAAACTTCTGCTAATCTTTTGTATTGTTTAGTCGCGGAGTTCGGATTGCCTTCGCGCCTAATTCGGCGCAGCATGGCCAAGTGGCCTGACGCGGCGGAAATAAAAACAGGCCGTAGCGCGCGACTGCTCATCGGCGATCAAGCCATCCGTTTCCGACAACAGTACGCGAACGAATTTTCTTTCTGGGACCTCGGAGAACAGTGGCAGAAACCTGTTGGACTTCCGTTTGTTTACGCTTTCTGGCTTATTCGCCCCGAAGTCGGCGATCCAAAACAAATCGCAAACCGTCTCCGCAATCTCCGGGATCGAAACCTTGCCACTCTCGATGATCTAATCGCAGACGCTTTAGCGGGGGCCGATGACCCCGGCCGACGGAAGGAACCCAATTGGGAATTCCTTTCGCGCTATTACCGTGAACATCTTCGATTCAGCTTTGGCGAAAAAGAAAAAGAAGGTCTGCGAGTTTTCGCAAATTTGTGCATAAAACACGGTCTGCTCCCAAAGCGCGACCTCGCGTTGCGTGTTGTTTAGAGAGCAATCTCGTTCGTAAAAGAACTATTGCTTCGCCTCATCCAGACCAAGGTCGAGGGCGTAGAGCTTCCAGCCCGAACCTGTGAAACGGAACCGCAGTTTGATTCCCTCTCGATCGGCCACAAAAGTGCGCGGACCGGTGAAGAATGCGTGTTTTACTTTTGACCAGTCTTCAGTTCTACCGGTAGGGAAGCGGAACTCTTGCGGATGCCGGAGGTTCTTCAGGACTTCCGGATTAGATATCAGCGCGGCGATGCCATCCGGAGTGACGTAAGCATCAATGATCGTGTCGATCAGTGTTGGTCCGAGGTTATTCCACCACTTGTGAGTTGCCCTCCCCTGGGCGAACCGCGCAACAAGCTGTTTCTTTAGCGAAGCTCGAATAGCTGGAAAATCGACGCGTGAACTCAGTGCCACGCTATCACCTGACCGCAACGCTGCGGTGAATCGCCAGAATGAAAAGTACGGCGACACTCCGTAGACTAACAGAAGAAAAACGACGATGAGCGCTAACCAGCGGAATTTCATTTAATTTAATTGGCTGTGACACGGGCGGATCATCGGCCCGATTCTCGATGTAACTTTAACCTGATGGCACTGGCCCAATTTTCTTCCAATATTGAAGAATCCGTCCACTTCCTGGAAAAGACGTGAACCCCGTCGGGCGCGGGCCGCCGGGCGGACCCCAACACGCGCGCTTGTGGTTTTATCGAGAATCTCGTAGATGCCGCGCGTTTGTTGACCCGCATGTGGACCGCCTTCTGCGATTGAATCAACTTGTTTGGGGTTCGTAGTGGGATTCACCCTAAAGGTCCCGGCTGGATGCGTACCAACGCCGCTCGCCTTTGGAAATCGGAATGTGTTGTGATCGGTTATCAGGATTGTACTTCGCGCTACACTCGCAGGTACCGGTTTCCCGTTTACGACTCCGCGGGTTAGTTGCCACGTGCCCGTCAATCGTTCGTAATCTCTCTGAACAGCTGCAGGCTGCATGGTCGAACCGCTTGGTCCGCCGGTTGAGCAACCCGCAGCGGTGAGTGATGCGACAGCCACTCCGAAAGCGGTATCGTTCTAATCATGGGACTCTTTGTAGTGAAAATGGCTCTTTGTCGAGTCTGATCGCGCGGTAGTTCGGGTAATTCATCGCATCTTGTCAGAAAATGTTCTGCAAATAAACTGATCGGTGCAAAGCCGCGTAGAAGGTGACTCAACGGATCCGAAGGTGCAGGGGGGCTTTACTCCGCAAAGCCGCGTAGAGGGCAATTTCGCCGGTGAGCAGCCACTTGGAAAATGTACCCGGCCGCAAAGCCGATGGATCATTGCGCAGCCTGAAGAGCTGAATGCCGACGCGCTGGGAATTTCGTGGAGCGAAATTTGCGGTTCGGAGTGCATCGCGCGGTTACTTTTACGAAAGGGGTTTCGTGACGCCGAAGAGGTGAACGCGTTTCTGCAGCCACGCCTAAGCTCGCTGAGCGATCCATTTTTACTGCCCCAAATGCATGCGGCTGTTTCTCGGCTTCTCGCGGCCTTAGATCGACGGGAACGCATCGTGCTCTTTGGTGATTACGATGTGGATGGCGTGACATCGCTGGCATTGCTTGCGGAAACGTTGCGCGCATACGGTGGTGCTCCGGAATTGTTTTTACCGTTCCGCATGGAGGAGGGCTACGGCTTGAGTCCCGAAAGCGTCGAACGTTGTCTCGGACAGCATCAACCCCAACTGCTGATTGCTATCGATTGCGGGACGTCATCGCTAAAAGAAATCGCTGACCTGCGCAAACGCGGAGTGGACGTGATCGTGCTCGATCATCATGAGCCGAAGTCTGCATTGCCCGACTGCGTTGCGATCGTAAACCCGAAAACAAGCGACTCCGTCTTCGAATATCTCTGCAGTGTGGGCATTGTCTTCAAACTTTGCCACGCATTGCTGAAAACACGGCCACTGCCTGAGTTCGATTTGAAATCGAGGCTCGACCTTGTGGCGCTCGGCACAGTGGCGGACATCGTACCGCTTTGTGGCGAAAATCGCATTCTGGTGCAGCGCGGCGGGATTGAGATCGCGCAGACCTCACGTATCGGGCTGAGAAAATTAATGCAGGTTGCCGGGGTGCGGCCGCCAATTTTGCCTGAGGACATAGGTTACCGGCTTGGGCCGCGATTGAACGCCGCAGGGCGTTTGAGCACGGCTGAAAAATCTTTGCGCCTGTTACTTACTCACGATGGCGGCGAGGCAACAATGCTCGCAGCCGAGCTCGACCAGCAGAATCGCGAGCGCCAGGAAGTGGAAAAACAAATTTTCGATGCGGCGATAAAAAAGATAGAGGATCGGCTCGACGTGGCGCGGGACGCGGCCATCGTGGTTGGAGCGCCCGGCTGGCATCCGGGGGTACTTGGCATTGTAGCATCGCGGATCGCTCGAAGGTATCATCGACCAACCATTGTGATCGGTTTTGACGAGAACGGAATCGGTAAGGGAAGCGGACGAAGCATTGAAGGCTTGAACCTGGTTGAAGCTTTGAGCTGCTGCGCAGAGAGGCTCGACAAATTCGGCGGGCACGAAATGGCGGCGGGTCTTGCGCTGCACCAAGGAAATTTCGATGTTTTTGCTGAAGGATTTCGCAAAGCTGCGCGTGAACTTCTTCCAGAAGAATCTCTTCAACCTTGCGTGCGACTGGACCATGAGCTGGCGTTCACGGAGATCGATCTAGGTTTTCTGCGGTGGCACGAAATGTTGCAGCCATTTGGAAATGGAAATCCCCAGCCGCGTTTCCTCGCGCGGGAGGTCGAGCCGGTGGCCCCGCCTCGGGTAGTAAACGATAAGCATCTCATCTTTCGTCTGCGTCAGGGCGATCGCCATCGACGCGCGGTATATTTTGACGGCGTGCCAAACCAATTGCCGCCAGCACCGTGGGACATCGCATTTCGGATTCGCGCGGACGAATATGAGGGCGAGACCCTGGTCGCTATGCAGATTGAGGCGGTGCGGAGTGCGGAGCAATCTTGAAGCGGTAAATTGGAGATCAAGTTATGTTACGCCGCGTTGTCATCCTGAGCGGAGTGAAGCGGAGTCGAAGGATCCCGTTGTGCGAGCATAGGGTAATGCCACGGGATTTCTGGACTTCGCTCGGAATGACGGACCGTGAGCGCGTGACATGATCGACGTTTTAGAAAAACTTGAGGGATTGAATTGGATCGCACGCCCAAAGCTTCTCGCGTTGCGACGTCTCGGCGTGGAAATGGTCGAAGATTTACTTACGCATTTTCCGCGGCGCCATGAAGACCGGACGGAATTTCCGAAGTTTCCGCGAGAAGAGAGTGATGTTCCGATTTGTCTTTGCGGGGAGGTGGTCAAGACGTCGCTGCGGCGCTTCGGCGGTTGGAAGAAAATTTTCGAAGCCACGTTGCAAGAATCGGACCCAAATGCTCTGAGCGAGCCGCTTGTGTGCCGATGGTTCAATCTGCATTACGTGCAGAAGATGATCGCCACCGGTCAACGCATGGTAGTCTTTGGTAAGCCGCGGCTGCGCGGAACGCGAATTTGCATGGACCATCCGGAGTTCGAGGTGATTGAGAATGACGAGGAAATCTCGATCCATTTCCGCAGAATCACGCCGATCTACCCCGCAACAGAAGGCCTTTCACAGCGCGTCTTGCGCAGCATGATTTACAGACTGTTGAACGAACTTCCGTCGGCCTCTGCCGGATTCGAGACATTGGCACCAAGCAATCTTGTTCGGGGGGAGAGACCCGAAGCGATTCGCGCGATCCATTTCCCGGACAGCTGGGAAGCGCGTGACGCCGCGCGGGAACATCTAGTGCTCACTGAGTTCTTCATGATGCAAATGCTCATTGCATCGCGACGCGCTGATGCCTCAACCCGGCGAGGCGAGAAGCATTGCGGGGCCGGCACGCTGCTCGATAGGTTTCTCAAATCGTTACCCTTTGAGCTAACTGCTGCGCAATCCAAAGTGATCGGTGAAGTCCGCCACGACCTGGCAGCGAATCATCCAATGAATCGTTTGTTGCAGGGCGATGTGGGCTCGGGAAAAACCGTTGTCGCCATCGCAGCAATGCTACTTGCCCTTGAGAGCGGCTATCAGGCCGCGTTCATGGCACCTACGCAAATTCTGGCGGAGCAACATTATGATGTCTTGCGTCGCTGGCTGGAGCCGCTCGGCGTACCCATGGCGCTGCGAACCGCCGCTCGGCAGGAGGAAAGTGGGCCATTGCCATTGTTTGAGCGCGTGCAGGAATCCCCACACGAAACAGATCCGGGGAGCACAGGCTGCCAGCCAGTCGTGTCCGGGAGCCTGCCGGACACACGATCGGGTGCAATCGAACGACAGGGTGGCATCCTGTGCTCCACAGACGAAAAGCTCATCACAACGAACCAACCACAAATTGTTATCGGCACTCACGCGTTGCTGTATGACAAAGTTTCATTTTCAAACCTCGGACTCGTTGTGATTGATGAGCAGCATAAATTCGGAGTTACGCAACGCGCCCAATTGAGCGCGCGCGAACCGGCGCCCGATGTACTGGTGATGACGGCTACCCCGATTCCGCGGACGTTAACGATGACTATTTATGGCGACCTCGATGTCTCGACGATTGACGAGATGCCTCGGAACCGTGGGAAAATCGTTACGGCTGTGCGCGATGGGTCGAAGCTCGGTGAGGTACTTGCCTTTTTGCGAACACAGTTGGAGGCCGGTCGCCAGGTTTATGT
>DASSFL010000059.1:0-1008 GCA_035694525.1 Candidatus Udaeobacter sp. | reverse complement strand
GGACTCGAAATCTCACGAAATCGCCGGTATGCAAATTGAGATCGTTCCGGTCGATGGGCGTGATCTGGAACTTGTTCGACAAGCAGCGGTCTTCAAAGCAACCAGGAAAATGTCATACGCCGACTGCTTCGCTGCGGCCTTGGCGAAAATAAAGAATGCCGAACTAGTGACCGGTGACCGGGAATTCAAAGTCGTAGAGGGCGAACTGAAGAGAATACGATGGCTCGGTTGAAAGTCGCCGACCGCGGAATGACGTAGCGCTTTAACGGTTCTTTTGCCCTCATTCACTTGCGATAGAAACTAGTTTCTCTGCTGTCGCACACCGCGCAAGTTTGCCGCCCGCCCAGACAGAAGGTAACGCGAGCGCGACGAGCGC
Organism: Candidatus Udaeobacter sp.; assembly: GCA_035694525.1. Classification (GTDB taxonomy): domain Bacteria; phylum Verrucomicrobiota; class Verrucomicrobiia; order Chthoniobacterales; family UBA10450; genus Udaeobacter. The sequence goes on along the minus strand of DASSFL010000059.1, from coordinate 632 downwards.
GAGGGGATACCACTTCGGCCCGAATTCGGGGCCTGCGCTCCACGTTGCCATCGTGCCCGCAAGGGCCGCAACCAAGCCGATAATAGCGAGCGCCCAGACGTGCGCCATCGGGCGGTTGGGCGCGAGGCGCGCCGTGATGTAGCCACCCGCGACGGTGTAGGTCGTGCGATAGGCCGTCGCCAAAGCGAAGAGCGCATTGGACATCGGCTGACCCCACGGCGGAAAAACGCCAATGGCGTGCAAGACGACATCAGTTGCGATGGAGAGAATGACGGTCGCGAAAAATCCCGCGAGCACAGCGCCGACACTCCGAAGAATACGACGCGGAGGATGCCTTTCGTCCATCACTCGTTCCTTTTGCCAGCGCCCTGAGACGCCAATATTTCTTCGAGTCGGTCGTAGCTCACAATCACGCCACTCTCCATGCCGGACTCGAGCACTTCATCGCGTGCTTCGCGTGATTCCATCAGCATTGTGGTCTGCAGAGTCGTGCTTCCGTCTTTTTCAATCAAGGTCGTCGTGATCAAGGCTTCCCCGGGATACCAGGCTTCATCAAATCTTTCGGTGTTAACGATCCGATCGGGCCGGACAATCTCGCGATACGTTCCTTCCATGCCCATTTCGCGCCCGTC
>DASSFL010000058.1:0-4609 GCA_035694525.1 Candidatus Udaeobacter sp. | reverse complement strand
ACGGCATTTGTCGTTTTGCCCTGCGCATCTTTCTCCGGTTTTCCCAGCGTTCGATAATGGAGACGCAGCTCCGGCAGTGTCTCGCCTGACGCAAATTTGAAATCACGAATCGTAAAATCGCCTTCCGTCGGCGCGGGGTACTCAGCACCCAACACGAACCTTGGGGCCACGGTGCAAAAGAGAAGCGCGAAGGTTCGAATTGTTGGATTCATATTAACGGTTTGGTTGGCGCTCGACTTGGATTTGTTTCAGCAATTCTGTGTGGGTTCGTTCAAGCTCGTGCGCAAAGTCCACTCTTGCTTCCAGAGCTTGGGGATATATCTCGAATTGTTTTCGCAATCTCTTGGTGGCCGGATCGTAAAAGAACGAACTGTCCTGGCCGAGGTTCGGCACGATCAGTTCGTCGCTTAATTTTTGGTAACGCGCCATGCGTTGGAGTCCCCAGCGGATAACTGATTCGTCCCGGCGTAGGGCCCTGAGCGTCTGCACGTCGAGCAGTTGGACGCCTCCAGATTGCATCATTGTGGCTAAGTCGCTTGGACTATAGTCCGTGATGAAAACAAAGGGACGCAGCGGCGGCATCTCACCGGCGTCCAATGCGCGCCGAAACTCGGCTGCTTCTGGCTCCTGCTCTTTCGCGCGGTTTGCTTTTGAGCTCTCGATTCCTTCGCTCAATGTCTGCTCGATAAACGCCAGGATTTGATCGCGCCGTTCTGCGTCCTGCCGATGCTGTTGATAATTACTGAGCCAAAAGGCCGCGTAAACGCCAACGAACACCAAAATCAACTCGGCGATCCAGCGCCCGACCTGCGCGAAACGCGAGCGTTTTTCAGTTGTTTGACTCATGATTCACGGGAACAATTCAATCAATGAGACAATCGTGGTCCGTCAACAATTTGACCGATTTCGTGGCGAACTCAGTCCAAAATGCAAATGCCGACGATGCGCCGTTCCTTCACTTGAGATTTGACCGCGTGTTTCCCGATGACTTTTACGGGGAGATGTTGCTGGCGATGCCGGTGACAGACGACTACCGCGCCATGTCTGGCAAAAGTAAAATGGGCAGCAGCAGGCCCGACGGCAAACCGACTCGCACTAAGATTGATCTTTTCCCGGAGTACATTCGCCATTTGGCGCCGATGAAGCGCGAAATCTGGGATGCAACCGGCCGCGTATTGCGCTCCAAAGAGTTGGAGAAAGCTTTCGTGCAGCGGCTGGCGCCGGGCTTGGAGCGCAGGTTCGGCGTCGACTTTGCGAAAGTCACAATGTATCCGGTGCCGATTCTGACTCGCGATATTCCTGGATATCGCATCTTCAAACACACTGACAGTCTCTGGAAAGGGATTACCGTTCAGTTTTACCTGCCGCCTGACAATTCGACGCCACATATCGGGACCATTTTTCATGAAGTGCTCCCAAACGGTAGAAAGCCCAAAAAAGCGCAGATGCCATTCTCACCCAATGGCGGCTACGCGTTTGCGGTTGCTGATAACACGTGGCATTCGGCCGACCCGGTGGGACCGGAAGTAAAAACACGCGACAGCATTCTGCTCACTTATTTCGTCGATACCGGGCCATGGCGATTTGTGAGGAATCGGGGCCGGCGAGCAGCTAATTTTGCGCTCAACGAGCTACGTAATCTGAAGCACCGGTAAAGGCGGCGGGAAGACATGTAGCCACGGCGCTGTGTCGCCGTGCCGCGCGCGGTAGCCAACAGATGCGGAGCGCCTCGACGCAGCGAGGCGACTACAGCTCAACGAGGCAACTTTTGCTCCATATTTGCAAGTGCGTACGCAAGGACAGCGACGACGGCGGAATTTTCGGCCAAATCCTTCGGGACAATCTTGTCCAGTGTGTCAGCCGCGCTGTGGTGATAATTGAAATAGAAACGGCTGTCCTGGATCGGACTGAAAGCAGGCACGCCAGCTTTTTCCATTGGCTCAATGTCAGCGCCGCAATGTTCGACCAGACTCAGCATGCCCGCGCCTGAACCCTGCAAAATTGCTGCGACCGGCGCGAACATCTTTTTCACTTCTGGTTTTGCCTTGATGTTGATGCCAAGCGGATGATCGGCGCCGCCGTCTGTTTCCATCGCCGCAAAATGGTTCATCCATTCTGTTTCGTGCTCTTTTGCGTACTGTTTCGATCCAGCCAGCCCATTCTCTTCATTCATCCACGCAATCACACGAATTGTACGCTTTGGTCTGAGATGAAGTTTTTTGACCAAATTCGCCACTTCCATCGAGACTGCGACGCCAGCGCCATCATCAATTGCGCCCGTACCCAGGTCCCATGAGTCCAGGTGACCGGAAACGACGATCACCTGTTCGGGATGTTCGCTACCCTTAATGTCGCCGATCACGTTTGCGCTTTCGACATCCGGCAGGGTTTGGGGCGTGAGAATCAATTTCATTCTCACTGGTCCCTGGCGGACGAGGTCCGCGATCAAATCTGCATCCTCCGCGGTGACCGCACCGGCTGGAATTTTCGGCGCGTCATTCGCGTAATCTGTCTCGCCAGTGTGCGGCAGCCGATAGTCGGCGCCACCCACTGAACGGATCAGACAGGCGATCGCGCCCTGGCGCGCAGCCGCTACTGGACCATTGCTGCGATAAACGACTGCTTCGCCGTACGCTTCGCCGCCACGACCTTCCGCGGCCATTTGTTTGTCGAACGGATAATTGAAGAGGACGATTTTGCCGGCGACTTTGTCACGAGGCAGCGATTTTAGTTCATCAAAATTTCTGATAACGATCACTTCTGCTTCGATTCCATTCGGGGGCGTCGCCACGCTTGCCCCGAGCGCGCAGAGCACAATTTTCTGCGTCGTATTCTGCGCTTGTCCGGGAAATTGAACGAGCGCTGCCGTCTCTTCGCCGCGCACCCAATTCGGCACCATCACTTTTTCGAGTTGTATTTCGCATCCGAGGGCCTTCAATTCGCCGGCGACGTACTCAACCGCCTTCGCCGCCTGAGCGGATCCGCTCAAACGCGGTCCAATGTTGTTCGATAGATGCGCGACCTGGCGGTAAGCGTAGTCGCTTGTCAGAGCTGCCTGCTGCAATCGTTTCAGCTCCGCCAGAGTCTGCAGTGAAAAGACAGCTGGTGTTGGAGATGGCGACGCGTTTGGACTCGAGGCTGCCGCTGGCGTTTGTTGCGCATCAACTTGCTGAGCGCACACAAACAGCGGGAATAATAGAGAGCACGTCGCGCAAAGATAGCTTCGCAGTTCCGCCATCGCGAACTCTGTCAGAAAAGCCCCCACACGGCAATTATTGTGTCAAAATGGATCGGCTTGTCCTCAAGCCGATGGCCGTTTGCCGGAGGCCAAGGATTTTGGCGTCGTATCGCACGCAAAGCAAAATTTCCAGAACAGCAAAGCGACGATGACGTTCCACCTTGAGGAAGCGCGTTCAATGAACTGGCTGGGAACGTCAGCTACTTCTCTTTGCGAAACTCGATTTCCTCGCCAAACAGCTCAGGGTTACGCGCGTTTTTCGTCAAAAGCTATTTGGGCAGCTTCGACGCAATCACATCAATTTTCTCGATTGAAGGTGATTTTGCCAAAAGCTCAGACGCTTTTTCCTTTAAGGCCTGCGCGACCTTGCCATCCAGGTGCGCATCCCGGCCAGAGTCATCTGCGAACGTGTCAAAAATACCGTATGTGGACGGCGCGATCTTAATGGCGAACCACGACACCGTTTTCGGCTCGGCCTCGACTAATGCCTGACCGGCCTGCAAGAATTTCTCTACTTCCGATTCCTTGCCGGGTTTCGCCTCCAACACTACCCACAACGCCTTTCCATTCATCATTCCATCCTCCATTCGATCTTTTCATCGCACTCAGCGGCGGACCTGTCTACTTAGGAAATAGGTTCGACACTTCTAACTTTTCCGTCCTTCATCGAAATCAATAAGGTCGGCAATTGTGAGAATGTCAGTGCGATCGGCGATGCCGTACTTTTTCTTTCTCTTCTCCAATACCGGAGTGAAAGAATCGCGCCATCCGAGTTTCGACACGAATCCATTCCAGACAAACAAGTCCCCCTCATTCGGCTGCCGGCCGCTTTGAAAACACCACTCGAGGATTTCTTCGTTAGTTCCTCCTTGGAGGACGCGCTCGCGAAGATCGTCATAGTTGACGCGCAAAAAATTGCAGCAAGCGCTATCAAGTGTTCGAGGCGCACCGAGATTGTCGTGATAGTCCTCTTGCAACTCACCGCGCGCGTGCAGCTGAATCTTCTCTAGCATTCGTGGGAAATACATCATTCCGCTCGTCATCTCTTTTGGGCTTGTTGGATAGGTACCCATGAAGCAGTAAATCGCATACCCATCGTTAGCGCAATCTTTCCACTCCAGAACTGCGTGTAGCCACGGGCTGCGTCGCCGTGCCAATAGTAACTTCTGGAGCGCTTCGACTCAGTGAGGCGGCTACAACGAATGCGAGGCCGAAGAGTCGCTTGGACGATGCAACGCCATCGCAATCAATTCATGTACACACGCTCCACGAGCCAAAAACTGCCGAGGAGCACAACAGCTGCTGAACACGCCGGCGCCCAGCGAGCAACAAACATCGGGTTCTCCCGGAGTTTCCAAATGATCGGTAGCG
>DASSFL010000057.1:0-4103 GCA_035694525.1 Candidatus Udaeobacter sp. | reverse complement strand
CGACCACGGGCCCTGTAAAAGGGGAACTCAAGCTAGCTGCGCCGCAGGGATGGGGAATCGATCCGGCGGTTGTACCGATAGATTTAAAGGGAGCTAACGCGGAGACGACGGCCACCTTTACCGTCAAACCACCAGACCAGGATAGCGAAGGGACGTTGCGAGCTATCGTGTCGATTGACGGGCGCGAGTATTCGTTCGAGCGGGTGCGGATTTCCTATCCACACATCGGCGTCCAAACGCTCATGCCGCCGGCAGAAGTAAAGCTTGTTCGGGCTGACATTCGCAAAAAAGGCGATCGCATCGGTTACATTCCCGGTGCTGGCGATGATGTTCCAGAAAGTCTCCAAGAGATTGGGTACTCAGTAAAGATTCTGGCCGAATCTGATATCACGGCAAAGAACATCGCGCAGTTCTCTGCTGTCGTGCTTGGAATCCGCGCCTACAACACGCAGGACCGAATTGCGAACTGGTTGCCGGAGCTATTTGCCTATGTAAAGGCTGGAGGAATTGTAATCGCACAGTACAACACGCTGGCAGAGCTTAAGACCGAGCAACTCGGGCCGTATCCGCTGGAAATCTCGCGCGATCGTGTCACTGACGAAAACGCGGCGGTGCGCATTCTGGCGCCGAATCATCCACTCATGACTAACCCAAACAAAATCACGTCGAAAGACTTTGAGGGGTGGGTTCAGGAACGTGGACTTTACTTTCCTAAAAAATGGGACCCCGCTTGGACACGGATTCTGTCGTGCAACGATCCAAAGGAAAAGCCACTCGATGGCGGTTTGCTGGTTGCAAAATTTGGCAAAGGTTTTTTTATCTACACGAGCTATTCCTGGTTTCGACAGTTGCCGGCGGGCGTCCCGGGAGCTTACCGGTTATTCGCAAACATGTTGTCACTGGGAAAATGAACGCAGGGGATGACAAGGCAGATGCGCGTTCCTGGCGCAAAGCGTACGGCCTGGCGCTTTCCCTTTTTGCGGTGGAGGTGGTGCTCCTCTACCTCTTCACCATCCGGTTTTTGTGAACCGGCTGGATTATCTCGTTCTCATCGCCACGATTCTGGCGATCCCGCTCTATGGTCTCTGGCGAACACGAGGAAGCGCCTCGTTAGGCCAATATCTCAAGGGGGATGCGAGCATTCGTTGGGCTACAATCGGGCTTTCTGTGCTCGCGACGCAGGCGGGGCCGATCACGTTTCTCTCCATGCCGGGCCAGGCTTATGAGAGCGGCATAGGTTTTATCCAGAATTATTTTGGGCAGCCGCTCGCGTTGATCGTTGTGTGCGCCGTTTTCGTTCCGATCTATCAGCGCCTAAAAGTTTACACGGCTTATCAGTACCTCGGCGAGCGATTTGACCAGAAGACGCGGCTACTCGGCGCGTTCCTGTTTCTTGTGCAACGAGGCATCGCTGCTGGAATCACAATTTATGCGCCGGCCATTGTTCTCTCGGCCTTGCTCGGGTGGCGGTTGAACCTGACCATCTGGCTCGCAGGCGGACTGGTCATTATCTACACGGTCGCGGGCGGGACCAAGATTGTTAGCATCACCCAACGCTATCAGATGATCGTGATTTTGGTCGGCATGGCGATTGCATTTGCCGTCGCGGTTTACCGGCTGTCGCCTGATCTGTCGTTCGAACACACGCTGTCAGTCGCGGGAAAAATGGGCAAACTTGAGGCGGTCGATTTTTCGGTCGATCCGCACAAGCGATATACCTTCTGGTCGGGCGTGATTGGCGGATTCTTTCTCGCGCTTTCCTACTTCGGAGCGGACCAATCGCAGGTGCAACGATATCTCGCGGGGGGTTCGCTCAAAGAGAGCCGTCTCGGATTGCTGTTCAACGCTGTGGTGAAGGTCCCGATGCAATTTTTTATTCTCCTGCTCGGCGCGTTTGTTTTCATGTTTTATCAATTCGAAAAGCCGCCTGTTTATTTCAATCAGCCCGCGTACCAGCGTGCGGTGGAGAGTGGCTATGGGCCGCAGTTATCGGCGTTGCAAACGCAATTCGATGACGTTTTCGTGCAAAAACGCGCTGCGATTCGCGCCCTTTCCAGCTTATCGTCGAAGCTTTCGTCAAACGAACGCGATGTGGCTATGACCAAACTGCGCGAACTCGACGCGCAGGCGCATGAGTTGCGCAACCGAACCAAGGGAGTTCTCGAGCAGGCAGGCGCGGACCCAAAAAGCAAGGATTCGGATTACGTATTTATTACTTTTATTCTTCAACAAATGCCGCACGGGCTTGTCGGATTACTGATCGCAGTGATTTTGTCCGCGACCATGTCGGCGACTTCAGCAATATTAAATGCCTTAGGTTCGACCACAGCGATCGACTTTTATCGGCCGTTGATTCGGCCGAACGCGAGCGACCATCATTATGTCGTCGCGGCGAAAACGCTAACGGCGGTCTGGGGTTTGATCGCCATCGCGGTCGCTTCTTTTGCCAGTTTGGTCGAAAATCTGATCGAAGCAGGCAACATTCTGGGGTCGGTGTTCTATGGCAGCATCCTCGGTCTGTTTCTGGCAGGTTTCTTTATTCGTCGAGTTACTGGCTCGGCTGTATTTTTCGCGGGAGTCCTTGCGCAAACGCTCGTCTTCGTCCTGTTCGCTACAACGAATATCGGTTACCTTTGGTATAATCTTATTGGATGCGCAGCCGTGCTGATCCTGGCGCCGGCCCTGCAGCAAACTATCTTTCGCAACACGGAAGCTCCTGCCGGGGTATGAAACTGGTTCTGGGCAATGGATCACCCGATTATTTGTTTCGGTCAGCAACCGTGCGGTTTTTTTCCTAAGCGATTCTTGTTCGCTAAGATTACGGCGGCCCGGCGTCTTCAAAAGGAAATCGGGGGAGAAATCGTTTTCTTCTTTCATGACAGTGATCATGACCCGCGCGAGGCGATTACCATTTTGCGAGACCGAAACAGCAACCAGGAAATAGCCCTGAACTTTCAGTTCGAAAATCGGATCCAAAAGCAGTTCTCGCCGTTGTACGCCAAACGTGTGCTTCCGGAATGGCAGGAGAAAACTGCGCGCCAGCTTCCAAATTATGTTGGGCAGTCTCTGGTCACACACTTCCAGGAAATTAACTGCTCGAATGTCGCCGACTTTTGTCTCGAAATGTACAAACGAATGGGATTGCTGGAAGGCGTAAGGGTAGAGCGATCCAGCTCAGCCGACTTCAGAACGCGTGCCGTCGCGGTCTCAGACTATTTCGTCGATCAGCGTTACCAGGGAGAGATCGTTCGGGCACGCTACCGCGACGGGAAATTGTTGCTGCACAAAGGAGGCGATCGGTTTCTGGAGATTCCAGTAAGAGAATTTGGACCGGAGCAGATCAGCCCAACCCGCGATACGCGCTTCCATTGGATGCAATCAGTGATTCGATGCACCCATTACGTCGCCGGCGCGAGCGAGCAGCATTACGTCAACAAGGCTGATGCTCCCATGGTGAAATTCATTAAGCGCGACGAAATTTCTGACTTCGACAGAGCGTATACGGAATTGTAATGGAATCGGGGCCACTGAAAATTGGGATTGCGTGTTTTCCGTTGATTGGCGGGAGCGGGATTTTGGCGACAGCCCTCGGCTCGGAACTCGCGCGTCGCGGTCATGAAGTTTACTTGTTCAGTTATGCTCTACCGGTTCGGCTAGATCTGCCGCAGGAAGGCCTTCATTTTCATCGAATCGAATTTGCGGACAATGCTTTGTTTCCGTGTCCCGACTACACTCTGCCGCTCGCAGTGAAAATGGCGGAAGTGGCGCGTTCCCAGCAGCTCGACCTTTTTCATGTTCATTATGCGGTGCCACACGCGCTGGCCGCGTGTTTAGCCTCGCAGATTGTAGGACCGTCAGCTCCGCGCATCGTCACAACTTTGCACGGAAGCGATACCACTTTGCTGGGGCAGGATCCCGATTACCGCACCGCCATCCAGCATGCCCTTGTGCATTCCGACGCGGTGACAGCCGTTTCAGAAAATCTTCGGAAGCAAACCCAGGAAATCTTTTCTCTGAAACGAGCGATCGACGTGATTCCGAATTTCTTCACCCCGAATAAACCGAAGAGAAGCCGCGAAGAAGTTCGACGCGATTTGGGCGTA
>DASSFL010000056.1:0-6877 GCA_035694525.1 Candidatus Udaeobacter sp. | reverse complement strand
TCCAGCAGCGAGGGACAGTGAGCCACTGATGAGAAAATCGCGGCGGGTGAGGGGCATAACTTTTCCTTTCTGTTCTGATGATTTTTGGCGGAAAGACCGAAGCTTAAACGAATCTGGTCAAAGCGCGCGATCCAATTTGTGCACGCGAGCTGTAGACGCGATCGATAATTTCGTCTACGGGGATCAACGATCCCGGCTACAGCTACACTGCGGCGCGCTCGGCCCTGATTTCGCTCGGCGCAACGGCGGCGCTTGCGCTCCTGCGGTATCGCCAGATGGCGAACGCCACAAACAAAAGATCCAGAGCAACAAAGATTGCCACATAAGTCTCACCGCCAATGCCGAAGCCGTAGCTATGCAGTCCCTTGCCCAGTACAAAGTTCACGCCGTACCACGCCATTAACACAGCGAGAAAACAAACGACGCTGGCAACAGCCAGGCCGAATTGAGTCCACCAACCTGCAAGCCGGCCATGTAGCGCCAGGATATAACAAAGCAAAGCGATCAGCGCCCATGTCTCCTTTGGATCCCAGCCCCAGAACCGGCCCCAGGAATAGTTTGCCCAGACTCCACCGAGAATCGTTCCGGCCGCGAGTAACAGGACACCAAGCTGCAGCACGCGATAAAGCCAGAAATGCATCGGCGCATCCGTGCGCGCGGCTGCGGGATTGCGTGCGTATCGCCACAGCAAAATGTGCCCGAAACCCATCGCCAGCGCGAAGGCCGCGTAGCTTAGAGTAATCGTTAACACATGAATCGTGAGCCAGAAATTATCGCGCAGCACAGGGACCAGCGGATCGATGCTTGAAGGCATGGCAATCGGCATTTGATGCACAAGCAACAGCGCGATAAGAGTGACCGGTAACGCCGCGAGCAAATACATGGGTGCCCGATAACGAACAAAAAAGATCATCCCGAAAAACGAAACCGCGAAAGAAACCCAGATGATCGATTCATACATGTTCGTAACCGGCGGCCGGCTGGCGATCATGCAACGCATCACGATCCCAGCCGCTTGAAACGCGAGACCAACGATCGCCACTGCGACGCCAATATTCTGCAGCGCGCGTCCGCGCTTGCGAAGATGCGCCATAATCAGAATGACCAGCGCAATTCCGTAACACCAGATGGCCCGATAAAATGCATCGAAATGATTATAGAAATATTCGAGGCGTAACTGCTGATCCCGCGGATAAATCGATGGACTCAGGGCGCGCAGATCTTCGCGAAGCTGATTCGCGCCGCGATTGAGGTTAAATCCGTCACCCTGCACATACGCGTTGGCAACCGTTTGCAACTGAGTCTGGATGGGCGCGAATTGCGCATCTGCATAATATTTCGACCCGCTTACGGTGGGCTCGACCCACGGATCCGTTTCGTTGGCTGGCGCAGGGACGATCAGCAATGCTCTTCCGTCCATTACACGTGCAAGAAGCGTAAGCCGATCGCTGACACTCAATGCTTCCTGTTGGACCCGGGTCAACGGTTTCTCTGCGCGCTTGAGCGCCTGCGCCTCAGTGACAACCCGCTGCAGTTCGGCAGATCCGGTTAATTGCGTAAAGGAAAATCGCCGCTGCGTCTTATCGAGTCCGAGCTGCTCGAGTAACTGGCCTGATGAGACCAACACCATTGGCTCATTTTTCCAATCATGCGTCTCGATCAAAGCCGACAACACGAAATCATTCGGCCGCCATGTTCGGCCTTTCTTATCTGTGTATGCCGACCTTCCAGTAACCCGGATCAGCGTTTCTTTCGCAAACGTGTCTACCGGCTTGCGCCGACCACCGTCCTGAATCGCGAGCAATCCCCACTGCTTGAAATCCAGATTGCCGGCATTCGCAGCGGGGACGCCTGATGCGCTGTAGCCGATACTTCCCAAAAACGTGCCTGCTGCTGCGACGATGATAAAGATGCGCATTTTCAAAGCAGGCGAATGTAGTTCGCAGCCCGAGTCGTGTCGAGCAAGGCAGTAGCAGTCTTAACGGATAAACACACGACTAAACTTCAATAGTCCCTAGGACTAAGGTCCAATAGACAGGTAAGACGTGGACGTGCATCATCAAAACGGATCTGAATCAGGCGGAGAATTCCTCCCTCGCTCGGTTCTTCGTCTCTTTCGGACCCGCAGCTAACAGAAGCAATCAGGGGGGGGAGAAAGAAGAACCATATGAATACACCGTTAGCGATGCATTTTTTTCCGTTTGCGAAAATAGGGATGCGTTTTCATGCATCGGTTATCATTGCCGCAATTACCCTGGCTACCGCCGCGCCAACTCACGCTTTTCCCACTTGCATCGGAGCGGTCAACAACCAAGAGCTGAACCCCAACCCGGACGGGACATATCCACCGGATCCTGCGGTTCCGTATCCCGGCACCCATACCACATGGTCCACCGACGGGGTTGTGATCAACTTGAAGATCGGTGACCAGGAGCCATCCCAGTTCTATATCCGGGGTATAAACTACGAACCAACGCAGATCGGAGGCGGCGCTGGACTGCCTCCTTTTAATGACTTTTTTTACACAAACTCTGTTGACACCTTCGTGCCTCTGTGGAGTGACAACGGCCGCAACGACATCGGAGCGATGCGTGCGATGGGGGTGAACTCGATCCGCACGTACGGTGTGTGGAAGTGGGAGGTGGCCTTCGCCAACGGCGCGCCTCCTCCCCATAACGGCCGACCTGTCCAGGACGGTCTAGCCGATTTCTGGCAGCTGCTCAATTTCACTGTAACCGACGAAGCTGACAACCAGTTCTGCGATCCTGATGCCCCGTCCCTTTACGCTTTGAAGCACCCGACGCACAAGCCCTTCCTCGACAAGCTGTGGAACAATGGCGTGAACCCAATTTACGTCTGGATCGGCCTATCGGTCCCACTCGATTTGGTGGACCGTAATACCTCCGCACAACGCAAATCTAACCTTCGCCAATTCTACCGCTACACTGCGAAATGGTTGGCGAAAAAATACGGCGACCACCCGGCGGTGATTGGGTTTGTGCTCGGCAACGAGATCGACACGGCCGGTACCACCCCGACGTCGGAGTTCTGGGAAACCCTCAATGACTTCAATGCGCTGGTCAAGGCCAGCGCACCCGGCAAGCTGACGACTGTTACTTTCCACGATACAGACGATTACAATATGGTAATCCGCGGCGGTAGGTTTGATGGAAGACGTGGGCCAGACCCAGACGTGTACAAACTGGATGTATGGGGCTTTAATCCCTACAATAATCCTGAACCGAGCGGCAACTTGTTCACTCGGTTCAGGGACAACGTTGTCGCCAGGAATCCAAAACCTCTGCTCTATGGCGAGTTCGGAGTTCCGGCTGATACGCATCAGCAGTCGCAGGACCCCGAAAAAGCATATCCTATTCAGTGGGTTGGAGTGAATTTCATATGGCAGCAAAACCCTCCACCGGGAAGTTGCTTGACTGGAGGGGGGCTGACGCCGCCGCCTGGATCGGGCGGTGACGGTCCCAACGCCGAGTTTGCCGCTGGCCGGACTATTGCGTTGGAGCTACCTGCTAAAGCGGGCACTTACAAGCTACCGCCAACACTTAAGCAATATTTTGCGGCCAGTGGGGTCAAACCAGGGGACTCACTAATGGCAGCCGATCAAGCAGACTGGATCCGTTCCTTTTGGACGGTGACGCTCAGGCACAAGGCAAGTAATGGGCCGGATCGCGATCCGATGCTTTTGTACAGCTCTGGAGGCTACGTTTTTGAGTGGCGCGATGAATGGTGGAAGGGGAACGAAGGACACGCCTGTTTCCACAGCATTAGCGGCAATCAGAACTGCGGCCGCGGGTGGCAGGGTTGTCCTGCCCGTTGCGGTAATACGGGCGCCGCAAATGTTGTGTTTCCAGGCGGCTGGGGTGACGAGGAATGGTTCGGTGTGACTGGAGCTAAGGTGGGAGACCGCATGAACTGCGATCCCGTCATAAATCCAAACACCGGCAAGCTGAACGGCGGCCCCGATATCTTGATACCTCGCGCGCCCGTCGTTGCTTTGTATGAACTGTTCAACAATCCCTAAAGCGACGGCTGCGCTTTGCCACCCGCCGGGCGGCCGGTAGGGACCGCTACATCTGTGCGAGCTAAAACGCTGCTTTATTTGTTTCCATTTGCGAAAGCTCAAGCGACGCGGTTAATTTAAAACCCGTGTTCAGCTTGACCATGCTCGGCAGCGGGAGCGCGGGAAACAGTGCCCTGGTGGCAACGCATCACTGCAAGATTCTCGTCGATGGCGGACTGAGCGCGCGGCAATTGGTATTGCGTCTGGAGCAGTGCGGCGTCATGCCGGAGCAACTCGACGGCGTCCTCCTCACGCACGAACACGGCGACCACATCTGTGGACTCGAAGTTCTTTGCCGGAAATTTGATGTCCCTATATATTGCAACGCGTTAACGGCAGAAGCGGTGCGTAGCGACAGCTCATTCGAGCGGCATCGAAACTGGCGAATTTTTGCGACCGGCACCGAGTTTTCGATTTGCGACATCACAGTGCAAACATTTCCGGTCCCGCATGACGCGGTCGATCCGCTCGGGTTCGCCTTTCACGCGGGTTCGGGTGGGCTCGGTTTTATCACCGATCTCGGATATGTGACCAAGATGATCGTCGAACGGTTGCGCCAGGTGCAAACGCTGGTGATCGAGACGAACCACGACGAAAAACTTCTGCAGAACGACACGCATCGACCGTGGCCAGTGAAACAGCGAATCCAATCGCGGCATGGTCATTTGTCGAATGCGGCCGCGGCGTGCGTGATTGAGGAATTGTTACCGGGAAAAATCGAGCGCGTCGTGCTTGGACATCTCAGCAGGGATTGCAACAGACCCGAGCTTGCGCTGCAGACTGTGCGCTCGTCACTAGCAAAGCACCGCAGAATGGACGTGGAAATCCATTGCGCCACTCAATTCGAAATCACTTCGCAATTTCGAATTGGCGAAACCGAGCCCGGCCCGTTTCAGCCAACTTTCGAGAACGCGTTTTTTCAAACCGCCCCGTAGCGGCTGTCTGTGACTGCCGCAGTCAGTACCGCCGACTGCGCTGTCTCGATCTCGCATTTTTCTTTGAGCGTGCGGCGACATTCCTTGCCGCCGCATCGAGCGCAGCGCGCACAATGCTCACCTTCGCGGCGGCAAGATAAACATTCGTCGCACCTTGCTTTCCCCACGCGCCGCTACACGGTTTGAAAATCTCAGGCGCGTCTTTGATGAATGTGCGCTGTTGTTCCGGTGTGAGTTTAACCATGCCCCAGCTTTTGTCGGGTACACCAAGCGACGCAAAAATCTTTTCCGCGACGCGGAAATCTGGGTGATTCATGTGCGATTGCTCGATGGCGGTTGGAATTTCCAGCGCCATCTTTCGAAACTCGTCGACAGTCATTTCACGCGCGCCTTATGCCGATTATTTTTTCTGTGGCCGACCATCTCGCCGCGCCATGTGCGTCCATCAACGCGGGTAAGGTTCTTTTCCATTGCTGCGGTGAGCAATGAGATGTGCGGGATTTCGCAGAGATATTCGGCGATGAACCAGATCGGTTTTTCTGTGGTCATCCAGTTCAAATGATCAAATCGAGCGAGGTTCACTGGGCGAGAATACCTTCGCAGAGTGCGTTCCCCGCGCAGATTGAAGTAAATATTAAAGTAACTCATGGCCAGTTCGCGCAGACTCCGATAAACGGGCTCGCGATAGCGGCAACCGGTGTAGTTTGATTTCGCCACCGCGCCCCAGTGTCCGCGCACCTTGAAAATCGCGACGACATGATCGGTGTCCTGTTCCGCTTCCAAATCGAAGATCAATGGTGGGAAACCGAGGATACGAAGCGCGGCCGCGCCGAATATCCCGCCTTCGAGGCACGACGCAATTCGATCCTGCAGAACTTTCCTTGGTGAGCGGGCCGTGAAGCTCAGATTGTAGGGCAGGTCGTCGAGAAATCTTTGAATGCCGACCGGTGTTTTCAGAGCGCGCAACTGACGCGACTCCGATTGCGTGAAACCGAAGCTTTCAGTGCTTCGCACGACAGAAGCTCCAATATCGCGGATCTCTTTTCACTTCTTTTCCTGCACTCGTCTAAAAAATCCCAAAGCTTCATTTGAAAACCCAATCGCATTTCCGTCCTCGCCGATCATGAATGCCGTGACGGAAGGAACCTGCGTTGCTCCAGGAAATTGCAACAGGAACGCGCCATTATTCCAGTGTTTCAATGTTGCCGGATATTTCGCAGGACCGCACTCAGCTTTCAGCGCATCGCCATCCTGTCGGATGTCGCAAGGGCCATAGTAATCATTTTCGTAAATACCGACGAGCGATTGCAGGGTGCCGTTGAATTTGCCCGGATTCTTTGGAGCCGGCGGAGGAGCCAGCAACTCTTTCAGTTTCTCGTTATCTGCGAAAATCTCTTTTTGCCCCGCTTCAGGATCAAGATCTAAGACCTGATTCAGAAAATACGCACGCACAGCTTCGGGAAACGCGGTCAGATTGAGGTTGGCCAGAACGACAATTCCGGCGTTTTTATCAGGCACCAGCACCAAAATCGCCCGCACGCCTGCGAGAGCGCCGCCTTTTTCAATGATCTGATGTCCCGCATAATCATAACTGCCCACACCAAGTCCATAATAAAAGCCGGTCTTGTCGCTGATCGGCGGCAGATCAGAGAAATCGATCTTGCTGACCATGCTGCGTTTGAAAATTTCTTCGACCGTTTCGGGCTTCAATATCTGTTTGCCATTGTGTGCGCCCTTGTTCAGGAACATCAGCATCAATTTCGACATGTCCGCCGCAGTGGATGTGGCGGAACTGGCCGCGCCGGTGGTGTCAAGTTTTGTTGGCTCAACGACGACTTCCTTTCCGTCAACCAGCGCGTGCGCG
>DASSFL010000055.1:0-6412 GCA_035694525.1 Candidatus Udaeobacter sp. | reverse complement strand
ACCTCGCGGAACACTCGGTGGCTGACCCGATCGGTGATCGCCTTGATCATGCCGCCCTTGCCGGCAGCGTCGCGTCCTTCGAAGACAACAATCACCCGTTCACCATGTTTCTTGACCCACTCTTGCAGCGCGCACAACTCGACCTGCAGCTCGCGTAACTCGTTCTCGTACTCTTTTCGTTTCAAAGGCTCATTACTACTCATCGCTTTCCTTTCTCATCCACTAATCACGCCCCGGCTTCCACAGCGGTTACTGCACTTCGCAATGACTTTGACGAACGGATGATCATCTTTTCCGCCTCCACTACGAAGAAGAACACCAAGCCGCCCACAAAGAGCCATGGCCAGACGTGGAGTGGAATAGCTTCGTTGTGGAACAGCGCTTGCAGCGGTGGTGCGTAGGTGAAGAGGAGCTGCAAGATTACGACGGCGCCAATGCCGAGCGGCAGGTAGATATTACCGAGATGTGCCTTGAGTGACAGAGACGAGTCCAGCAGGTAACGGCTGTTAAGCAGATAAAAGACCTGTCCGATAGTGATCGCATTAACGGCCACTGTCCGGGCGAGCTGGTCCGACGCACCTTGGGACTTCATCCAAAAGAACGCCCACAAAGTGTAGGCCAGCAGCGCCAAGCCGACGAAGATAACGCGCCAGATTCCGAAGCGGGTCACGATGGGACGATCCACCGCCCGCGGCGGCCGCAACATGACTTCTAGTTCGTGCGGCTCGAATGAAAGCACGAGACCAAGAGCGACAGAGGTTACCATGTTGACCCAGAGGATTTGAGGCGCTGTGATCGGCATAATGAAGCCAAAAAAGATTGCCACAGCGATCACCAGTCCCTGAGCCACATTGGTCGGCAGCATGAACAAGATCGCCTTCTCGATGTTGTTGTAAACAGTTCGCCCTTCCTTAACTGCTGCAGTGATCGATGCGAAGTTGTCGTCGGCTAGCACCATCTCGGCCGCGTCCTTGGTAACCTCGGTGCCCTTAATCCCCATAGCGACACCGATGTCGGCTTTCTTGAGAGAAGGTGCATCGTTCACCCCGTCGCCGGTCATTGCCACGATCTGCTTGTTGGCCTGGATCGCCTTAACGAGACGGAGTTTGTGCTCGGGGCTGGCGCGCGCAAACACGTCCACGTCCGTCACGCGCTCCTGCAGGGCAGCGGTGTTCATGTCTTCGATCTCGGCGCCAGTAATCGCTGTCTTGCCGTCGCCAATACCCAGCATCTTGGCGATGGCCGCGGCGGTGATCCTGTGGTCGCCTGTGATCATAGTTACGCGGATACCACCGGCATGGCATTCCTTGACGGCTTCGATCGCTTCCTTGCGCGGCGGATCGAGCAGCCCAATCAGTCCGAGGAATACCAGATTCCTAGGTAGATCCGCCGGAGCCAGGCTTCCGGCTTGGACGCCCGGATCCTCGAGCCACGCAAGACCTAGTACGCGCTCACCCTGCGCCGCGAGCTTGTCCGAGGCTTTCATAAAGTGATCGCGGTTGATCGGCACAGCCTGTCCGTCGTTGGTTGCCTGCCGATCGCAATGCCCGAGGATGACTTCCGGCGCGCCCTTCACGAGGATAAATTGCTTGCCACCGGCATCTTTGTGCAGCGTGGCCATGAACTTGTGTTCCGATTCGAACGGGATCGCGTCGATGCGGGCGTACGCGTCCTGCTCTGTCTTTCGCTCGAGGCCGAGCTTGTTCGCGAACGGATAAAGCGCCCCCTCAGTCGGATCGCCTTCTACTTTCCAGACTCCGTCCTCCTGGCGGATCTCCGCGTCGTTGCAGAGCATGGAAACGCGTCCCATAAGCTTGAGAACCGGATCTTCCCCTGCGGGATTACCGTTATTTAAGACTTGCCCTTCAGGTGCGTAGCCGTCGCCAGTTATCGTGTACGCCGATTCGCCAGTCACGGACGACACAACCATCATTTCCATAAGTGTTAGTGTGCCGGTCTTGTCGGAGCAAATGCGTGATACCGAACCAAGCGTTTCAACTGCTGGTAAGCGCCGGATGATCGCATGTCGTTGCGCCATGCGCTGGACGCCGATTGCCAAGGTGACGGTGATCAGCGCGGGCAACCCTTCCGGAATGATTGACACCGCGATGCTGACAACCGCCTGGAAGATCTCGATAAAATCCATGCCTCGCACCCATCTCCCATAGGCGAAGACGATAACGGTCACCGCACCGATGACCGCGGTGATCGCATAGCCGAACTCTTTGATCTGGCGGAGCAACGGCGTTTCCAGCGCGCTGACTGCAGTCATCAACTGGTTGATACGTCCCAGCTCGGTGTCGGCGCCCGTCGCGACGACTACCCCCGTCCCGCGACCAGAAGCGACCAAGGTTCCCGAGAACGCCATGCCTTCCCGGTCCCCGACAGTCGATTTCTCGGCCGTGGCATCGGTGGTTTTGTCGATGGGAACCGACTCGCCGGTGAGAGCCGCTTCTTCCGTCCGCAGGTTCTTTACTTCGACGAGGCGAACGTCCGCCGGGATCTTGTCGCCTGATTCGAGGAGTACGATGTCACCCGGCACTAGGTCCTCGGCTGGGATCATGCGCGTTTCGCCATTGCGCAAGGTTCTCGCTTCGGCAGACAGCATGTTACGGATCGAGTTCAGGGCTTTTTCTGCTTTTCCCTCCTGAATGAAGCCGAGCAGCGCATTGATGATGACCACGCCAAGTATGATCGCTGCGTCGAGGAACAGGCCCACCATCAACTTAACGAAGCCAGCGCCCAATAGCACGTAGACCAAGATATTGTTAAACTGGGACAGAAACCGAATGAACGGCCCTTGCTTTTTGCCTTCTGGCAGGCGGTTGAGGCCGTATTTCGAAAGGCGCTGCGAGACTTCGTTAGTGTCCAAGCCTTTCTTGGGGTCGGTATTCAGTTGCCGCAAGACTTCATCGGCGGCAACGGCGTGCCAAGCGGGTACCTCGCTCATGGACTTGGCGATTGCTGCTGAATCCATCTGCTCGGTTCCTTCTGGAGACATCGACCCCACTTCGTAGTTAAGGAGCGCGAATTCCCCTGGGGACTTTCGGTTGGCCGGATGTTACAGAAGCACCTTCAACTGCGCAAGCTATGCGTTTTCGAATGGGCTGAATATGCTTGACAGTTCGCGGCCTTCGATCCCAAAAGTAACCATGAACTTAAACAACAGATATATATTGGTTTTGCTCAGTGCCATTGTTGCGATGGCGTTTTTCGCGTCTTGTCAGCAGCAAGGAACCACGGCTACGCCGGCAGCGTCCACAGACAGGCATGTCAGGAGCTCCACCGGTAGCACCGTAACGGCAACGACAGACCGTGGCGCGACTCACTGAGCATTAGACTTACAGATACCATCGTCGGTGCCAACGCTTTGGTTTCTGGCGGCCCATAGTGATAACGTGGAGAGCGGATACCGCCCCGTTTTCGCACTTCACCGGAAGCGAGCCGGATCACCTCTAAAACCTCTAAGTTCACCAACCAACGCGCGACACTTGACCAATGTGCCCTAAGAAGCTGGCCTAATTTTCGGGTTGGCAAGAAAAACGAGCTGGGTGAAGGTGCTCGATCAGATCTACAAGGTGTCACCGCTCGCGCCCTCTCCATCGCCGACTAATTGAAGAAGGTCGAAGTGGAGTTTGGGCTGTGTCTCAGAATAATTGACAGTCCATCGATCACGCCAACTTGTTGCACTGGTTTACCTATTTGTTGCGACCGTAGTTCAGCTGGTTTAGAGCAACGGATTTCTAATTTAAGACTAATGAATTGCGCACGTTTTCGCTGTGTTGCACAGCATTGCGAATCATTAGTAAGCCTAACGAATGAGGTTTGCAGCGCGTTGTGCAGAATTGCACCCTTTGCAGCCAAAATTTCGCAGATAGTAGAAGACGACCGTGAAAAGTTCAGCCGCGCTTTTAGGCCGTTGTGAGGCACGCGATACCGGGCCACGTCGCCACGGATTGACAGTCCGTCGATCAGGCGAACTTTGTTGCACTGAATTACAATGTTAAATGCGCCCGTAGCTCAGCCGGATAGAGCAACGGATTTCTAATCCGTAGGTCGAAGGTTCGAGTCCTTCCGGGCGCGTGCTCCCATGAAAAACAGCAGAACTTTCGCGACGCCAGCTGATTACATCTCAATTTAGCAACGCGAATCTTGATCTTCGGGCGTGCTGCGCTTTTCGCTTGCCTGTTTCCCGCACGGCGGAGAAGCCTGAAGCCCATTGGCGCACTGCGGGTCGACTAATTTGATTGAATCATCGGCGGTTGCGGGGTTTGAATGGTTCAGCCGCTTTTTTCCCGACAACGCAAGAATCTCCCGAAGAATCTCGGCGACGCGCTCTTCTCCCTCGCTTGCGGCGCTCATCATGTCGTAGACGTCGCCGAGTTATGATTTTGTCTGCTCTTACGCCCTTTTTTTCGAGACCTCATGTTCGCATCGCTTGGGGCGAGATCGATTCGGGTCGTGTACCAGCCGCAACAAACAGGCGATCAACACCCGATTGTCATGACAACGCCAAAGTCAGGTCAAAGCGACCGGGTTGCGAAGATTCGGATTTCTTCGGTGAGCCGGGTGTTCCAGTCACCCCAGGCGCGCTTCTACCAGACGAAAGGGATCAGGCGGTAACGGACTTTTTTCGTGTAAGCTTCGTAGCCTCTTAATTCGCGCTTCAAAAATCGTTCTTCAAACACACTCCGCACCGCCAGCACCGTGATGGGAGCGATGCCAAGCAAAGCTGCAACATATGATTGCAGCCAGAATGCGGGGCCCACAACCATCGGGACAAACCCCGTATACATGGGATGCCGCATGACCGCATACACACCAGTGTCGATGACTCGCTGCTGTCTTTCTTCCTGGAGCCTAACGACTGGCACGGCAAACGGGTTGACTTTCATCGCAAGAATCATGATCCACCAGCCCGCGACATAGAGCGCAAGCCCGAAAAGTGAAACGAGCCCGCTGGGTTTTGGCACGAAATGAAACCGGAACACATCCAGGGGAATTAAGACGATTTGCCCCACATACGAGACAACCAGCAGAATTACGAGAACTCGGTCCCACAGCGGCTGTCCTTTCTGGATGATCCCTTTTGCGCGCTGGGAGAACAGGTCGGCATTATCAGGCAAGATGCTGAAGATCGCCAGGGCCATGACGACCACGGTAACGGCGAGAAACACCCATGCGCGCCACCAGTGCAATGTGCCGGCCGTCAGAAAGAGTAGGAGAGCGTAAAACGCGACGTTGAAGACAACGCCCGCAATGACTTTGGGAATGGACACCGGATGTTTTCGAACGT
This sequence comes from Candidatus Udaeobacter sp., assembly GCA_035694525.1. Lineage (GTDB taxonomy): Bacteria > Verrucomicrobiota > Verrucomicrobiia > Chthoniobacterales > UBA10450 > Udaeobacter. The sequence goes on along the minus strand of DASSFL010000055.1, from coordinate 1,116 downwards.
GAATCGTGAGAAGTGATTGGTGGAAAGGGGTCAACTTCTAACTTCTCATCGATCCACCTCTCACGCCTTAATCCAGCGACGCTCGTGGTCTAACAACCATTTCTTGCGCCACAGACCGCCGCCGTATCCGCACAGCGTTCCGTCTGCGCGGATCACGCGGTGACACGGAATGATAATGCTGATCATGTTTGTGCCGTTCGCTCGGCCGACAGCCCGGCGTGCGTTCTCATCTCCCAGGCGTTTCGCCATCCAGGAATACGAGCGTGTTTCGCCCACTGGAATTGATTGCAAAATTTTCCAGGCCCGAAGTTGAAACGGCGAACCAACCGGCGTCAGCGGAATGCCGAACTCCAAGTTTTTGCCCGAGAAATAATCGGCCATTTGCGAACGGACTGCTTCAAGGTGCCGGTGTTTGCCGGGGACTACATTTGTTCGCAATCGTTTTCGCAAGAGCGACAATTCACGTTCGGTCGCGCGGCGGTCGATAAATTCGAGCAGCCGCAGGCCTTCGTCATCCGCAACGGCGATCATCGGTCCGAGCGGCGTATCGATTCGCTCCACTAGAAGCGGTGCGCTCGTCTTTGCATTCGTTGGGGGTTCGCCAAAAATCCTGGTGAACGCTTCGCGAAACCCGCTCTCAGATTCAAACCCGCTGCCGTTTCGCGCTTTGTCCACGCGGCCGCCTTGCCGCACCTGGCTCAAAGCTAGACCCATCCGGCGCGCGCGATGATAAGCCTGAAACGTCATTCCGTAATGGCGTTTGAATTGACGCCGCGCGGTTGAGGGATCGATCGCCAGCTCAGCCAGTTCTTTGTCTGTAAGCCGTCCGCCGGGCGCGCGCTCCACTTCAGCGCGTAGACGCTCGATCAACTTCGGCGGGTGTCCATTCGGGTCCATAGGATGGCAGCGCAAGCAGGGGCGATAACCGCGCTCTACTGCTTCGCGCGGTGTGGCAAAGAAATCGACATTTTGCGGTGCCGGCTTTTTTGCGGCGCAGGTCGGCCGGCAGAAGATTCCTGTCGTACGTACTCCGACAAAAAATATGCCTTCAAAACTCGAATCGCGATTCAACAACGCGCGATACATTGTTTCGGTCGGAGGAAGAAGTTCCATTGT
>DASSFL010000054.1:0-7972 GCA_035694525.1 Candidatus Udaeobacter sp. | reverse complement strand
TGCGTGAATCTGCGAAATCTGCGGATAACATCATTGTGTGCAGAAAACGATGAAGGCCGTCGTGAAGGCCAGGGCCGAGCCCGGATTGTGGCTCGAAGAAGTTCCCGTCCCTGAGGTCCGCGGCGACGACGTGCTCATTCGCGTTTTGAAAACTTCGATCTGCGGCACCGATGTTCACATTTACAACTGGGACACGTGGGCGCAGAAAACCATTCCCGTGCCGATGACAATTGGCCACGAGTTCGTCGGCGTTGTCGACGACGTAGGCGATCATGTGAAAGGATTTGTAAAGGGCGATCTCGTGGTAGGCGAGGGGCACATCACGTGTGGGCATTGTCGCAATTGCCTGGCGGGCCGCCGTCATCTTTGCCCGAATACACAGGGTGTGGGCGTGAATCGCCCCGGTGCGTGGGCGGAATTCGTGGCGATTCCCCAAGACAACTGCTGGCACGCAGATCCTTCGATCTCGCTCGATGTGCTTTCCTGTTTCGATCCGTTAGGCAACGCCGTGCACACTGCGCTCTCGTTCGATTTGGTCGGCGAAGATGTGCTCATTACAGGTGCCGGGCCGATCGGTTGCATGGCCATTCCGATCTGCACACGTGCCGGGGCGCGTCACGTCGTGATTACCGACGTGAATCCGTATCGTCTCGACCTCGCCAGAAAGATGGGCGTCGACGTTGCCCTGAATGTGCGAACAGAAAAAGTCGCCGATGCGATGCAGAAGCTGGGCATGAAGGAAGGGTTCGACGTCGCGCTCGAAATGTCCGGCAATCCAAAAGCGTTCGCGGATATTTTGCCGAACATGTTTCACGGCGGGAATATCGCGCTGCTCGGCATCATGCCTGGCAGCGCTGCAATTGATTGGAACCTCGTGGTTTTCAATCAGCTCACCATCAAGGGAATTTATGGCCGGGAAATGTATGAAACCTGGTACAAAATGACCGCCATGATCCAGTCGGGGTTGGATATCTCGCCGGTGATTACGCACCGCTTCCCCTACACACAATTCAAGGAAGCCATTGAATTGATGAAGTCAGGCAACTCCGGCAAAATCGTTCTCAATTGGGGCAATTTGTCATCCTGAGCGCGGTCGAAGGATCTCTCACAGCACCACGGATTACGCGAATTCTGCGGATGTTTGTGCGCTACCCAGATTCGCTACCGCAAAGCGGCTGCTTCTCCATGACGGCCTTCAAGCTCAAGCACCATCCGCTTGATGTGTCTGTAATCCTGGTGCCGACGAAGAAACTGCAAACTTTCCTGGGGATCGCCCCACTGCAGAATCTGGATGCCTTCCTGGCGAGCGCCCCACGAATTCATTTCACGTTGATTCGACATGTATAGATCAATCGTGTTGCGGCCAGCGAGCGCCCAGCCGTAATCGTCGACGCGATAAATTTGACTGGTCGATAACAGACGAAAAGTCGTTCCCGCAGGCCAGCGCGACCAGTCAGCCGCAGCGCTGCCGATCCGCGGTTTGGCGACTACAACGGCGCGCTTCACGCTGCGGGTTGTTTTCGTCCCGCGTTTCGTTGTGCGCGGCGCGGTTCGCGTTTCTTCCACCGAGAATGGTTGAAGTCGTGGTGAATACGATCCCGTCTCGTCCACGGGCACAGCGCGTGGCGCATCACCAACAGGAATGGCGCGCCGCGTTACTTCGGCCCGGTGGATGGGCGGGCCAGCCGCCTGCAACTCTCCGCCGAGAGCATTGCGATTCCCGTACTCTCGATGGTCTGACTCGGTGTGCGTGTACGCGGTCGTGCGCACGTGTTGAAAATCCGTCTTTGCCAATGGTGCTTCATAGGCCGGCAGAGCATGCCGACTTGTCCCGCAGCCGCTGAGCAGAATGATGGCGATAAACGCCGCGAGAATGGCCCAGGCAAGGTTACGACGTTCAGCGTAGGTCAAGGCGAAACACCGACGAACTTATTAACAGTTATTCACAAGCGCTGCAAGCGCTTTTTTACGCATGTTGCAGCCGCCTCGCGCAAATTTTTCGTCCTTGTTCTCGTCCTTCATCCTCGAGTTCCCGTTTTGACTACGAGAACGAGGACGATTTGGTTGCGGCTGCGCCGCACTGTGTAAACTGTGGAGTCTATGGTCTCCGAATTTAAAAATCAGGTGGCTCAAACTCTCGAAGAAATTAAATCGCAAGGTCTTTTCAAAACCGAGCGTGTCATCACGAGTCCGCAGGATGCGCACATTGCGATCACCGGCGGCAAGCGGGTGCTCAACATGTGTGCGAACAATTATCTTGGGCTTGCCGATCATCCGGCACTGATCGCTGCGGCCAAGGAGGCGCTGGAGACCCATGGGTTCGGGATGGCGAGCGTCCGCTTTATTTGTGGCACGCAGGACATTCACAAGGAACTCGAAACAGCGCTTACCAAATTCCTCGGCACTGAAGATACGATTCTTTATCCGTCGTGTTTCGACGCGAACGGTGGTTTGTTCGAGACGCTGCTCACCGACAAAGACGCGGTGATCAGCGATGAATTGAATCACGCCAGTATCATCGACGGCATCCGGCTCTGTAAAGCGCAGCGCTTTCGTTACAGGCACAACGACATGGCCGATCTCGAGGCGCAACTTCGCGCTGCAAAAGACGCGCGCTTCCGATTAATCGCCACCGACGGTTGTTTCTCGATGGACGGAACCATTGCTGATCTCAAGTCAATCGTTGAGCTCGCGGAAAAATATGATGCCCTCACAATGATGGACGACGCGCACGCAACCGGATTTCTCGGTAAAACCGGACGAGGCACGCATGAATATCGCGGTGTCATGGGCAGAATCGACATCATCACCGGCACACTTGGCAAAGCCCTTGGTGGCGCCAGTGGCGGTTTCACCAGTGGGCGCAAGGAGATCGTCGATCTTTTGCGGCAGCGCTCGCGCCCGTATTTGTTTTCCAACACGATCGCACCACCGGTGGTTGCGGCGTCGCTGAAAGCACTGGAACTGCTCAGCGCATCGACCGAGCTGCGCGACAAGCTTGAAGAAAATACAAAATATTTCCGCGCTGCGTTGACCGAGCGCGGCCTGACGATCAAGCCCGGGGTCCATCCTATTGTTCCGATCATGATTGGTGACGCGGCCAAGTCGCAAAAGTTCGCCGCTCGAATGCTTGAGAAAGGCGTTTACGTCATCGGCTTTTTTTACCCGGTCGTTCCGCATGGCACGGCGCGTATCCGCACACAGGTGTCGGCAGCACATTCGCGCGAAGATTTGGAATTTGCTGTGAACGCCTTCGCAGAAGTAAACGAAGAGTTGAAATAGCGATAAACGGTCGCGTCTGCAAAGGTGGATCGGCTTCTCCGAAGACGAAGCCATTAGTAATCGGCGAAGGCACAAGCGTTAGCCCCAGGGCGGAAATTTTTGCCAACGGGTTGCGGACAACGCGTTCCACCCTAACGCACTCTCTCGAATAGGAGTGGCGCGGGGCGCCGCGCGGAGCAGATTATGGCGTGCACAAGGTTGCTGGCAGCATTGTCGATTGGAAGGCCCTTCGCGAAGATTTCCCGATTCTGCGTGAACAGGCCCACGGCCATCCTCTGATCTATTTTGATAGCGCGGCCACCTCCCAGAAACCGCGGGCGGTGATCGAGGCGCTTCGGAACTTTTACGAGCATGAGAATGCAAATGTTCATCGTGGCCTGCACACGCTGAGCTCGCGTGCTACAGAAGCTTACGAAAAAGCGCGGCGGCGCGTTGCAGAATACATCGGTGCGGCGAGCGCGGACGAAATCGTCTTCACACGCGGCACCACTGAGAGCATTAATCTGGTGGCCCAGGCATGGGGCGGAAAATTTATTCACGAAGGAGATGTCATCCTCCTGACGGAAATGGAGCACCATAGCAATCTTGTGCCGTGGCAGTTGTTGGCGGAACGAACGGGTGCGCGCCTGCGCTTTGTGCCGGTTCTCGATGATGGGACTTTGGATCTCGAACAGCTGCCTGCGTTGCTTACGCCAGAGGTAAAACTCTTTGCGTTTACCCATATCTCCAACTCGCTGGGCACAATTAATCCTGTGGCCGAGTTGTGTGAGAAAGCGCACGCCGTCGGCGCACTCGCACTCGTGGATGCGGCACAGAGCGTCGGACATTTGACGATCGATGTGCGGGAATTGGGCTGCGATTTCGTGGCCTTCTCCGGACACAAAATGTGTGGCCCGACTGGTATTGGAGCGTTGTATGCGCGGAAAGAGATTCTTGATTCGATCCCGCCCTGGCACGGCGGCGGCGAAATGATCGTGAGCGTCGCTCTGGAAAAAAGCGCGTTTAAGAAGCCACCACATCGGTTCGAAGCCGGCACCCCAAATATCGCCGGCGCCATCGGTCTCGCCACGGCCATCGATTACGTTGATCGAATCGGACGCGCAGCCATTTTCGAACATGACTCTCAACTGGCGCGATATGCATTCGATCGCGTGAACGAATTACCGGGGACACGTGTTTTTGGACCAGCCGAGGAGCGCGGCGCCCTGGTTGGATTTGTGATGGAAGCGGCGCACCCGCACGACCTCACCACATTCGCTGACCAATACGGGCTGGCGCTGCGAGGCGGGCATCATTGCAACCAGCCGTTGATGCGACGGTTCGGTGTGTCGGGCACAACGCGGGCCAGTTTCTATTTTTACAACACGATGGAGGAAATCGATCGAATGATTGAAATCCTGCACAAGGCTGCGCGTTTCTTTTCATGATCCCGGAAATCGAAGAGTTATATCAGGAAGTCATTCTCGACCATTCGCGTCGGCCGCGGAATTTCGGAGAGCTGCCCGATGCCGCGGTCCGGGTGCACGGCGATAATCCCGCGTGCGGCGATGAAATTCATCTCGCAGTCAAATTCGACGCCGGCGGAGGGCTGGAAGAAATCAAGTTCACCGGACGCGGATGCGCCATCAGCCAGGCGTCTGCGTCGTTGATGACGATGAAATTGAAGGGGAAAAGCCGCAAGGAAGCAGTGGAAATGCTTCACGTATTCCACGATCTGGTGACTAATGACGCAAATGATGCGCCAAAAACCCTGGGCGATCTTCGCGTGATGAAGGGAGTGCGAAATTTTCCGCAGCGAGTGAAATGCGCGATGCTCCCCTGGCGGGCGGTGGAACAGGCATTCGAGCAGGGCGCCGGTGAAGCGACCGTTTCTACCGAACCAACGTAATCGCCTGGGGAAAGTATGCTTTACATGGTCGTCGAGCATTTCAAAGACGCGCCTGCGATCTATCGGCGTCTGCGCGAAAAAGGGCGCATGATGCCCGATGGACTCGAATACGTTTCCAGCTGGATTGATGCCGATCTGAAGGTTTGCTGGCAATTGATGCGCACCGAAGATGAGTCGCTACTCCCAGTTTGGACCGACAACTGGAAAGACTTGATGGACTTCGAAGTCGTGCCCGTTCGCACATCGACCGAAGTGCGAGAGATGATGGAGAAGCAGCGGTAGCAAACTCCGTCGGCATTTCCCGGCGCAGCAGCGTTACCCTTCGTGGAGCGCGATGCTGGCGCCGACCCAGGTTTTCTCAACGTTGAAATCGACACCCATCATTTTGCCCTGACTCATTCGCACAAGGTTGTTCACCAGAGTGGGATCGCGGGCGTTGTCCGGCCAAACAAACATCATCCGAATTTCGGCCTTCGATTTCTGGCCGTCGATCGTCGCCACAAACGGCGCGTAATCGACTTTCCTCTGCAAAATCCATTCATGTGGATCTTCTATAGCCGCGATTTTTTCACGCGTTGGCTCCATGTCCACGCCATATCCGGCAAACGAATAAAGCGGTTTCAAAACGTAATTGTCGATCTTTTCACTCGTCGGGAATTCGTCGGCAAAGAAAGTTGGCGAGGTATGCTCGGTGTCTAAAAACGGCAACGAATGCTTACTGATCCGAAAATACCAATTCGGGTGGCCTACCCACGTGACATCAAGGTCGTCCTGAAACCGGAACGGCAGATTCAAATCGGGACGGCGAATTAGCTCATCGAAAATTACCCGATTATAAATGCGCTCGATGCGCACTTCTGGTCCGTCTCGGTCATAAAACAACTGGCGTCCGCGTTTCTTGATTTTTGTAGCGCAAACCGGACGAATACCAAGAAGGGTTTCCGTGGCGGCGAAATCGACCCGCGTTTTTTGTTTTTCCGGCTCGATCTCCAGCAGGACGACGTTTTCTGAAGCCGAACCGGCGATGATGGTGCGCCGCAAAAGATCGAGATACGCCTCGTCTTTGATTCCACCAAATGAAGAAGTCCAGCTACGCGGGATGATCGGATACGCCTTGCGAATGCAACCAAGCAACAATAACTGAAATCCAAACAAGCTCGGGAAAGCTTGCAATTCAATCAGGCGTGGAACGAGCCGGTCTTCCTCAGCGCAAATAGCGAAGTCAACGACGAGAAAGTTGGGATGCGCTGCTTCGTTTGGAACTTCCAGCCCTTTCGGGACCGCCGCAGCCGCGTGGATTGCGAATTCTTGGGTCCGCATGGCATCGACAATCTCCTTCGCCGCGCGGGTCACTTCATCGGTGAAATCGCGCGTCAAAAAAATCGGTGTTTCTGAAATCCGAAAATCTGCCGGCCATTTCTCGGTTTCATTCACGCAGCGCACCAGCGCCGCGTATTTATCCGGCGTGAAATCAGCGTTAAAACGGGCGCGTAATTCGGCGTGCATATCGTTGAATAACGAATACCGAATGCCCAATGACGAAGGAATGACAAAGTCCCAGTGACAAAAAATCTATCCGATGATCTTGAGCCATTCGCAAAGTCGGGACTTCCTTCGGTATTCGTTGTTCGTGCTTCGTCATTTGATCGACGCGTCCAAGCAGAGACGAGCGGCGACGATAAGGTTGAAGCAAAATCAGACCAGGAATTTCCCGTCCCTCATGACTTGTTCGCCATCGAACCAGATGTCGAAGTCGCGGCCGACGCAGTCGATGTGTGTCTTGGACATCCAGTTTGCGCCAGTGTGCTCGGCATAGGGATGACCAAAGGCGATGTGAACGCCGGGAATTTTTTCATCCTGCAAAATGTTTCCGATGACGTGCGTGCAAGCGGTGTTGGTGCCGATGGCAAATTCGCCTACACGGTTGCTGTTTTCGTCGGTGCTGGTGTAAGCACGAAATTCATCGCGCAAATTTTTGTTCTCCGATTTCAAAGAGCGGATCCGATTATTTTCCACTTCAATGGTGAGCGGGTTGGACTCCAGGTCCCCAAATCGTTCGCAGAGATAATCGCCCACTACGCCGTCAACGACAAAGACTCCATTAGTGTTCATAGGAGCGGTGAAGATTTCGCCCCCGGGCAAGTTACCCCATTTGTCTTTCGTGATGATGCCGCTCGTTTTGAGCCATCTCAATTTTGGGGAAAGCTCCGCTTCAAACTCGGTGCCGTGCGGTGTCTTGCAGGTAATCCGTTCAGCTTTGCGGGCGCGTTCGACCAGGCGCTCACTGAGGTCGTCCACTTTCGCAAAATCGGCGCGCATTCCTTCGAGCATGATTTGCCGGTTAATATTCACCATATGACCGTGTCGGATCCGGTGCTTGTTAACGATAGCGGTCATTTGTGTTCGCGCAGTGAGCTCGCCCGGCTGCGTTTGAGCAGCGAAGATCGACACCTGCGACCGGGCTAGATCGTCCAGGATAATCTCCGGCATGACTTTCAGCGGACGTCGCGCATGGTGCTCCAGCACAAATAAACTGTAATCCGAACCGACCCGCTCCACTTCCGTTTGGAGCGCCGCCGCGATCTCGCGAGTCGCGGTGTCTGTGATGATTGTGATCCGCTCCTCTGGCTTTAATCGAAGACAGACATTGATCGCATTACACGCGCCGGGAATTAACTCGGGGTCGATTGGATAAAGATAGGCGCGGTCGGGCATATAAAAGTTTTCAGAATTACGCTGAAATCGGGAGCAGGCAAATCTTCTCTTGCTCCTGTCGACATCGACGGCGTCCAGAGTCGATCT
>DASSFL010000053.1:0-17343 GCA_035694525.1 Candidatus Udaeobacter sp. | reverse complement strand
TGTGCTCGCGCAAATTTACGCGTGGACCGGTGAATCTGATGAAGCATTTCGCCTGCTCGATCATTTGCTCGTTGTTCCAAACGGAATCACCGTTCCCGCTCTCAAGCTCGACCCCATCTGGGACCCGTTGCGCAAAGATCCTCGCTTCCAAGGGCTGATCGACAAGTACGCGGCCAACCCTGACGTGGCTTTACGCAAGCCAATAAAGCGATCTATGGACTGCGCATACGGATAATTTGGAAGAAGTAAGCAGCTCCAAAACCAGCTGTAGAAGTTTGCGTACTTAACCTGCGTTGCTGAGTCGAGGTTTTGGGCGATTGTGCATCGAGTTACGGTACCTCATCATGACCGGCTTCTTCGAGGAGTTGCAGCGGCGGAAAGTTTATCGCGTCGCCGCAGCTTACATCATCGCTGCGGGCTTCATCATTCAGATCGGGTCGGCGGTTTTTCCGGCGTGGGAATTGCCAGGCTGGACGCTGCGTCTTGTGGTCGTGCTTTTGCTCATGGGATTTCCCATCGCTCTTATTCTTGCGTGGGCTTACGACGTTACGCCGCAGGGAATTCGCGTGACCCCGGGATCGCACCGACGCCGCAATTTGCTAATACTGATTGCGTCCGGCGTGATCATTTCCGCTGGAGCGGGGTTCTTCCTCTTGCCCCGGGCGTCTGCGCGCAAGATCGACAAATCAATTGCCGTCCTGCCTTTCCAAAGTCTCAGCGATGAAAAAGAGAACGCCTACTTCGCTGACGGCATGCAGGACGATATCCTCACCAATCTTTCAAAGATCGGCGATCTGAAGGTCATCTCGCGTATGTCGGTCATGTCTTATCGGGGCGATGCCGTGCGGAACGCCCGCGAAATAGGGAAAGCCCTAGGCGTGGCCACGCTTCTAGAGGGCAGTGTCCGACGGGTCGGCAATCGCGTCCGCGTGAACGTGCAGCTGATCGACGCGAACAACGACGAACATATCTGGGCGGAAGATTACGATCGCGATTTGACCGACGTCTTTGCCATTCAAACCGATCTCGCGCAAAAAATTGCCGCGGCCCTTCAGGCGAAACTGTCGCCAAACGAAAAAGCGCGGCTTGATCAGCGGCCAACCGAAAACTCCGATGCGTATTTGCTTTTCGTTCAGGCGCACGATTACGCAACGCGGAGGGACATGTTTCGTGACACATCGTTGAAGGCCATACCGCTTTTCGAACAAGCCATCAAACTCGATCCGAAGTTTGCGTTGGCGTTCGCCGATCTCTCCATGGTGCAGAGCTGGATCTATCATAACTCCGACCCGAATCCCGCGCGGCGGGAGAAAGCGCGTCTAAACGCGAACGAAGCGCTGCGGTTGCAACCAGATCTGCCTGAGGGTCATCTCGCGCTCGGTTTCTCGTATTATTATGGGGATCGCGATTACGAGCGAGCTCTCGCCGAATTCGAAATTGCCAGGCGCGGTCTGCCCAATGACGCTCAAGCCTATTTCGCAATCGGCGCAATCCAGCGACGACAGGGCAAGTGGGTGGAGTCCACGGCGAATTTGGAAAAAGCCGCCTCCTTGGATCCAAGAAATACAGAGATCCTGAGCAATCTTGTTTTCAGTTACATAGCGCTGCACAACTTCGAAGCCGCCGACAGAACGATTGATCGCGTAACTGCTGCAGAGCCGGAGTCATTACAGGGGGCTGCACTGAAAGGACTCGTGGCGGTCAAATGGAAAGGCGATCTTAGCTTCACCGAGAAGCAATTCTCTTCAATTCCAACTGAAACCGACCCGAATGGGCTGATGACTTGGGCGCGGGTTTGGATTCTCACCCTGCAGCAGAGATTTTCAGATGCTCTCCAACTCTTGGAACGTTTTCGCGGGGAAACAATGTTTACTAGCACTACTGCGCCATCCCCAAAGGCTTACGTGAAAGGTATGATTTACCTGCTCCAAGGCGATAAGGTCAGGGCACAGCCTGAGTTGGAACAGGCACGTTTGGTTTCGGAAAAATTGCTTCGTGAAGTCCCTGACGATCCCGCCAGACACGCGCAACATGGTCTGATCCTGGCGGCCCTCGGTCAAAAACAGGAGGCCATTACCGAAGGCAAACGTGCCGTCGAATTGTTACCGGAGTCCCAGGACGCTCTTGATGGACCGCGAGGAACTGAGGCGCTGGCCCAGATCTATGCCTGGACCGGCGAATTCGACGAAGCATTTCGTTTGCTGGATCATTTGCTCGCGACCCCTAGCGGGCTGACGGTTCCAATGTTCAAGCTCGATCCAGCCTGGGACCCACTGCGCAAAGACCCACGCTACCAGGCTTTGATCGATAAGTATGCAGCAAAAAGTTGACGCGCATTTTCACTGTCGATATGAAGAACATCTTCGGACTCAGCATACCGGAAACGCTGGAAGAGGTGTGTGATCCACAGCTGGTCGCCCTGCTCGTTTACGACATGCAGGTCGGCATTTTGAGTCAGATCAAAAACCCGGAGCAAATCACGCTACAAGTTCTCAAGGTGTTAACCGCGGCGCGCCGCGCCGGAGTTCGCGTATTGTTTTCGCGGCATCTTTCATTGCCAAAAGAATTAATGGGCGTGTCCCAATTCCGGATGGCGATGGCCTGGCAACGAACCGATTCGCCCGAACAGGTTAAACCATGGTTTTTGCGCGACGATCCTTCCTTTCAAATTATTCCGGAGTTGGCGCCACGTCCGACTGAGGGCGTATTCGACAAATTGGCGATGTCAGCCTTCGAAGGAACCTGGCTCGATTTCGCGCTGCGAGACTGCGGCATCAACGCGTTTATCATTGTCGGGGTCGCGACCGAGATCGGAATCGAGCCGACGATCCGCCACGGCGCTGATCTCGGTTACATTCCGGTTTTCGTGAACGATGCCTGCGGAAGCGGCAATGCGGAAGCCGCGCAACGTTCGATTAACAGTATCAAATTCATCGGTGACGCTATGATCACGGACACGGAAACCGTGTGCTCCCTATGGTAAGTAAAAACACCGTTGCCTCATTGTTGCCGTTTTAGGCACGTTTGGTTTGCCCACAGCAGTTATCCCGCGACCTAGGACGCGCGCCTGAGTGTTGGGACACACTGGGGCGCGCTCGCAGAGCAAGGCAAACCAAAAAAAAGGAGCCAAGCGACTCAGTCAAGAATCACTTGGCTCACATTAAAGGACAAACCTATGGCTTATGATTTGTGTTGGTTGGGGAATGCCTTCAAATTATTATCCGGTTTTTCCGGCACGAAGTTGCCAAAAAACGTCAAGGAAACCATTTGTTCCTGTCTAGCTCGTTTATGAACATTGCGGGCCGCGCGGTACGCGTTCTCCGGAAACAACTCAGACAAAATATCTGTGAGGTGGCGTTATCGCGCGCGATTTTGCCGAGCATTTGGCTAGAATGTCAAAAAAAGGTTCGAATCCCTCACTTACAGTTGTGTGAGGCGTAATAAATTGAAATGAACTTGTAACTTTACTTGACACAAGATTTTGAGAGATTCTTAGAGCGCCAAGTCCGTTAGGCCGTCTCTCAAAAGAGCTCCACCTGACCCGCTTTCCGCCGGTAACCCGCGAGCGAAATGACTCGCCCGCGTAAGGTATGGCAAATTTCCGATGACAAGCCTGTTATGCAATCTGATCGCAAGACAGTGATCGTCACAGGCGCATCACAAGGCATAGGCGCCGCTATTGTTCAGGCGTTTTTAGCACGAGGCTACAATGTGGTGGGCACTGCACGGAACGCGACGAAGTCACAGGAGCTTTCACCTTCCGATCGCCTCGCCTTGATCGACGGTGACATAGGTCAATTTAATACCGCGCAGAAAGTTGCTGAACTCGCGATCAACAAGTTCGGCTCGATCGACGCCGTAGTCGCAAACGCCGGCATCTTCGTGGTGAAGCCGTTCACCGATTATACGACAGAGGATTTTCACGCTCTGATCTCCACCAACCTGGCGGGCTTCATTCACATCACTCAGCTCGCGGTCAAACAAATGCAGGCACAGAAGACCGGCGGCAGTGTCGTCACCATTACTGCAGCGCTGGCTGACAACCCGATTGCTGGCGTTACCGCTTCGCTTTCCATGATTACGAAAGGCGGCCTTGAAACCGTCACCCGACACCTGGCGATGGAATACGCAAAGCAACATATTCGATTCAATGCCGTCGCTCCCGGTGATGTCGATACCCCGCTTCACGCTAACGATTCGAAAGAATCCCTCGCAGCGCGGTCGCCGATGGCGACCATCTCAACAGTGGAGGACATTGCCGGCGGGGTCGTTTATCTTACCGAAGCGCATCAAATCACAGGGGAGGTGCTGCACGTCGACGGTGGTGCGCACCTGGGCAAATGGTAACCCGTGTCGGATTTCCACCCGCAAGCGCCGAACAGCGCTTGAAAGAACTCGGCATCAAACTCCCCCGCCCGCCCGAGCCGTTCGGCACATACGTGGAAGCGGTCCAGACGCGTGATCTGCTTTTTCTAACCGGAATGCTTCCTACACAGGGCCGCGAGGCGAAATTCATTGGACGCCTCGGTGCGGAGCTTGATGTGGAAGCTTGCCGGAATGCGGCGCATCTCGCAACGCTTAATGCGCTCGCCGTGGCACGGGAGCATCTCGGCTCGCTCGACAAAGTCACGCGGATCGTCCGGCTTGGCGTGTCGATAGCCACTTCAGGAGACATCCGCGATCAGCCAAAAGTGGCTGATGCCGCTTCAGAGTTGCTGCAAGACATCTTCGGAAAAGACAAGAACCCATGCAGGTTAGTCTATGGTGTGGCAAGTCTTCCGCTAGGCACACCGATCGAGCTGGAAATTATTTTCGAGGTGACAACATCAGAGAAGCGGCAGTGAAATTAAAATCCATGGAAACGAAACCGACTGATCAGCAACCGCAGATTCCCAAATCGAAAAGCTCAACGCAGCCGGCAACACGTCCCCCGCTACCTCCGTTTACGCTTGAGACTGCCATTCAGAAGGTGCGTCTGGCGGAGGATGGCTGGAATTCTCGCGATCCAGAAAAGGTGGCACTTGCTTATACAATCGACTCGCGCTGGAGAAATCGCGCCGAATTTCCACTTGGGCGGCAGGAGATCATCGAATTTCTCAAACGAAAGTGGGCGAAGGAGCTGGACTACCGGTTGATTAAGGAACTTTGGGCCCACGATGGCAATCGCATCGCGGTGCGTTTCGCCTACGAATGGCACGATGATTCCGGGCATTGGTACCGCTCATACGGTAACGAGAATTGGGAATTTGATGAACATGGGTTGATGCATCACAGGTATGCCAGCATCAACGATCTTCCGATCAAAGAATCCGAGAGAAAGTATCATTGGCCCCTTGGCCGGCGTCCTGATGATCACCCGGGTCTAAGCGATCTCGGATTGTAACCTGGCCGGGGACGAATCACGGAGCCATGCCTATGTCGCGTTGAAACTCTCTCTATTCGTTTTGCGACGTTCTCCGAAGGCAATCCAGCGTTCGCAACGGATGAATCTCAATCGGCGCGCGGCAGGAACTCTTCGCGGATGATCTTTCCGTCCTTGACTGTGTAAACGCCGACCTCGGACAATTTTCGTCGCTGTTTCGAATTCTTGTCGGTAACGTCCGCATCGTATTGGACGACGAATCGATCGTGCGCGACAAACGGACCGTTGGCGGCGAAGCTATGCACTTCCGTTGCGTTCACCCACCAATCGATCTTACCCCGCACGCCTTCTTTCCCGCGCGTTTCGGGCGAGCCACCGCTCATGCTGAACGCTTCGACGCTCACGATGTTATCATCGTAAAGGGTGTCGAGCGCTTCGTACCAAGCTTGCTTGCGAACCAACTCCACTACCTTCTTTGCAACTTCCTCAGTGTTCATTTTTCCTCCTGCTTTTTCATCGGCGGTTACCTGCTGAGAAATTTCTCCAATTTATAGAGCACACTGTTCCAGCCTTGTTTGTGATCGTCGCGTGACGGTTCGTTTGGAAGCTTTTCGTGAGTAAGGCGGATCTCCGTACCGCCCTCTCGATCGAAGAATTCCACCGTGACGATGCTGTTGTGGTTTTTCCAATCTTCATCCTCTTCCAACTGCCAGGTAAACGCGACCTTCTTGCCGGGCAGCACCTCGCGGTATTCGCCGGATATGGTCAGCTCTTTACCATCCGGGTCCGTAAGATCCCAGCGGAACTGTCCGCCGACCCGCGCATCGGCGATCAAATTACGAGTCTTAACATTTTCCGGACCGAACCACTTCCTTAGTTGCGCGGGATCTGTCCAGGCAGCATAAACCCGATCCCGCGACGCTCGAATGAAACGTTTGATTTCGAGTGAGAGTTTTTCCGCTTCATCCATAGGCTCTCGTTTATCGATAAGAATTTGTTTGATTTAGCGTCGGCCGAGCTGTCGCTCGGATCACGTCGTGTCGCCGCCCTCTGCGGCTGCGCGGCCCCGGCGGACCTGTTCGAGGGCCTTGGCGGAGGCTTCCTGGTTGCCGTACTTGTCGTGCCACCTCCACCACTCGTACGGCGCGGTCTGGGGATGGCCCTCCGGCGAATCCTCCCATTCCTCCTGACGCCCGAGGGCAGTAATGTCGAGGTAGTTCCAAGTGTTCCCCATCTGCTCGTCACCCCGATTGTTGATGAAGTAAGTGCGGAATACGCGGTCGCCGTCGCGAATGAACACGTTCGTGCCGTGCCACTCATCCACTCCGAAGTCCTT
The DNA here is from genome assembly GCA_035694525.1 of Candidatus Udaeobacter sp. Classification (GTDB taxonomy): domain Bacteria; phylum Verrucomicrobiota; class Verrucomicrobiia; order Chthoniobacterales; family UBA10450; genus Udaeobacter. The sequence goes on along the minus strand of DASSFL010000053.1, from coordinate 10,645 downwards.
GTCGAAGCCGTCCGTGATCGTGTACCAAGGAATGAACTCCCAGCCCATTCGTGCCTTAACGCGCTCGATATCCGTCTGTGGCGCGCGAGAGGCGAACGCGAGTGTAGTATCGCGAGCGTTCAGATGAGCGGGGTGAGCGACCTGATCGGCCACCATGGAGCAGCCAACGCATGCATGTTCGGGCCAGCCGACCACGCCGGGTTCGAAAAAGGCGCGGTAGACGATCAGCTGCCGACGACCGTCGAACAGATCGAGCAAGCTGACTCTACCGTTGGGCCCCTCGAACTCGTACTTTGTTTCCACCCCCAGCCATGGCATCCGCCGACGCTCGGCGGCCAGCGCGTCACGAGCGTGAGTCAGCTTTTTCTCCTTCGCGAGCAGTTTCTGGCGCGCAGCCTCCCACTCCTTCGCCGACACAATGGAGGGATTCATCTGCTTCTTTTTCTTTTCGACTTCTTTGGTTTTCATTTTGCTTGTTCTCTGTCTGTATTTGTTTGCTGCTCCTGTAGAATTTGCTAAACACAAACGCCGCCGCTCCTCCGCCGGACGTCGCCCCGACGGTCATCAAAGTAATATTAGCGATGCATGCGGGACACATGTCTGTTTCCTTTCACTTCGTTTTCCTTTTTGCGGATGGCCGGTTCTCCTTTTCTAAATATTCGGCCAGGCGATCGAGCGAGCCCTGCCAAAACTTGCGATACTCCTCCACCCACTGAGCAGCCTCCTGAAGCGGCTTGGCATCGAGGCGCATTTCGTGAACGCGTCCGTAGCGCCGACGCCGAAGTAGCCCGGCCTTCTCCAGCACGCGCAAGTGTTTCGAGACCGCTGGGAGCGACATGGCGTGAGGCTTCGCCAGACGCGTCACACATTTATCGCCGCGCGCTAGATGAGCCAGGATACTCCGGCGGGTGGGATCGGCCAGGGCCGCGAAGGTGCGATTCAACATTCTCGAAGAATACTTAACCATCTGGTTAAGTAATACGATGGATCGGACTGTACGGCAAATTAAAAATTTAACCTTTACTTGAAGCCGTAAAAACCGGAACGCACACTGCTCTGTGCTGCGACAGCGCGGCAATGAAAGAACGCCGTCATGCTTACATCTATCCAAGAACCTTGTGACGAAAGCGTAATTCGCTCGCGGCTGGCCAGCGCGCCCTGTTCGAAAGTTGCCGGACGCTGGGTGCTTGTGGCTACGACCCTCGCTTCCAGTATGGCCTTTATCGACAGCACGGTTGTGAACGTGGCGTTGCCAGCGCTCCAATCGAACATGAACGCCACGATCGTCGACGTGCAGTGGGTCATCGAGGCCTACTCGCTTTTGCTTTCGGCGCTTCTGCTGGTCGGCGGGTCTCTCGGAGATCATTACGGACGGCGCCGAGTTTTCTTGATTGGTGTTGCTCTCTTCGCTTTGGCGTCCGCGTGGTGCGGCCTCGCTCCTAGCATAAATCAGCTGATTGTGGCGCGTGCAGCACAAGGGCTCGGTGCAGCGCTACTCGTTCCGGGCAGTCTCGCAATCATTAGCAGTTCGTTTCCGGAAAACGAACGGGGACGCGCGATCGGCACCTGGTCGGGTTTCAGTGCAATTACGACTGCGATTGGGCCGGTGATCGGCGGCTGGCTGATCGAGCATCTCTCCTGGCGCGCCATATTCTTCATTAACGTTCCAATCGCGATTTTGATAATCTTTATCTCACTGTGGCGTGTTCCGGAGAGTTCCGACAAGGAGAGCAAACGCCTCGATTGGTTAGGCGCAATTTTGATAACGTTCGGGCTGGGCGCGTTAGTCTATGGTCTGATCGAGTCTTCGCGGCTAGGCTTCGGCGATCGATCAGTGCTGGCAGCGCTCATTGCAGCAGCCATTCTACTAGCCGCTTTCCTGATCATCGAGGCGCGGCTTCCTAATCCAATGCTGCCGCTCCCTCTATTTCGATCGCGAACATTTACCGGAGCGAACCTGCTGACGTTTTTGCTTTACGGTGCGCTCGGCGGCACCCTGTTCTTCCTTCCGCTCAATCTGATTCAAGTCCAGCATTACTCGGCCACTGCAGCTGGCGCGGCTTTTCTCCCGTTTATCTTGATCATTTTTCTTCTTTCTCGCTGGGCAGGCGGGCTCGTCGAAAAGTATGGATCGAAAATCCCGCTGGTTGTCGGCCCGTTAATCGCGGCTCTGGGCTTCGCGCTTTTTATGTTGCCCGGCTTGAACGCCGGTTACTGGCAAACATTTTTCCCTGCAGTTGTTGTGCTCGGAGCAGGCATGGCGGTAAGTGTCGCGCCTCTGACCACCACAGTGATGAATTCAGTCGCATCGAATCGCGTCGGGATTGCATCCGGCGTGAACAACGCAGTTGCAAGAGGGGCTGGGCTGCTGGCAATCGCCGTCCTTGGAATCGTTATGCTGCACTCCTTTAACCATGCGCTCGATCGGCGATTGACCGACGAGAACGCGCCGCCCGTTGTGTGGCAATCATTGCAAGCTCAACGTAGTAAGCTCGCGGGCGCCGCACTCCCTGAAGAATTGGACCAGACGACCCGACAATTGATTGGACAAGCGATCGGCGAATCTTTCGTGCATGCTTTCAGGCTAATCATGGCGATTGGAGCAACACTGGCTGTGGTCAGCGCGATCGTTGCGTGGCTTCTCATTGGCTCAGCAGCAGAAAAAGAGCATTCGCGCTCTCCAAAAGCTTTGGCGGATTGAATCCATGTGCTTACGATGTGGTGCCTATGGAGAATAAAATTCCAGGCCTTCATCACGTGACTGCAATCGCCAGTGATCCGCAGCGAAATCTGGACTTCTATGTGAATCTTCTTGGTCTTCGTTTCGTAAAACGCACAGTCAATTTTGATGATCCGGGAACGTATCATTTCTATTTCGGCGATCGGCGCGGGACGCCCGGGACTATCCTGACATTTTTTCCGTGGCCCGGTGTGCGACGCGGGATCCGTGGCACCGGCCAAATCGAGGCGACGGCATTTTCAATTTCGCCGGAATCGGTCGGCTATTGGCTGGAGCGTTTGAAACGGCAGCATGTCGTGGCGGAAAGAACAGCGGCGCGTTTCGGAGAAGAAGTGATTCGGTTTGTCGATCCAGATGGGCTCTTGCTCGAACTGGTCGTTTCAAATTCGCTCCCGTCAGTTGAGCAATGGCCTGATAGCCCGATTCCTCCGGAACATGCGCTTCGCGGATTCCACAGCGTCTCGGCCGCTTTGGAAGGCTACGAAAAGACGGCGCGTTTGCTCACTGACACATTTGGCTACCGTTTAATCGAGGAGTCGGAAAACCGGTTTCGCTTTGCATCGCGTGATGATAGCGCGCCGGGCCGAATCGTTGACTTGCTCTGTCTGCCTGATTCCGGCGTCGGGAGTGTGGCGGCCGGGTCTGTGCACCACATCGCGTTTCGCGCACGTGACGAACAAGAGCAACTTCAATGGCGAGAGCAGCTCGTTGAACTTGGTTACAACGTCACGCCGGTAGTCGATCGAATTTATTTTCATTCAATCTATTTTCGCGAACCCGGTGGGGTACTGTTTGAGATCGCGACCGAGCCCCCTGGATTTACCTTGGACGAAACAATCGAAGATCTTGGGACCGGTCTGCATCTCCCGCCGTGGCTGGAATCTGCGCGTTCACAGATCGAGAAAATTCTCCCGGCAATCCGAGTGCCGCACAAACTGTGAGGCCACAACCGGATTTTCTTCACGAGTTCGTTCACGGAAATTCGGACCGAACGCTCTTACTCTTGCACGGCACGGGTGGAAACGAGCGCGATCTCATTCCGCTCGGACGCGAGCTGGATCCCAATGCTTCTTTGCTTAGCCCACGCGGAAAAATTTTGGAGAACGGAATGCCGCGATTCTTTCGCCGACTGGCTGAAGGTGTGTTCGATTTGGAGGATTTGAAGACGCGAACGAACGAGCTGGCGGATTTTGTCGCTGCGGCCGTTCGCCATTACAAACTCGTCGCGGACCACGTTATTGGTGTCGGTTATTCCAACGGCGCCAATATTGCCGCAAGCATGTTATTGCTTCGACCGGAGATTATGCGCGCAACGATTTTATTTCGCGCCATGGTGCCGCTCGTTCCGGACAAATTGCCTGACCTTTCGTCTGTACGCATTTGGATCGGTGCGGGCGATCAAGATCCGATTGTTCCCGCATCCGAGACGAAGCGCCTGGCAGAACTGCTTCGTCGCGCCGGTGCGGACGTGACGATTCGCTTCGTAGAAGCAGCACACGGTCTGACCAATGATGATCTCGAAATAGCGCACGATTGGCTCGGAAGCCTCGCGTCCTAGGTTCGCGAGGATGAAAACAACCCGGCTCGAAGCATTCAGTGACGGCGTTCTTGCCATTATCATCACGATCATGGTACTGGAACTGAAGGTGCCGCATGCGGTTGAACTCGCCGCGTTGAAGCCATTACTACCGGTGCTTTTGAGCTATGTGCTAAGTTTTATCTACATCGGCATTTATTGGAACAATCACCATCATCTTTTCCAAGCCACGGAACAGGTCAGTGGCGGAATTCTCTGGGCAAACCTGCATTTGTTGTTTTGGTTGTCGCTCTTTCCTTTTACCACGGGTTGGATGGGCGAGAACGGGCTAGCTGCCATTCCGACTGCCGTATATGGTTTTGTTCTATTCATGGCAGCTATCGCTTATGTTGTTCTTGAGCGCGCTATCATTGCCAAGGAAGGTCGCGACTCCCTTGTGGCGCAGGCCGTCGGCCACGAGTGGAAGGGTAAACTCTCTCTTGTGCTTTATCTCGCCGCGGTCCCACTCGCGTTTGTCAGTCCATGGATTGCCGCCGGACTGTACGTGTTCTCCGCGCTCCTCTGGTTGATTCCCGATCCTCGGATCGAAAAGGAGATCGAAAAGCGCGAAGAATAAAACAAATGTGGAAACCGAGTTTCGATAAGCAAAGCGCAACGTTCTATTGATGAATCCGCCCGAGAATTCAATTGCATTTGGCGCACCCGGAATCGAGCCGCGCTGGACTTCGAGCGCCAAAGAAGGCGTGGGTACTGCCTATCATACCAGTTGCCGCGTTTGGTTCACTCTGAGCCACGGCATCCTGAACGAGATTTATTATCCGCACGTCGATCAACCGAACACGCGCGACTTTCAATTTCTCATAAGCGACGGTGAAACGTTTTGCCACGAGGAAAAACGCGACCTGACTCACGCGATCGATTATCCGGAACGTGATTGCCTTCTTTATCGTGTCACGAATTCGGAACCGAGTGGCCGCTATCGGATTGTGAAAGATGTCTTCGCCGATCCGCATCAATCGGTCTTGCTCGTGCACACCAAAGTAGAAGTGCTCGACGAATCGCTACGTCGAAAGCTGCGACTCTATGCGTTGCTGGCTCCTCACATCGCTGGCTTCGGCGCCGGCAACTCTGGGTGGTGGGCTGAAGTGGGCGGTATCAAACTCCTCCGCGCTCAACGCAAAAACGTTCAGCTGATCATGGCATGCAGCACCGGCTTTTCTCGTCGCTCAGTCGGCTACGTCGGTTTCAGCGATGGTTGGCAGGACCTTATGCGCAATTTCAAAATGGCTTGGGAGTTTGAGTCTGCGGAAAACGGTAATATCGCGTTGACCGGGGAAATCAATCTTCCACACAGCGGGGAATTTACCATGGCTGTCGCATTTGGCCGCAGTTACCAGAGCACAATAGCCAAGTTGTTCCAATCCCTGGCTGACTCTTTCGAGTCACATCGTCGGGCATATGTCCGTCAGTGGCAGCGCGCAGTCGTGAATCCAAAATTCGACTTTAGCGTTGATACATCCGACGGCGGGGGAATGTATCGACTAAGCCGTTGTGTGTTGCTGGCGCATGAAGATAAAGTTTTTCAAGGCGCGATCGTTGCGTCGATGAGTATCCCGTGGGGCGAGACCAAAGGAGACAACGATCTGGGAGGTTATCACCTGGTATGGACCCGCGACCTGGTACAAAGCGCAACAGCACTTCTTGCTACAGGTCAGACAAGCACGCCACTGCGGGCTTTGACCTGGCTGGCTGCCATTCAGCGACCGGATGGCAGTTTCCCTCAAAATAGTTGGATCGATGGGACCGCTTATTGGTCTGGCCAGCAACTAGACCAGATTGCCGCGCCCATATTATTGGCATGGCGTTTGCACAAACAAAACGCGGTCGGGTTGTTTAATCCACGCGTAATGATCGTGCGCGCAGCCGCGCACCTGATCCTGCAAGGTCCAGTTACCAGCCAGGACCGATGGGAGGAAAACGCCGGTTACTCTCCTTCTACCCTGGCCACCGTGATTGCCGCTCTCGTCTGCGCAGCAGAGTGGGCAAAGGAATACCGCGAAACCGCAAGTGCGGATTTTGTTTTTGCGTACGCCGACTGGCTAGCATCGCACGTCGAAGAATGGATGGTTACAACAAAGGGTGACTTGGTCGAGGGATTCCCTCGTCATTACATCCGCATCAACCCGACCGACCCTAATGCGCCTGATCCTCACCCCGATCCAGACACAACGATGATTCAAATAGCCAACGGCGGCGGCCTGCATCCAGCGCGAAATGTGGTCGGCGGCGATTTCCTGCATCTGGTGCGATTCGGCATTCGCGACGCCAACGATCCAATTATTCGCGACTCCATCGAAGTCATTGATCGCGTGCTCAAACATGATCTGCCGCAGGGCCCGGGGTGGCGTCGTTACAATCACGATGGCTATGGGCAAAAAGATGACGGTGGCGCTTTCGACGGAACGGGCGTGGGACGTTGCTGGCCGATTTTGACGGGAGAGCGCGGTCATTATGAACTCGCCGCCGGGCGCGATCCGAAGCCGTTCATTGCGGCCATAGAGAAATTTGCCAACCAGGGCGGCATGATCACCGAACAGTTGTGGGACGGGGCCGACTTGCCAGACGCCCATATGAAGCGTGGCTGTCCAACGGGCGCGGCGATGCCGCTTTGTTGGTCGCACGCCGAATACATTGCGCTTGTCCGCAGCTGCCATGACGGAGTTTGTCTCGACTGCGTCGGGCCGGCATTTCAGCGGTATGTATTGCACCCGGTGAAAAGCAATTATGAGATCTGGACTCTGCGCTATCCTGCGCGGCGCGTGTCTCGCGGAAAAATTTTACGAATCATCCTTGCTGGGCAAGCAACGGTGGCCTGGTCAAAGGACGGCGCAACGCGTTCCAATCAATCAGACACGATTCACGAGAGTAAATTGGATCTCTGGTTCGCAGATTTCCCAACCGCGGACTGGCCGGCCGGTTCAACACTCACATTTACATTTTTTTGGAAACACGATCAGCGTTGGGAAGGCCGAGACTGGCAGGTTAGTATTTTGTAAATCAACGCTACTGGCGGGCTGGTCGTATGTCCCGCAGGCTTCTTGATTGGAAACGGTCGCGAGTTTGCGATCCAACGGGCATTGTATTTCGAAGTCTATGTCGTGGCGACGGAATTTAGGGCGCAAAATGTTAGCCACCGCAGCGCCACACTTCTCGGGTATTTCTTTCTTGACTGCGTTGCACCAAAAAAATAGCAATGAAACGGCGACTGAAGGGGAGTTTAACGAGATGAAATCGCGAATCGGCACGCGAGACGGCTCAGCTGCTGCGACATGCGGTCAATCCGCGGCAGGGCGCGGAGCAGGGAAAGCAAGTACGTAAGGTCGTTACGATGCAGACGTCGAATGCTCTGGATCCGCAGTCGCCGCAGGCACGGGCGATTTACGATCTGGCGATCCCTTCGACGATCATTTTCGCTCTCATTTTCGTCATCGTAACCGGCGCAATCATCTATGCGATTCTGCGCTTTCGCGGACGCGCGGGCGAGCCCGACCCGAAGCAAATCCCAGGTAACAGGAAGGTGGAAATCGCGTGGACGATCGTTCCGTTCCTCATCGTCGTTTTGCTTTTAGTCATGACATTCAGCGCGATGAATCGCGCTGATCCGCCGCCGGCGCCTTCACCCGATTTGGTTGTAACCGGACACCAATTTTGGTGGCAGGTGGATTACCCGGCGTCGGGAGTTACAACTGCGAACGAGATTCACATTCCGGCGGGCAAGCCGTTGTCAGTGCGGCTGGAATCAAAGGATGTCTTGCACGAATTCTGGGTCCCGAAGTTGACCCGCAAGATGAGCAATGTGCCTGGTCAACCTAACCACATTTGGTTACAAGCCGACAAACCGGGCACGTACATCGGCCAGTGCTCGGAATTTTGCGGAACGCAACATGCCTGGATGCGCATCCTGGTCGTGGCTGATGAACCTTCGAAGTTCGAAGAATGGCAACGTGCTCAACTACAACCAGGCTCGGCAGCCACAAGTGATACTACTGCAAAAGGCCTCGCCCTGTTTCAAACATCAACCTGCATCAACTGCCATGCCATCCGCGGAGTAGCCGGAGCGGATTTGCGGGTCGCGCCGGATCTAACACACGTTGGCAGCCGCAAACAACTTGGCGCGGGTATTCTGGAGAATACGCCGGCGAACATGCGCCGATGGGTCAAAAACCCGCAGGCGATCAAGCCCGGCGCGCTCATGCCAGACTTCAACTTCACCGACGAGCAACTGAACCAACTGACGGAATATCTCTCGACGCTACGATGAACGGCACAACTACTATCGCAGAGTTCCGGGACCTAGTCCTGGACCCGGCCAAGCGCGCACACTATCGACTCGCATGGCTTTCCACCGTTGATCACAAGCGCATCGCCGTGCTTTATATGCTGACCGCTTTGGTGTTTTTCGTGATCGGCGGAGTCGAAGCGCTTTTCATTCGACTGCAGCTGGCAGTGCCTAACAACCACTTTCTCCATCCCGACACGTTCAATCAATTATTCACCATGCACGGGACGACGATGATCTTTCTCGTCGTCATGCCGGTAGTCTTCGGCCTCGCAAATTACGTCCTGCCGTTGCAGATCGGTGCGCGCGACATGGCTTTCCCGCGTCTCAACGCCTTTGGATTCTGGTGTGTGCCGTTTGGTGGAATTCTTTTGCACTTTAGCGTGCTCGCCGGCGGCGCTCCCGCGGTCGGCTGGTTTTCCTATGCACCTTTGAGCGAGACGCCCTATTCCTCATCTCCCGGGGTCGACTATTGGGCAGTAGCTATCTTCGTCCTGGGTATCGGTTCACTTAGCTTCGCCATCAACACTATCGCGACAGTTATTTCGCTGCGCGGTCCAGGAATGACGATGCGTCGCCTTCCGCTCTTTACCTGGATCAACTTCGTTAACGCGTTCATCATTATTTTCGCTTTGCCGGTCCTAAACGCCGGGCTCGCCATGATCCTCATCGATCGCCTGCTACAGGGGCATTTCTTTCTCCCCTTTCGCGGAGGTTCACCCGTTCTGTGGCAACATATTTTTTGGGCGTTCGGTCACCCAGAAGTTTACATCCTAGCCCTTCCCGCATTCGCAATCGTCTCTGAAATCATTCCGGTTTTTTCGCGGAAACCGATTTTCGGATACGAATTTGTTGCTGCCTCGAGTGTAGCCATAGCAGTCCTAAGTCTGGGCGTTTGGGGACATCACATGTTCACCGTCGGGATGGGTCGTCCACTTGACGTGTTCTTCGCCATTTCCTCCATGCTCATTGCAATTCCAACTGGCGTAAAAGTTCTGAATTGGACCGCAACGATGCTAGGCGGGCGAATCCGTTTCGATGTGCCGATGTTATGTTGCATTGCGTTTCTTATCCAATTCCTTGTCGCGGGCATCACCGGAATCAGTCATGCCAGCGTGGCACTCGATTGGCAGACTAAGAACAGCTACTTTCTGGTCGCACATTTTCACTTTGTGGCGGTAGGCGCCATCGTCTTCGCAGTCATCGGCGCCATCCAATATTGGTTTCCAAAGATGACCGGCCGCATGATGTCGGAGTCGCTAGGCCGTTGGACCTTCTGGCTCATGGTCATCGGTTTCAACATGACGTTCGTCATTCAGCATTTCCTTGGGTTGCTGGGTATGCCGCGGCGAGTGTTCACTTATCCGGATCTGCCACACTGGGGTTGGATGAACATGCTGTCGACCGCCGGCGTTTTCTTCATGAGCGCGTCGGCGCTGATTCTGGTTTGGAATTTGGCCACTTCATTTTTCCGAGGCAAAGTAGCGGGCGATAACCCCTGGGACGCATGGACACTCGAATGGGCGACAACCTCGCCGCCGCCGCATGAAAACTTTATCGCGCTGCCGCCGATCCGCAGTCGCCGACCATTATGGGACCTGGCTAATCCCGACCGGCCTGACCCGATTGTAGGCAACAATAGCGCCGCGGTTACTCTTCCCAATCACAACAAAGTCGGGATCCTAAGCTTCATTCTTTCCGAAACAGGATTCTTCGGGACACTTATCCTTGCCTATTTGTATTTCTACGCTCGGCCCGAGGCCGGTCCCGGACCAAAAGAACTGGATGTTCCGCGAACGCTGGTGTTCAGCGTTTGTCTTTTCGCGAGTAGTTTCACTTTTTGGCGATCCGAGATCGCCCTGACAAAACAGCGTCGCAGTTCCATGCTGGGCTGGTTCGCCATGACGATCCTGCTCGGCGGTGTCTTCCTCGTCGGCCAGGCAACGGAGTATTGGAAACTGTTTCAAACCGGTGTCGACCTCAGTACCAATATGTTTTCAACCACGTTCTTTACCCTGACTGGCTTCCA
>DASSFL010000052.1:0-3702 GCA_035694525.1 Candidatus Udaeobacter sp. | reverse complement strand
CTTTCGGAATGACTTCAATGGCGCGATCGATTTGCGCCTCAGTGTTGAACCGGCCAAGAGAAAAACGCAGACTCCTTCGGGCGCCATCCGCGCTCGGGTTCATTGCCCGCAGCACGTGCGAAGCTTCCTGTGAACCGGTCCGGCAGGCCGAGCCAGCCGAGCAACAAATACCTTGTCGATCCAGCAAGAGAAGCGCAGATGGAGATTCGATGCCTTCAAATGAAAGACTCGACGTGTTTGGGAGCCGCGCCGCGCCCGCGCCGTTGACCGATGCTCCACTCACGGCTTCAAGCACAAGCTTCTCAAATCGATCACGCATGGAGCGAATGTTGCATTGCCTTTCTGCGAGATAATTGAAGGCGAGCTCTGCGGCTTTTCCGAGACCAACTATCGACGCGACATTTTCCGTCCCGCCGCGGCGACCATTTTCCTGGCCGCCTCCAGCGATCAACGGACTGAAGCGGGTTTGCCGGCTAATATAAAGCGCGCCAACGCCTTTCGGGCCGTGAAATTTATGCGCGGAAAGGGAAAGAAAATTGATCGGCGAATCGCGCAGACGCATCGGGATTTTCCCGGTCACTTGGACGGCGTCTGTATGAAACAGCACACGTTTTTCACGACAGATTTCAGCAATTTTCTCGATGGGAAATACCACGCCGGTCTCGTTATTTGCCCACATGATTGAAACGAGGGCTGTCCCTGGGCGAATCGCAGCCTCCATTTCGGCTACGTCGAGATTGCCATGCTCATCGACGCCCAGAAATGTGACGTCATATCCTCGTTTTGCGAGATCCTGGCAAGGGTGCAACACCGCGCTGTGTTCGACCGCGCTCGTGATCACATGCTTGCCACCCGCCTCAAGCCGCAGCGCCGAATTGATCACCGCGTTATTGGATTCTGTGCCGCCGCTGCTGAAAACAATTTCCACCGGCTCACACCCCAGCAACGCCGCCAACCGTTCACGTGCAAGGTTAATGGCTTTCCTCGCCGTGGCCGCGAAGCTGTATCCACTCGAAGGGTTGCCATAATGCGAGGTCAAAAACGGCAGCATCTCCTCGACAACCGCGGGATCAAGCTGGGTGGTGGCATTGTTATCGAGATAGATGATTTCGCCTTCGGCCATTGTCGACATTGTAACCGATGGAGCGGTGGCACGACAACTCTAATGGAGTTGTCATTAGTCCGTTGCTCCACTACTCCATTATTCCATGATTTCGATCTGGGAGTTGGCGAACCCGCAACTGCGCGAGATCGCGGTCTATCAACCGGGAAAACCGATCGAGGAAACGGCTCGCGAACTTGGCCTTGATCCAGGTGCAATCATCAAGCTGGCTTCGAACGAGAATCCGCTGGGCCCCTCTCCCATGGCAATGGAGGCGATGCGTGAGGCATTGGAAAAAGGCCACCTGTATCCGGACGGCGGCGGATTTTGCCTGTGCAACGCAGTGGCAACCAAACTCGGCCTCGGCCCGGAGAACGTGATTCTCGGCAATGGTTCAAATGAAGTGCTCGAGTTTCTTGGTCACGCATTTCTCAATCCCGGTGACGACGTGGTCACCTCGCAGTATGCGTTTGTCGTCTACAAATTGATCGCGACCTCATTTGGCGCGCGCACGATTGAAGTGCCCAGCCCGGATTATGAGCAGGACTTGGACGGAATGGTGGCCGCGATCACGGCGAAAACCCGGCTCATTTTTGTCCCCAACCCAAACAATCCAACCGGGACGTTGCTTTCGCAGCGGGCGATTGAGGACTTCGTGTCACGCATCTCTGAAAATGTGATCGTTGTTTTCGATGAAGCCTATTTTGAATTCCTCGATCGTCCGCCTGATACCCTCCAATTCGTTCGCCAAGGACGGAACATTGTTGTCCTGCGCACGTTTTCGAAGATTCATGGGCTGGCCGGCTTGCGTATCGGCTATGCCGTTGGGCCGGCTGATCTGGTCCAGGTGCTTCACAAAACAAGGCAGCCATTTAACGTGAACAGCATCGCTCAAGTCGGCGCGCTGGCAGCGCTGGAAGATGACGAGCATCTGCGCGATACCAAGCGGGTGGTCGATGAAGGGCGCGCTTATTTGCACGGACAATTTGCCAAAATGAAAATTCCTTTTGTACCCGGGACCGCGAATTTTGTGATGGTGCGTGTTGGCGATGGACATGCGATCTTCGAGAAGCTGCTGAGGCGAGGCATCATCGTGCGCCCGCTCAAAGGGTACAACTTACCCGAATGGGTTCGCATTTCGGTCGGCACAATGGAGGAGAACAAGAAATGTGTCGCGGCACTGAAGAAAGTGATGCGCGACTAATGGGAAACAGAAATCCAAATGAAAAGCGGCGGGGTACCGCCGCACTCCAAAACGCTAGCGCGTCATAGATGCTTTCAAAGGCGGCTACGTCTTGGAGTGCGGCAGCGCTCAGCCGTTCTGAGCAGCACCAAAGCGATGTTGTTCACGCAATTTGGCAACCGAGGCGGTTGCCCTACAATTCGCTAGGGTTATGACCGTTTCCGACACTATCGCTGCCGTCTCCACCCCACCCGGGGAAGGAGCCATCGCGCTTGTGCGCGTCTCCGGGCCGAATGCAGTCGAGGTAGCGGACAAGATCTTCAATGGCAAAGAGACGCCGTCGCGATTTGAGCCGCGCGTGCAACACTTTGGCGAGATTTTTGACTACGAAGGCCGATTGATTGATCAAGTGATGCTTGCCGTCCACCGCGCGCCGGCCAGTTACACCGGAGAGGATTTGATCGAGATCAGTTGCCACGGAGGAAGGCTGGTTTCTGCAAAGGTCCTTGAAGCGTGCTTGCGTGCCGGTGCCCGCGCGGCACGTCCTGGCGAATTTACCGAGCGCGCCTTTCTCAACGGCAAAATGGACCTGACTCAAGCCGAAGCGGTAATCGATCTGATCCGCGCGAAAACCGATCTCGCTCTGCGCTCGGCCACCGAACAACTTGAAGGCAGGCTCGGAGAACAAATCAGAAAAATTCGTGATGAGCTGGTTGAACTGCTCGCGCACATCAATGCGTCAATCGATTTTCCTGATGAGGGTATTACGCCGGACGAAGGCGAAACACTGCGTGAGCGACTCGGTTCCATTTGGGAAAAAATCGCAGCGTTGCTCGCCACCGCTGATCAAGGACGCATTCTGCGCGAAGGTGTGCGCGTGGTCATCTACGGAGCAACAAATGCTGGGAAATCGAGCTTGCTCAATCGGCTCCTTGGTTACGATCGCGTGATTGTTAGCGATACGCATGGCACGACACGCGACACCATCGAAGAAACCGTCAATCTGGACGGCGTTCCCATCCGTTTGCTTGATACAGCTGGTTTGAGAACATCCAGCAGCGCGCTGGAGCGTGAGGGTATCGCCCGCACGGAGAAATCGCTGCAACTGGCCGATCTGCGACTCCACATCGCAGATCGGAGTCACTCGAAACCTCCACATTTCCAGGAACGCAACCGCGATTCCGACGAAATTGTCGTTCTAAACAAGAGCGATCTGCCCGAAAACAGTGACTGGAAAGATTTCCACGCGTTGCGAATTTCGTGCCTAACAGGGGAAGGCCTCCCAGAGTTGCAAAAGGAAATTCTGGCTCGGATCACGAAACAAAATCTAAAGCCTGAGAGCACCCTCGCGATTAATACACGCCATCGCGATTGTCTGCGTCGCGCTCTGGAATCATGCGATCAGGCCGCGTCAACA
>DASSFL010000051.1:0-15031 GCA_035694525.1 Candidatus Udaeobacter sp. | reverse complement strand
GCAACGCAGCGGTGCGCTCGGCTGGGTCGCCGCAGTGGAAGCAACGACTCTCCTCGGTGGCGCGATTGGCTATTTTTTCCTGGCGAAGGTTTCAACGTTTTGGCTGGGCCTGATCATGGCGCACGTCGGCGGTGGATTTTTCTATCTGGCGGGCCACGCGGTGCTCGGAGAAATGTTGAAGCACGGAAAAAGCCTTGTTCTGACAAGCTTTTCGGCGGGAATCGCATTGATCGCGGTCCTCAATCTTGCCCTGAGGGCGCTTGAGTAGCAGTCGCTCAAGTTGTACAGGCGCTTGTGCCAAGCGCCTGATATTTTGCTTCGGCGTTTGACACCAACGCTGCTACAACATGCATTTTTTCCATTACCACGACGGAAGCTTTAGAGTCTGATTAAATGTTGTTGCGACTGAATCCATGAAAACTTAACGCCAACATCATGTCTCGCGCACATTCACATTCGCTCGCGAATTTCGATCGCGCATTCATCGTCGGGATTCTACTGAACTCGGGGTTCGTCGCGACCGAAGCGGTCTTTGGTTTCTTCGCCCACTCGCTCGCATTGCTCGCCGACGCCGGTCACAACTTCGGCGACGTATTGGGGCTGGTGATGGCTTGGACCGCCAGCTATCTCGTTAAGCGCGCGCCGACTCGCCGCCACACTTACGGATTTCGTGCGTCTTCAATTCTCGCTGCGCTCGCCAACGCGATCATTCTGCTGGTTGTTACGGGGGCGCTTTCGTGGGAGGCAATTCGGCGGCTGATCCATCCCGAGCCCGTCGTGGGAACGACCATGATCTGGGTCGCTGCGGTTGGCGTCGTTATCAATAGTGTGACCGCTCTGATGTTTATGTCAGGCCGCAAGCGGGACCTGAATTTGCAGGGCGCCTTCATGCACACGGCGGCCGACGCCGCGGTCACGTTCGGCGTCGTGGTCGCGGGCATCGCGATTTACTTCACGCAATGGCTCTGGCTTGATCCGCTCATTAGTTTGCTGATCGGTGTCGTCATCGCGGTCGGCACTTGGGGATTGCTCCGCGAGTCAGTTAACCTCTCGCTGGCCGCCGTACCCACCGGTATCGATTCCGCCGCCGTGGAAAATTATCTTTCCAAACTGCCCGGGGTTGCCAAAGTCCACGATCTCCACATTTGGGCCATTAGCACGACGGAGATCGCGATTACAGCGCATCTGGTAAAGCCAGATGGAAAGATCGACGATCCGCTTTTAGCGCGGATCCAAGATCAACTGCGCGATCGCTTCGGCATCGGGCATATGACCATTCAACTGGAGTGTGGCGGCCCCGATAGCTTATGTGCGCAAGAGTCCGCTCATGTGGTGTAGCCACGCTCTTCGTTCGTGGCTAGCTTTGGCTAGTGCATTCGTTCCGGTATCGCGACAGCCAGCTTCACTGCGAGGATGTCGATCTTGCCCGCGTCGCGGAGCAACTCGGCACGCCGACTTATGTTTACAGCGCCGGAACAATTCTTGATCACTACGCACGCCTGGACGCCGCGCTTGCGCCGCTGGACCATCTGATCTGTTACGCAGTCAAAGCGAACTCGAATCGCGCGATCCTGAAGTTGCTCGCCAATGCAGGCGCAGGTTTTGACATCGTTTCGGGCGGCGAACTTTATCGCGTACTCGCGGCTGGTGGCGATTCCGCCAAGTGCACGTTCGCAGGAGTGGGCAAGTCGCGTGAGGAAATCGAGTACGCGCTTGAGCAGGGCGTTTGCAGCTTCAATGTCGAGAGTGAAGCGGAGTTGGACCACATCGATCGGATCGCAGGTTCAAGAGAGACACGCGCGCCGATTGCATTGCGCGTGAATCCCGATGTCGATCCTCACACCCATCAGTACATCTCAACTGGCTCGCACGAAAATAAATTCGGTATCGCGCTGGAGCACATCGGCGCGATTTACGAGCAAGCCGCCAAAATGCGCAATGTCGAGATTGTTGGCATGCAAATGCATATCGGCTCGCAAATTGCAGAAGCGAAGCCCTTCGCGAGCGCGATCGGAAAAGTGGCGCCGATCGTGCGCGAGCTGAAATCAAAGTACGGAATCAAATTCCTTAGCGTTGGTGGCGGCATGGGAATTATTTACCAGCGCGCACTCGAGAGCGGATCGGGCAAATGGTGGCACGAGCACAGCAACGAATCGTTTGCGTTCAGCGTCCGCGATTACGCTGAGGCAATTGTTCCACCCTTGCGCGAGCTTGATGTTAGAATCCTGGTCGAGCCTGGCCGTTTTCTTGTAGGAAACGGTGGCGTATTGCTGACCCGCGTGCGTTACATCAAAAAAACAGGCGCGAAGAAATTCGCTATTGTCGATGCGGGCATGAACGACCTGATTCGACCTGCGCTTTATCAGAGCTATCACGAGATCGTGTCGGTCTGTAGGGCGTCTGTGTCAGACGCCGGCGGGGAGAAGATCGATATCGTTGGGCCAGTATGCGAATCAGGCGATTTCTTCGCGCTGGATCGGGAAATGCCGGAAATGCATGAAGGCGATCTGCTCGCCATCATGAGCGCTGGTGCGTACGGCTTCGTGATGGCGTCCAATTATAACTCACGCCCGTTGCCCGCGGAAGCGCTGGTTCGTGCCGACAAGTTCGCGCTAATTCGAAAACGGCAAACGTGGGAAGATTTGGTGCGCGGCGAGGTTTAGCGCTGTAGCCGGCATCGTTGATGCCGGCCGGTCGCGATCGGCGATCATGCGCTGCCAACTTGCGAAATTTGGCGTCCCGCATAAATAGTCCTCTCACTAATGACATTGAAGCGCCTTTTGCTCGTTTCGTTTCTATTGATATTTGCGCTCGGCGCGAAAGCCGCTCAGCCGACACAGGGTGAATACGTCATTCTCGTCGGAGGACCATCCATGTATCAGTGGGAAAAGTACAAGACTTATCCGCATGATCATTGGTGGGCGAACTTTGTCCGGGCTGCCCGTATACGCACCGAACAATTACGAACCGAGCTCGGGCCGGACGCGAAGATCACATGGCTCGTTTACCGGCAGGGTTACGAGGACCGTTCCAAACAGGAGCACCAGGATCTGATTAGCCTCATTGGTACCGTGCGCGACAAATTTAATATCAACCTTGTCTGGTTTGGCCCTGGCGAGGCGGTAATCAACTATCTAAACAACGGCGAACCGCGAGATCGGGTGAAGGTCATCGGCTTTGAATATTTCGGACACTCAAACCGGGCGTGTTTCATGTTCGATTACAGCAATAACATCGAGAGCGCTTGTAAGTCGTGGTTGCACGAAAGCGATCTGACCAAAATCAACCGTCATGTTTTCGCACGTCGCGCCTACGCCAAGAGTTGGGGCTGCCACACCGGGGAAGAAATGTCGAAAAAATGGTACGCCGCCACTGGCGTCCACATGATTGGCGCCATTGGCAAGACCCAGTTCATGATGGAAGAACTGCCAATCCTCATTTCCGACGGCGGCAAGTGGGTGAATTGAAATGACGAATGACGAGGGAAGCCCGAAGGCTTTAATGACGAAATGCGAGCGTTCCTTTATCTGATCATTCGCCGTTAGTCATTCCTTCGTCATTAGACATTCGTCATTCGTCATTTTCTCGTTTAGCATCAGAGCGCAATGAAGTTGGGTGAGTTCCAGGTGCTCTATCATCAGCCCCTATTTGATCTCATTTCGCAAAGCCGCGCTGTTCATCTTCAGCATTGGCGTGGCGAAGAAGTGCAGCGGTGCAGTTTGCTGAGCATCAAGACCGGCGGCTGCAGCGAAGACTGCGCTTATTGCGCGCAATCCGCTCGTTATTCCACCGGCATTGAGCGCGAAGATTTACTATCTCTGGAAGATGTCATGGCAGCCGCCCAGCGCGCGCGCACACAAGGCGCGACGCGGTTTTGCATGGGCTCAGCCTGGCGTGGAGTACGCGATGGTTCGGAGAAATTCGCGCGCGTGCTGGAGATTGTTCGGGCAGTAAGCCAGCTCGGCATGGAAGTATGCGTGACGCTCGGCGAAATCGGTTCCGTGGAAGCCCGCAAACTTAAAGCCGCCGGAGTTACAGCCTACAACCATAATCTCGACACTTCTCCCGAGTTTTATCCGGAAATTGTGAGCACGCATACATTTCAGGACCGGCTCGACACTATCGCCGCCGTGCAGGAAAGCGGCATGTCGGTTTGTTGCGGTGGGATTATCGGCATGGGGGAAACAGAGATCGACCGGTTGCGGATGCTCGAGGTCTTGAGCAGTTTCGATCGGGCTCCCGAAAGTGTGCCGATCAACTGTCTAATGCCGATGCCTGGCACGCCGTTGGCCGCGCAACCTCCGGTGGATATCTTTGAGCTCGTTCGTCTGATTGCTGTGACACGAATCGCGCTGCCGAAGGCGCGAGTTCGTCTGGCGGCAGGGCGCACTCGGCTTTCACGCGAGGGTCAGGCACTTTGTTTTTTCGCAGGCGCGAATTCGATTTTTTACGGCGACAAACTTCTCACCGCGAAAAACCCGGCAGCCGATGTGGATGTAACTCTTTTGCGCGAGCTCGGGCTGCAGCCTCAAGCAGTGACGGTTTCCTAGCCGTCGTTCTTGGCTGCCAGCAGCTAAGATTTGGATCGACACAGGCCATACGTTTTGCGATGAAAATCCTAGGTCGCCTAGGATTTAACAAGAACCTCAACAGAAAGAGATTATGGACTGGAAAAAATTCTCTATCGCCTTCTTCGCCGCATTCGGTTTCATCTTCGTGTTTGGATTCATCTGGTACGGCACGCTCATGCACGCCGCGCACCAGGAAGTCTCGACGCTTTTTCGACCCAAGCCCGATTTCCCATGGCTGATCTTGGGGCATATCGTGATGGCGTTCTTTCTTACGCTGCTTTGTGCAAAGTTCGTACCCGCAGGTGGCGCGGGCACATGTGCGCTGTTGGGCCTCTTCGTTGCGCTGGTTTACGTGGGCGCGCATCTGATCACGTTCGCCGTGGAACCGATTACGAACAAAATCCTGTGGGGCTGGAACGTGGGCGCTTTGGTGCAATTCGCGGTCGCCGGAGCAATCATTGGCGTGATCTACAAGCCCAGTTCACCCGCGACAACCCGGGTCTAAATTCATGAAACGATTCATCATCGCGTTCATCGCAGCGTTTATCTTCATCGTCCTTTGGGGATGGTTCTTTAACGGCGTCTTATTGAAAGATGTTTCTGCTGAAGTCCAAAGTCTCTTCCGGCCGCGTGAAGAGATCATGAGCCTGTTTCACTGGATCATTATTGGCCAGGCAGGTTTGGCTCTGGCTTTCGTCATGATTTACGCCAGCGGTTTCGCTAGAGGAGGAATCGCGGCCGGCGTTCGCCTTGGAATCATGGTCGAGATTTTCGCGGTCGGCGCACGTTGCGCGATTTACGCGACGCAGCCATTCCCAGCAAAGCTTCTCGTGCTGATCAGCATCGGCGGTTTCATCGAGATGATCGTGACGGGCGTCATCGTCGGTGCTGTCTACAGGTCCGTAGCTCCGCGAACGTCTTAGACGGAGCCGCGTTCGGTCCATATCGATTCCGAAGTTGGATGTTGAGCGCCAAGTCGCGTCGTAGCCTTGCGGAGGCGGTTTGAGCGTTGAACGTTGCCATCCATGGAAAAACGTTCGCAAATTCCGGCAGCTCTCGGCTATCGCATGCCGGCTGAATGGGAACCGCACGCGGCAACATGGCTTTCATGGCCGCGGCGCGAAGGAATCAGTTTCCCGGACTCATTCGACCGCGTCATGCCCGCGCTGCGAGCAATGGTCGAGGCACTGATCGAATCGGAGCAAGTTTGCATCAATATCCGCGATGCCACGCACGAAGCCGAAGCGCGCGAAGTGTTACGCGGATTACCGACCGAACGAATTTCGTTTCACCTGGTCCCCACAAACGAGCCTTGGTGTCGTGATCACGGGCCGATATTTCTCACGCGCGATGAGCGTTGGAGCCAGCTCGCCCCGGAGCCGGGGCGCACCGGGCGGCGCGAGGGCGCGCCGGCTCCACTTGCCGTCGTGGACTGGAATTACAACGCCTGGGGAAACAAATATCCGCCATTCGATTTGGATGAGGTTGCGCCGACGCGCGTTGCAGAAATCCTCGATGTTCCGGTGTTTTATCCTGGCATGATTTTGGAAGGCGGCGCGATCGATGTGAACGGCGCGGGCGCGCTGGTTACGACCGAGTCGTGTTTATTAAACAAAAATCGAAATCCAAATCTTTCGCGCGAAGAGATTGAACAACGGCTGCGGGATTACCTGGGCGTTCGCGATATTTTCTGGCTGGGCGACGGAATCGCTGGCGACGACACGGACGGCCACATCGACGATTTGGCGCGGTTTGTCTCCGAATCGACCGTTGTGACTGTTGTCGAAGAAAATCGCGACGACGAAAATTACGAGCCGCTCCAGAAGAATCTCGCGCGCCTGCAGGCGATGAAAATTGCCGGTCGCGCCATTGAGGTGATTGCGCTTCCGATGCCGAAGAAGATCATGCGAGAAGGATTACGCCTGCCGGCCACTTATGCGAACTTCTACATCGCAAACACCTGCGTGTTGGTGCCAACGTTCGCCGACCCTGCCGATAACGCTGCACTGTCGATTCTTCAGGAATGTTTCCCTACTCGCCGCGTTATCGGGATTGATTGCCGCGAACTAATTTGGGGACTTGGCGCATTTCATTGCCTTACCCAACAACAACCGGCGATTTAATTTCTGTAGCCGCACTCTGAGTGCCAGAAGAATAAAATGGCCCAACGGCCGCTGTTAGGGTGTTCAATCAGCCGTGGGGCCCGGCTTGTATCCGCTGTTTAGGATTGCATCATGAAGATCGGGCGGATGCGTCTTGCGTGCGTCAAACGTGACAATGACACGCTCATGCTTCAGATCGACCTTTACATCTTGCACGCCGGCAATTTTCTTCAGCACCGGTCGCAGTTTGCGCACACAATCATCGCAATCTTCGCCTTTGGTGGCGATCTCGATCGTTTCCATTACGGCGTGGTCTGCCCGCTCAGGAGTGAAAGGGTCGGCTGGGTCAGGTTCGTTTGGTCGTGCGGGGTCCATCTTTGGCGTTTTTGAATTAAACGTGCGAGACCCGCGCAACGGTCGTCTTGTGTGCGTAATCGGTTCGACTGCGTGTCAGAGGTTTTGCAATGTCATCCTGAACACAGTGAAGGATCTCACGCCCCCTGGTGGATCACACAAGCTGAATGGGTCATTAAGGATTACGGTGAGATCCCTCGCTTGCGCTCGGGATGACCGCCACTTCGCGCGCTACGGGCTCGAGCACGTGCCAGACGGCTTCGGCAAGAATCTTTTGGCCGGCTGCGTTTGGATGAATTCCATCGGACAAATTCATTGAGGCATCGCCTGCCACGTTCTGCAGGAGGTACGGTACGAGGGCCGCTCCATTTTTATCAGCGAGATCGGCAAAGATTTTGCCGAACGCGGAAACGTAATCGGCGGCTGCGTAATTGGGAAGTTGCATTCCGGCGATCACAACTCGCACATCTGGATTTCGCGCTTTCACCTTATCGATGATCTGCTGAAGATTGTTTTGGATTTGATCAACCGGCACTCCTCGAAAGGGATCATTGATCCCGAGCTCCACAATGAAGATGTCGATCTTGCGTTTCAGGTGAGCCGGGAGTCGTTCCAAGCCGCCCTGTGTGGTGCCCCCGGCTGCGCTGGCGTTTGTTACCTGAAAATTCAAGCCGGCAGCGCGTAACTTCTTTGCGAGCAACATCGGGTAGGCTTCGCCCGGCGTGAGTCCGAAACCCTGAGAAAGACTATCGCCCAGGACGAGAATCGTTTTCGTCGGGCTGCCGTGAACGATCTGATGGGAAAAGACTGACCAGGCAATAACTAATGCAATACAGACTCTCACAATGAAAAGCTGAACGCTTAACGTCCACCTCTCAACTCCGGCCTTGGCATCGGCGAGATCCCGATCCCACCGCTTCGGAGTTGGACGTTTAAGTTTTTCCGCGTAACGGTTTAACTCTTCAACCCTTTAACCCTTTAACTATTTCTATGGCCAACTACGCAATCAACGGTTTTGGGCGCATTGGACGCAACGTCCTTCGCGCCATGACGCAAGAACAAGTCCAGCAAGTCCTCGCTATCAATGATCTGACCGATACGCACACCCTCGCGCATTTGCTCAAATGGGACTCAGTGCACGGCAAATTCGACGGCGAAATCGGGTATGACGACGAAAACATCATCGTACGCGGGCACAAAATTAGAATCTTGAAGGACCGCGATCCGGCGAACCTGCCTTGGAAAAAACTGGACATCGATGTTGTGCTCGAGTCGACCGGGTTCTTCACCAGCCGCGACAAAGCCGAACTGCATTTAAAAGCAGGCGCCAAACGAGTGCTGATCAGCGCGCCGGCGAAAGATCCAGATGTGACGATTTGTATCGGTGTGAACGACGACGTCTTCGATCCTGCGAAGGACAAGATTGTTTCCAACGCAAGCTGCACCACGAATTGTCTCGCGCCGATGGCGAAGGTTTTGCATGACAAATTCGGAATCGCGCATGGATTCATGAGCACCATACACAGTTACACGAACGACCAGCGCATCCTCGATTTTCCGCATGAGGATTTGCGACGCGCGCGAGCGGCGGCGATCAGCATCATCCCTTCTACCACGGGCGCAGCCAAGGCAATCGGCGAAGTCATTCCGGAATTGAAAGGGAAACTCAATGGCGGCGCGTTTCGTGTCCCGACTCCAGACGGGTCGGTGACTGATTTCACCGCCGTGCTGGAGAAAGATGCGACCGTGGATGCAATCAATGCGGCGTTCAAAGAAGCTTCGTCAGCTAAAAGCTACAAAGGGGTGGTCGAATACAGCGATGAACCTCTCGTTTCGCAAGATATCGTGGGCAATCCACACTCCTGCGTTTTCGACAGCAAATTAACGCTTGCGCTTGGGAATCGGTTCGTAAAAGTGGTCGGCTGGTACGACAACGAATGGGGCTATAGCAATCGCTGCGTAGAATTGATGGAAATGCTGGCGGAATAGGCCCTGTAATCTTGCTCGTGCTCCTGCTTGTAATCGTTTTCAATTAGGAAATGACGAAGCTTTCACTTCGTGATCTCGATGTGCGCGGAAAACGCGTGTTGGTCCGGGTGGATTTCAACGTGCCGACGGAACTGCGCGGCCACAAGGTCCGTATTACGGACGATACGCGGATTCGCGAAAGCCTTGCCACGATCAACTATCTGCGAGAGCACGGCGCCAAAACGATTTTGATGTCGCATTTTGGCCGACCCAAGGGGAAGCCAGTTGAAAAATATTCGCTTCGTCCCATCGGCGATTATTTGCACTCGCTAATCCATCAGCCGGTCATTTTCAGCCACGACACGACTGGCGAAGTGCCGGAAAAAATCGTCGAACATATGCACAACGGCGACGTTGCACTCCTCGAGAACTTGAGATTTCAGCCTGGTGAAGAAGCGAACGACCCCAATTTTGCCAAAGCGCTCGCCAGTCTCGGCGACCTGTATGTCAACGATGCGTTTGGCGCCGCTCATCGCGCGCACGCGTCCACAGTGGGGATCACAAAATTCGTCAGCGAATCGGCGATGGGTTTTCTGATGGAGAAGGAATTGAAACACCTGCGTGACGGCCTTGAGGATCCGGCCAAGCCCTTCGTTGTCATTTTAGGCGGCGCCAAAGTTTCCGATAAAATCGGCGTTTTGAAGGCGCTAATGGAAAAGGCCGATGTCATTTTGATTGGTGGCGCAATGGCAAACACGTTTCTAAAGGCGGAAGGGATCCCGGTCGGCGCAAGCAAAGTCGAATCGGATAAACTCGATCTTGCGCGCGAGCTTCTTGAGTTGGCGAAGAAACGCGGCGTAAGATTCTTGCTACCGATTGACGCAGTGGAAGCAGACGAAATTCGTGTCGGCGCAAACATGCGAAACACAAGTCGGCTCTCGCCAAAGCATGGGATCAGTGATGGATGGCAGGCAGTCGATATCGGCGCGGCGACGATTGCACTTTACCAGGAAGAAATCGCCAGGGGCGAAACCATTCTGTGGAACGGACCACTGGGAGTTTTCGAAATTCCCGAGTTCGGCGAGGGAACAATTGCAATCGCAGAAGCGCTTGCCCAATTGGGCGCGACCACAATCATTGGCGGCGGCGATTCTGTGACCGCAGTGAAACAGGCCGGGCTTGCCGGCAAAATGACGTTCATCTCCACCGGCGGCGGCGCGTCGCTTGAGTTATTGGAGGGCAAGGAATTGCCCGGCGTGGCTGCGTTAAGCGACAGGAAATAAGCTGTGCCAGTTCGCGAGGTCGTTTCGAAGGTTCAGATTGAACCTCCAGCGCCAGGCGAACCGACGGGCCGCAAGCCTGTGATCCAGGCGCTGACTAATTCGGCCATTGCCGTAACCGCATTTTTTGTAACCTGCATAGGTCTACACGCGGTTCTGCCGTTTCCAGAGATCGACGGGGGGGTCTCACAGAAATTCCGATTCTTCTCCGCGCACAAGGATGAATTTGACACACTCTTTATTGGGTCGAGCCGCGTCTACTTTCAGATCTCGCCCGCTATTTTTGATCGCGTCACACGCGAGAGTGGGTTGCCGACGCACAGCTTCAACTTCGGTATTGGCGGCATGTATTTGCCCGAAACCGCTTATCTGCTTGAGCAGATCTTAAATCTGAATCCGCGCAATTTGAGATGGGTTTTCATTGAATACGATGAACTGCAAACAAGGTGGTCCCCCGAGAACCAGGCCAGCCGGCGTGCGCTCTATTGGGCCGATTGGAAGCGGGTATCGGTCCTTTTACGAAAACTTACCGATGCCGGCACGGATCCGCTTTGGCGTCCGAATCCTTCAAAGCTTCACGACATTGTTCTGCGTCAAAAAGACGAGAAAAATACGCGTACCCTGCTGACGTTCTACGCGACGCAGGTTGAAAGAAATTATACGAACGTCTCAAGAGCAGCTGATGTTCTATACTATTTTTTGGGCCGCGATACAAAGGAACGTCGCGCGAGCTACCTTGGCGCGGGCAGCGATGGTTACGTCACCAGACCGAATCGAATGTCTCCCAGCCAGACCGCAGCGTATGAGCGTGGGCTCGCGGCTGCGGTGGCAGAAGCCGGCACGCGTCCTCTCTCACCTTATGCCGTCGAGGCCTACCGCCAGTGCGCGCAAGAAGTCAGAAGTATTGGAGCCGCGCCAGTCTTTTTGATCACGCCAAGCACAACGCAAATTAACATGGCAGCAGAACGTACAGAGGCCCCCGGCGTTGTGATGGCGTTTAATAACCCCCGAGTTTATCCGGACCTCTATCACAGCAGCGTGCGTCGCGATGGGCAACATCTGACTAAATCGGGAGCAGAAGAATTCACGCGCGTTGTGGCGGCGAATTTCGTGGAGCTTGCCCGAGCAGGCCAAATCAAGTGATCAAAAACCAATGTCGACCGGTTTAACTTCGCATCCCATTCTCTGTTCGAATGTCTTTCGTTGAATTTCGTTTCCTCTGGTTTTTTCTGGTTGTGTTCATCGTCTACTGGGCGATGCGCAATAACACCGTGCGAAAGGTGTGGCTTCTCCTCTGCAGCTATGCTTTCTACGCGGCCTGGAATTGGAAATTCACATTCCTGGTCCTCGGGTCCACGACGGTGGATTACATCGTCGGACAAATGCTCGGACGTAGTGAAAGTCCGGCATGGCGGCGCTTCTGGATTGCAACCAGCGTGTGCGTCAATCTCGGCGTCCTGGCTTTTTTCAAATACTTTAACTTTTTTATCTCTTCGGCGTCCGGGTTTCTGGCGTGGCTTGGGTTACCGGCGAGCGTGAACACGCTCAACATCATTCTGCCCGTTGGCATTAGCTTCTACACGTTTCACTCGATGAGTTACACGATCGACGTGTACCGCGGGAAGCAGCGCCCTATTTCGAATTTTGTCGATCTTTCGTTGTTCGTCAGTTTTTTCCCGCCATTGGTGGCCGGACCGATTGTTCGGGCAGTGTACTTTCTGCCGCAGCTCGCTTCGGCGAAGAGATTTTCCAGTGTCGATGTTCGGGGCGCCGTAATGCTGTTCCTCGCCGGATTCATTAAAAAGGCCTGCATCGCCGATGGAGTCGCACCGACCGTCGACCGTTACTTCGCTCATCCGGCGGATTTCACGCCAACCAGCGCGTGGATTGCCGTGCTGTTCTACGCAATCCAGATTTACTGCGACTTTTCCGGGTACACCGACATGGCCATCGCGGCTGCCCGGCTGATTGGGTATCAATTACCGAACAACTTCCAGTTTCCGTATTTTGCCCGGAACGTCTCTGATTTCTGGCGGCGCTGGCACATCAGTCTCTCCAGTTGGCTGCGCGATTATCTGTACATTCCACTCGGCGGAAATCGCGGCTCGCGCGGGTTCGCTTACCGGAATGTTATGATCACGATGCTGCTCGGCGGCCTATGGCACGGAGCCGCATGGACGTTCGTTATCTGGGGCGCGTTACATGGAGCCGCGCTGCTCATTCATCGCGAATGGATGCGGCTTACGGAGGGTCTGAAGTGGGCCGCGCGAGCGATGCGCTGGCTGGCCTGGCCGATTACCATCTTCGCGGTATGCGTTGCCTGGATCTTTTTCCGTGCGCACGACCTCAGTAGCGCGGGAACAATACTGAAGCAGTTCGCCTTGTTTCATGGCGGTGGTGACGAACACTTCCACCGATGGTTTCTCTTGGTAATAGTAGTACTCGTCTTCATCCATTGGCTCAATTCCCGCCGATGGTTTGGAGAATTATGGCGACGGTGGCCTGCCCCAGTGTTCGCAGCGGCTTACGGTTGCACTTTTGCGGTCGTCCTTTTATTTGTTCCGCCTCACTACACGCCCTTTATCTATTTTCAGTTCTGAGTCCGCAGTTAGAAAGCAAATCACATGAGAAAGAAAATCGTTGCCGCTAATTGGAAGATGAACATGACGCAGGCGGAGTCGGCGCGATTTATCGAGTCGATGCTGCTGGACCTGGGTGACATCACCAATGTGGAAGTGGTGATCGTGCCGCCCTTCACGGCGATTGCGAAAGTCATGGAATCGCTCGGCAAAGCGCAAAATATAAAAGTGGGCGCGCAAAACATGTATTGGGAGAAGCGCGGTGCATTTACCGGCGAAATCAGCGCTGCGTTGCTGCGCGATTTGTTTGTGCATTACGTCGTGCTCGGCCACAGCGAACGCCGCACTTTGTTTGGTGAGACGGACGAAATCGTGAATCGCAAGGTGCGCGCCGCGTATGAAGCGACCCTGCGGCCCATTGTTTGTATTGGGGAAACTCTGCAGCAGCGCGACAGAGGTAACGTTGAAAAAATACTATCGATCCAGCTGCGTGGCAGTCTCGCTGGTGTGACTCCAAAGGAATTGCAGGAAACGGTGATTGCTTATGAGCCGGTCTGGGCAATCGGCACCGGCCGCAATGCCACGCCTGCTCAAGCGCAGGAGGCGCACGCGTTCATTCGCCACACTTTGCACGAAATGGCTGACGACACGACCGCCGAACGCGTGCGCATTCAGTACGGCGGGAGCGTCAAACCGGAGAATGCCGCGGAGCTCATGAGCCAGCCCGACATCGACGGCGCTCTTGTCGGAGGCGCAAGCTTGGACCCACGCAGCTTCGTCGAAATCGTCAAGGCCGCGCGCGATTAGTAGACTGATCTTCCGCGTTATCTCTGCAGACGCGATCGGTAGTCACATCAGGTGTTAGTGACGCTGCTGGCGCGCAGCTTGAAGCGGAACTCCGCCGATCTAATTTTCCTGAAGATCGGCAGGCTTGGCCCACTTGATTGAATGAGGCGCACTTTCTTTATCGTCGGCCCAACTGCAACGGGGAAATCCGAGCTGGCAGCGGATGTCGCCCGTGAAATAGGGGCAGAAATCGTCAGCGCCGACGCGTTTCAAGTCTATCGCGGACTCGATCTCCTTACAGCGAAACCGGAGTCTTCAACGCTAGCCAAGGCCCCGCATCATCTGATCGGCACAACGCCTCTGCACGAAGAAATGAACGCCGAAAAATATCGGCGTGCCGCCTCACACGCCATCGATGAAATTCATTCGCGCGGCAAGCTCGCGATCGTTGTCGGCGGCAGCGGGCTGTACATCAAAGCGCTTACCCACGGACTGGCGCCCGTGCCCGAGTTTGATCCAAAGCTGCGCGAAAAATTAAACGCCATGAGCCTGGACGAACTGCGCGCTCAACTCGCCGAACTCGATCCCGAGACGGCTCAAAAAATCGACATGAAAAATCGTCGACGCGTGGTCCGAGCCGTGGAGATTTGTTTATTAACTGGTAAGCCGGCTTCCGCACAGCGCGGGCAGTGGCCTGTAGCCGAGGGCGTTGACCTCGGCAATCTTGGAGACGTCCCGCCGCAGTCGACGCCCGCGGCTACAGGTGTTTTCGTCTATCGCGACCGGGAAGAGCTTTATCGACGCATCAATCGCCGAGTAGAAGCGATGTTCGAGAACGGCGTGATCGAAGAAGTGCGCGCCGCCCGGGAAGTAAGTTCGAATGCATCGCAGATGATTGGTTTTCGCGAGATTCGTCAACTGCTCGATGGAGAAATGTCGATCCCGCAATGCGTCGCCGCGATTCAGCAGGCAACCCGCCGATACGCCAAAAGACAGTTGACCTGGTTTCGGCGACAAACTAATTTTTCACCGCTGAACTTGTCGCTTCTTACTCACAACGAAGCAATGATTCTGCTCCGAATGCTCTCGGAGCGACGAAAGGTTTCAAGGGTTCGCGCAAAGGGATGATTGAAACGCGCCCGATGAGAACCCAGGAGCGTGCGCTCCTGATTGGCCTGGAAAGGGATGGAGTCTCGAAGTGGGATTTGCGGGATTCGCTCGAGGAACTGCGCGAGCTGGCCAGCTCCGCCGGCGCCAAAGTCGTCGATACGGTCACGCAAAAATTGCCGAAACCGACTGCGCCATATTACATCGGTCGCGGCAAGGCGGAATCGATCAAAGATTCGTGTCAGAATCAACAGGTGACGTCGGTCATTTTTAACGATGAACTT
>DASSFL010000050.1:0-15467 GCA_035694525.1 Candidatus Udaeobacter sp. | reverse complement strand
TGCTCTACCGATTGAGCTACCGACCCGCGCGAGCATCACTTTCTAATGCCTGCGAGATTTTTCAATGTACAATGACACGCCGCCGGCCATGATTTCTCATGAATACAAGTGCATTTTCGTAGAAGTGCCCAAGACAGGCTCGACCAGCGTTCGGGCGATTCTCGGTAAGGCGTGGAAACCACATCTGAATCTCTGGCAGATCAAAAATCAGATGGAGACGTATTGGACGCGCTACGGGGGAAGAAAGAATCGGATTCTCGCGTCTTTGTATTTGTTACTTCCAGATGAGCGCCGGAGAGAAATCGGACACAAGCAATTCGAGACCTATTTCAAGTTCGGATTCGTTCGCAATCCGTGGGACCGCATTGTCTCTTTTTATGAGCGCACCGAGGCGCTACAACTCAGAGATAAAATGACGTTCGACGAATTTGTCGATTGGATTCAATATAGCAGCGCCACCTGCGTTCACTCATCCCCTCACCGCTATCAATTGGATTGGTTCGTCGATCCCAATGGAAATGTGCTTGCCGATTTCATCGGGAAATTCGAACGGCTCGATGAGGACTGGGCCTTTGTGGCGAAAAAGCTCGGTGTGAGCGAGAACTTGCCCCATCAAAGGGCCAATCCTCGGGAGCGGCATTACACCGAATACTACACGCCGCGAACCAGGGACATCATCGCCAACAAGTTCAAGGTCGATATAGATCGGTTTGGCTATGAGTTTGCCGGATAAAATAAAAGCGATCGTGCTCACGTGTGATCGCTATCGGGCGGTTACACAGCACATGATTTTTCAATATGACCGGGTATGGCCGGATCATCCATTTGTCTTTCATGTTCCTTATCAGGAGCTTGGTGGGACCAACACCGACCAGGTCAAATATCTCCCGGCGCCTTCGGATATTAAGGGAACGGTCTTGCATTTGCTGACGGAGATTGACGATGAGGAGTGGATCTATTGGTGTGTAGACGACAAATACCCGATCCAACTCGTCACCGATAAAATCGGCAGCCTGATTTCTCACGCCATGCGCTCGCCGGGAGTAGATGGTCTTTTATTCTGCAGATGCCGGGCAACGCTGAATAATCCCAAACTGACTCTCTACCCGCCCAAAGTTAAGAATTCATTCGGCGATATTTACTTCGAGCGAAAAGCCTGGTTCCAAATATGGATACATCAGATCTTGCGCGCCAAAGTTCTCCGGTACCTGTTCACCTGCCTGCCGGACCACATTCCCAGCGCGAAAGCGATGGATGAACTGAAGAATGACGTCCCAAAGTTACCCGAGCACCGGTTGTTCGTGACCAAAGAAAACTTTGCGGTTTTTGGAGAAAGCACCAGGCGGGGTGTAATAACGCAAAATTGTTACGAGAGCATGGTCGCGGCGGGGATTGAGATACCGGAAGGGTTTCGCCACTCGGACGGCGAATACGTGACCCTTGGAAAATTGTAACCCTTATCGCTGCTCAAATGTGTAGCCAAAACGCTCGATCTCCGTGGCAAACCGCGCGCGTACTAATTCGCGAAGCTCGCCATCGTAATATTTCGAATAATGTTCGCGCTTCGAGCGATTGTATCGTGGCAGGGCCGTCGGCGAAATGTCTAACGCCGCGCACAGGGTGCGAAAGTCGTCAGCCAGATTCTCGAAACGCATGATGTAATTAACATTGGCGAACGGATCTCCTTTGCCCTTATCTAGCCGGAGATAGTCTGCGAC
Organism: Candidatus Udaeobacter sp.; assembly: GCA_035694525.1. Taxonomy (GTDB): domain Bacteria; phylum Verrucomicrobiota; class Verrucomicrobiia; order Chthoniobacterales; family UBA10450; genus Udaeobacter. Next base: position 13,749 of record DASSFL010000050.1, on the reverse strand, counting down.
TGGCAGGACGTTAAGGATAGCCTTTCTGAATTTTTTTCGGTCCCACGCGACCGTGTTTTGCGTCGGCGTGAAATAATAGGAAATCATCCGGTCCCACGGATTTCGCACACACGTAAATCTGTAGAGTTTATCAAACTCGGTCTCCCCGAGCGCCGCCCGGTACTCGGCCAGCGTTGAATGTTTCTTAATTTTGTACTTCGGATTCCGCAGTCCAAAGCGCTCGATCCCGTCCTGTTCACCCCGCAAAGCCACTAGCTCATCTTCGGAATAATCACGCAGGACGCTCTGAATCGAATTACCGGCCGTCTTTGGAATGTGAACGAACAGAAAACGTTTCTGCAAGGAAATCATCAGCTGCCAATTGTGGGATTATTTTAGGATGCGTTGTCAAGTTAGGCGAATACTGGCGGTTAGTTACCGTTCGTGCGACCTGTTGCTGGCGGGAAGCAGTGACGCTCCATGATCCTGTCCCACAAACATAAATTCATCTTTATCAAGACTGCAAAAACCGCAGGCACGAGCATCGAAGTCTTTCTTTCGAAACACTGCGGGCCTTCAGATGTCTTGACCCCGATCGAGCCGCCCGTCGAAGGCCATCAGCCACGCAATTACCGGGGATCCATAAACCCGATTCCTGAAATCCTGGAAAGGCCAGGCAAGATCTTCTCCGCGTTGCGACATTCAATCACCAGTCGCGAGAAGTTTTATCGCCATATGCCCGCATTGGAGGTTCGGAAGCGCGTTCCTCGCGATGTCTGGAACATATATTTCAAATTTTGCGTGGAACGAAATCCCTGGGAAAAAGTTTTGTCACATTACCACATGCACGTCGCCCGCGAAGGCGGTTCGCTTTCGTTTGACGAGTATCTCGCTCGCGGCCGGTTCCCGATTAACTATTTCCGGTACACCGATCGCTCCGGAAGAAAAATCATTGTGAATCGAGTTCTCCGTTATGAGAACCTGACCGCCGAACTTAGGGAAGTCTTCTCGCAACTAAACATCCCATTCGCCGGAACACTCGGCGTTACAGCAAAATCGGAATACCGCACTGATCGCAGACCATATCAGCGGGTATTCAACGACGAACAACGACAAATCGTGGAAAAAGCTTTTGCCAAAGAAATCGAATTGCACGGCTATCACTTTGACCACTAGCTGTGCACGCTTCGTCCGGTGCGGCGCAGTGTTCGAAAAAAGTAAGTGGCCGACTCGATATGACCAAACTAGATTTGCAAGCAGTTGTTAATCCGTAGGAACGCCTAGGAGGAATCTGGATATGAATATGAAAATGTGCCTTAATACCGCGTTATTCATGGCTAAAGTATCAAACACGGTCTTTGTATGCGTTCTGGCGTCGACGCTCGTTAGCGCTGTCAATAACACACGCGCCGATGAAACGTGTTCTTCGCCTTACCTTGCCCGCATTGAGGGCCAGGAAGAGTTCGTGTATGTCTGGACGCTCGGCGTGGAAGGCTTGGGCGATAGCTCGGACAAACTAGTCACGGTCGACGTAAAGCCGGGATCGCCTAACTACGGCAAAGTCATCAGCTCCACCTCCGTTGGTGGACGCAACGAAGCGCACCATGGGGGGTTCACTGATGACCGGCGCCAACTATGGCTGGCGGGACTCGAGAACAGCCGGGTTTTCATTTTCGACGTGCACGCTGATCCGGCGAAACCCCGACATGTGAAGACCATCGACAATTTCGCGGGAGCCACTGGAGGCGCGATCGGACCTCACGGCGCGTACGCTTTGCCGGGGCGCGTGCTCATTCCATGTCTCTCGAATGAAAAAGATCATGGCGGCCGGACGGCATTGGTCGAATACAGCAACGACGGCAACTATATCGCTACCCATTGGTTGCCGACAAAAGATGATCCGCGTGGCGCGGCGAATCCGAACTTTGCAGACGGATACGGGTACGATGCGCGCGTGTTGCCGCGAAAGAATGCGCTGCTTACCTCATCGTTCACCGGGTTGAACAACTATATGATGGACTTCGCGAAATTGACGGCTGACCCGGAGGCGATGAAGCATTTCGGTTCAACCATGGTGATGTGGGATTTCCATGCGCGTCAGCCGAAGAAAGTTTTCGAGGTCCCAGGCGCTCCATTGGAAATCCGCTGGGCTTGGGGCGACAACCACAACTACGCCTTCACTGCAACGGCGCTGACGTCGAAGCTTTGGTTGGTTTATCAGGACGACCACGGCGACTGGCAGGCAAAGGAAGTTGCCACGGTTGGTGACGTCAAAGGCGGCGTGCTACCCGTCGATATAAGCCTTAGCGCTGACGACAAGACGTTGTTCGTGGATTGCTTCGGAGACGGTAAATGCCGGGTGTTCGATGTTTCCGATCCACAGAAACCGAAACAGATTTACGAGAAGCCGATTGGGCGGCAGGTAAACATGGTGTCGCAGAGCTGGGACGGGAAACGGCTCTATTTTACGAGTTCGCTCCTGGCGCGCTGGGACAAGAAAGGCGAAGACAACGAGCAGTTCGTTCGCGCCTACACATGGAACGGCAAAGAACTGAAGCCAAGTTTCGATCTTGATTTCACCGCGTTGAAGCTCGGCCGTCCGCATCACATGCTCTTTGGCGCGACAAAACTCGGTGCGAATCGCGTTGTTGCATCAGTTCCGTAGCCTGCTGTCATGAACGTGGATCGCACTCGAGTGGTGGCACTCGCGATTACGTTTTGTTTGTCTCGTGTAACGGTAGCGATCGCAGCCGACACTGTTTCGTCGCACGATGCAGACTACGATTACGATCCGCCCGTGGCGGGTAGCTACGCGCTACCCGTGATCAAGGTGGCGCCCGACGGTGCGATAATTGATTCGGACTCCAAATCACTAGACCTGCGCCAGCTCACGCATGGGCGTATCACCGTGTTGAGCTTTATTTACACTCGTTGCGCCGCGCCGAAAGCGTGTCCATACGCGGCTGGTGTTTTAAGCCAACTGCATACGCTTAGCGCCAACGACAAAGAATTGGCGACAAACATGCGCCTCATCAGCTTAAGCTTCGATCCCGACTACGACACGCCACAACGGCTTGCCGAGTATTCGGAAGCAATGCGCGAACAAAAATCCGGATGCGAATGGCAGTTCGTGACAGCGAAATCGCACGCGGCTCTGGAGTCCATCCTTCGCAGCTACGGACAGGCCGTGGACCAGCGATCCAACCCCAATGATCCCCAAGGCCCGTTATATCACATCCTGCGCGTGTTTCTCATCGATCGCGCCGGTCGTGTCCGAAACATCTACAGCTCCGCCACTCTCGATCCGCGCCTGGTCTTGGCCGATGTGAAAAGCCTTTTGCTGGAAGAAAAGAAGCCTTCAACACGGTAACTCACGTCCTAATCGCCGCAGAATGAGGCGTCACAACGCGTTGTTTAGTCAAAGTTTGAGCTTGTCGTTTGCGGCGTCCTGCCAACGATGCATCTCGCCGGTAAGACGAGCAATGACCGACGTGTATTGCCGGTCCGCATAAAGGTTGTGCGTCTCCAGCGGATCGTCGTTCAGGTTATACAATTCATTCAAATCCTTGTCGCGCAGACAAAGCTTCCACCCATCTGGAGTGACAATCGTTCGAGTGGATTCTTCGATGGCGCGCTTGACCATGCGTCGCCGAGCTAGTTTGGTGCCCTTTCTTACTTTCGTCCGGTTTGGCGCCCATTCGAGAAACACGTTTTCTGGCGCGGCTGCTTCTTCGTTAATTAGCGGCAGCAGACTTTTGCCTGCGCATTGGGGATGGTTCGCCTGGCCGAGAACATCAAGCAGTGTCGGCACGAAATCGATGTGACTGATTCGTTGCTGAATGATTTTGGCGCGTGTTTGCCCAGGAAGTCGAATTAACAGAGGAACGCGTGTGGCCTCTTCGAACATTGTTTCTTTCCCGAAAAGGTGGTGCGCGCCCAAGCTGTCGCCGTGATCGCTCGTGTGCACAACGATCGTGCGATCACTCAGGCCCAATCGTTCCAGGCAACCAAGAACGGCGCCCACGCTTCGGTCGACCAGAGTAACCAGGCCGAGGTAACGCTGCTTAATACTGCGGTATTCTTCAGGAGTGACGCCAAAAAACAATTGAGTCGGCAGCCGCTGTCGATCCAGGATGGCTTCCGCTTGTTGCCATTCGCGCATCAAACGGTAACGAAGAGGAATATCATCACTCTCAGGAAGCGTGGCCGTTACATCAAGGTCCACATCATCGAACGGATGCTCGTTGTTGAGAGGGCCGTTGTAGGGTGAATGCGGTTCTACAAAACCAACAACAAGGATGAAAGGATCGTCGTGACGTTTCTCGATGAACTCGCACGCATGCGTCCCGAGAAACTTCGGCCGCGACAGTTCGACAGGCAGACTGCTGATGGCCAGCTCTGAAAATCGTCCGTCCCGTTTGTCAGGTGTAATCCCCTTTGAAATAAGGAAATTTGTGTAGTCGCCGTGGTCGTCGGTAGAAACCCATTCCTCGAATCCTCGCCCGATCGGCCCTTCCTCACCAAGATGCCACTTCCCGATGTACGCCGTGCGATAATCTCTGTCCTCCATCAATTCAGGGAAAACAAGGAATCGTCGATCAAGTGGCACACTGTTGCGTATGCATCCGTTGATATGCGGCCATGTACCCGTCATGAGCGACGAACGTGAAGGCGTGCAAACCGGATGTGTCACATACGCTCGCTCGAAAACCACGGATTCAGAGGCAAGTTTGTTAAGGTTGGGTGCGTGCACCTTTGCGCCTCCGTAACACGCGAGCGTGTCCGCTCTCTGTTGGTCCGGCAGGAAAAGAACCAAGTTGGGCTTTCGCTTTGCAGCCATGTTTTTCAGGTCACGCACTAAATCAGCCCTAACCAATCTCTGCAATCATCTAGCCCTTGCCCGCCCCTTTCGCCGCGACAGTTGAATGGCGCGCGATCAGTTTGAGCGCGCGTCGGAGCAATTCTTTTCCTGGCGGAATTTTGTGCCACGGCGACGCGCCCGAGGGATGCGGAAGCGGAATCACTTCGAACCGGAGCCTTCGGCGCTCAACGCGAAACTTGCGGCCGACCACTTTCTCTAATTTGGCGCAGTCGATGAATTGCATGATTGCCAATCGGCCTACAGGAATAACCAGACTCGGCCGCAGAATTTCGATTTCATCATCCATCCAGGACGAGCAATTGCGGATTTCATCCGGCGTTGGAACGCGGTCTGTGCCGCCAGAATTCTTTCCTGGGAAACAGCGACAGACTGCTGCGAAATAAATTTTCGATCGGACTGCCGTTTCGTTCATCCCACAGAATTCTTCGAACCAGCGAAAGAGTGTCCTGCCGGCCGTATGCGCAAACGGTCTTTTCAGAACCGGTTCCCGCGGACCGGGCGCCTGACCAACGATCATTATGTCACTCACGATTGCGCCGCCGGACACCGGCGTGGATTTCATGCGCGGACAACGACGGCAGCCAAGCAGCTGAGCGACATGTCGGTCGAGCGCTTTCTGCCGACTTGATTTGACCATGATGCTGAAATACTGCGCCTTCGGCGAATTCTTTGCCATCGTCTTCGGAGAAGCCGATCCACCTAGCGCCTGAAGATCGACAACAGCAGGCGCAAGAGAATGCTCAGGATAATGCAGGTGACGATCGGAAAATAAAACGCAGAATGTTCGCGCTCGATCCGAATGTCGCCAGGCAATCGCCCCAGCCATTTCGGCGCAAATCCGCTCCACATCACCAATCCCACCAGTGTGATGATCATGCCGGTGACGGTAATGAATTTGCCCAAGTCGCGCATTATTCAAAAAGTTGCGCGAATCGAGCAGAGGCACAAGCTTGACAGCGAATGCCCGTACAATTCCGAGATTATTATGAGACACTCGGCGTGTCTAAGACGGCGACTGAAGACGAGATTCGCAGCGCTTTTCGCAAGCTCGCGCGCAAGTATCATCCCGACGTCGCCAAGGACAAGAAGGCCGCTGAAGAAAAATTTAAAGAGATCAACGAAGCGTACGAGGTGTTGGGCGACCCCGAGAAACGAAAGAAGTACGATCAGCTCGGCGCAGATTGGAACAGACCGGGCGGATTCCAGCCGCCGCCACAGTGGGGCCCACAACCAACCGAAGGCGGATATTACCAGTGGGGCGGCGATGGCGGCGGAGTTCAATTCGAATTCGGCGGTACCGGATTCAGCGACTTCTTCGAAGCGTTTTTCGGTGGCGGCCGAGGCCGCTCGGCTTTCGGCGGATTTGGCGGACGCCAGGCAACGGCGGAGCGTGGCGCCGATGTCGAGGCCGACATCATGGTTACGCTGGAAGAAGCGCTGAACGGCTCGACGCGACCGGTCTCACTGCGCCGGGCAGGTTCAAACAAGGTTGAAAACTATCAGGTCAAAATCCCGCGTGGCGTTCGCGAGGGCCAGCGAATTCGTCTGGCCGGCCAGGGCGAAGCCGGCGCGCGCGGCGGGAAAAGCGGTGATCTGTTCCTGCGCGTTCGGCTTGCGCGCCACCCCGACTTTTCAGTCGAAGGCAGCGATTTGATTCATGATGTGAAGATCGAACCGTGGCGCGCAGTGCTTGGAAGCGAGTTGCTCGTGCCAACTCTAGAAGGAAAGGTCCGGCTGAAGATTCCGCCAGGCACGCAGGGAGGTCAGCGATTTCGGCTGCGAGAACGGGGTTTACCGGGTGTCTCAGGAAAGCGTGGCGATCTTTACGTCGAAGTCCAGATCAACCTGCCGAAGAAATTGACTGAACGCGAGAAGGAGATTTGGAGCGAGTTGGCAAAACTGCAGGGTGGCTGACCATTGTCATGTCGAGCGGAGTCGAGACATCTCTGAATATTCTCTTTTCTGCTCGACGTGAGCCCCAGCAATAATTAGAGATTCCTCGACTTCGCTCGGAATGACAAAGCTATGAAGATCTCCCTTGGCTCAGATCACGCCGGTTTTCGTTACAAGGAAAAAGTCAAAGAATTGCTAGGCACGCTTGGCCACGAGGTAAAAGACTTCGGCACATTCAATGAAGACCCGGTGGACTATCCACTTTTCATACGGCCGGCTGCAGAAGCGGTCGCGAGCGGCGAGTGCGAACGCGGCGTCGTGTTCGGCGGTTCGGGGAACGGCGAAGCCATGGTGGCCAATAAAGTTCACGGTGTGCGTTGCGCACTTTGCTGGAGCGAAGAGTCTGCGCGTCTTTCACGGCAACACAATGACGCCAACGTGCTTTCCATGGGCGAGCGCCTCATTCCGAAAGATCTCGCACTCGAAATTGTGCGCACCTGGCTGGAAACAGCTTTCGACGGCGGCCGGCACGAGCGCCGCGTGGCAATGTTAAACGCGATGTAGGCAGGGGCGGCTCACCCGAACCGTCGCTGGCGGTTTAGGTCAATCGCCCCACCTAGCGCAACCGATCTACGCAAACCGCGACCAGGAACACCGCGCTCACAAATGCGTTGCTTTGAAAAAAAGCGCGATTGATCCCGATGAGATCGAGCTTCTCGGTTTTGTGTTCGTAAAAAAGAGCTGCTGCGATCAGCGGCATTGACCAGAAATAAAACCCGCCGAGCTGCGCCACCACACCGAAAACGATGAGCGCCGCAAATGCGAAAAGATGCAATAACTGTGCCAGGCGAAGACTGCGCGCGATTCCGAATTTCACAACAAGCGACCGAATACATTCGCGCCGATCAAAATCGTAATCCTGAGTGGCATAAATGAGATCGAATCCCGCGACCCAGCAAATTACGCCTGCCGCAAGCACAATCGGGGCAAAATCGATCCGTCCAGTTTGCGCGATCCATGCGCCGACCGGCGCAATAGCCAGGGCGATACCGAGAAAGAAGTGCGTTGCGCTGGTGAACCGTTTTGTGAGCGAGTAGAAAAAAATCAGCACCAACGCAACCGGCGCAAGCATCAAGGTCAATCGGTTAATTGCGGCCGCCGCCAGGAGAAAGGCGCCAGAACTGATTGCAAGCAACAAGATCACTTCTGGCTTGGAGATAAGCAGATGACGCGAGGCGGTGCGCGGATTGCGCTGGTCGAGCGACCAGTCAACCAGCCGGTTGAAGAGCATCGCTGCAGTGCGCGCAAAGACCATGCAGACGACAACCAGCACCAAGATTTTCAACGACGGCCAGCCGTTCGCGGCCACAATGAGCGCCCCTAGAGCAAATGGCATGGCGAAGACTGTGTGTGAAAAACGAATCAACCGCAGAAATCGAACCATTGGTCCCTCTCCTAGCTGTCTCATAAGTGGCGGAGGAATTTTTACAGAGGGCAGCGAAGGAAACGATGATTTATCCGCTCTGTCGCGCCCTACTCCTCCGGATTCACCGGAAAGTGTTTATTTTTGAGACGCTCGGGGACGCGCTTGGTCTGTTCCATTTCGACTTTCTCGCTCGCGGCGTTCAACTCATCGTACGCCTCCCGACTTTTCGAGGCGCGGCACATGTAAGCCGTAGCATGCGCCAGAGGAATTCGAGCTTCAGGCATGCCGACAAATTCCACGGCTTGCTGCGTCGCGATTGCAAGTTGCAGCGCTTCCGGATCGGCGAGGCCAATGTCTTCGCTCGCGAAAATGACGATGCGCCGTGCGATGAACCGGAAATCTTCGCCGGCATGCAGCATTTTTGCGAGCCAGTACATCGCGCCTTTTTCATCGGAAGCGCGCATGCTTTTAATAAACGCACTGATCGTGTCGTAGTGCGCATCGCCAGCCCGATCATAAACGACCGCTTTTTGCTGAATGCTTTCTTCGGCGACATGAAGCGTGAAATGAATGACTCCTGTGCTGTAGCCGGGGGCGTTGACTCCGGCAGTTCCCTGATGTTTGTCACGCTTTGCGGGGCCGGCCTCAGCGCGGCCGGCTACAGGCGGCGTCGTCAGGACCCCGATCTCAAGTGCGTTTAAACATTTGCGCGCATCGCCCTCGCTGAGCTTTGCTAGATGCCGTCGCGCGTTCTCTTCCATCTTCACGTTGTAATTTCCAAGTCCGCGCTCTTTGTCCGCCAGCGCGCGATCGATTAACAACTGGAGTTCTTCGACTGTGAGTGGCTCAAGTCGAAAAACCTGCGACCGCGACACCAGCGCGCTGTTCACATAAAAGAACGGATTGTAGGTGGTCGCCCCGATGAGCCGGAGAGTCCCTGCCTCGACGTCCGGCAAGAGAATGTCTTGCTGCGCCTTGTTGAAATGATGAATTTCATCAACAAACAGGATCGTCTTTCGCCCGGACGTGCGCAGACGATTCGTGGCGGCAGCAATGACACGGCGCATCTCGGCGACATTGCTTTCCACGCCGCTGATGCGGACGAATTTTGCGTCTGTCATTTCCGCAATGATCCGGGCAAGCGTAGTCTTGCCGCTGCCGGGTGGCCCCGAGAAAATCACGGACGGTAATCGATCTGCTTCAATCGCCCTGCGCAAGAGTTTGCCAGGCGCCAGGATGTGTTCCTGGCCGACGAGCTCATCGAGCGAGCGCGGGCGGATGCGCGTGGCAAGCGGCGCACTATCGGCGCGCTCTACCTCCACGTCTTCTGTGTCCTCGAAGAGATCCTGCACTGTGGAAATTACGGCGCGCCGGTGATGCAGGCAATCGTGCCCTGCGTGTATCCCAAGGCAGCAGATCGCCCAAGGCGGACGGGAGACTGCCGCTCCTGGAAGCGCGTCGCAAGCAGAAATGCTTATGTCACGATCTTGAGATAGAGTGATGCGCCAGTTAAGCTCGATAGCCCAAACATGAAATGCATCCTCGCTCCAATCGATTTTTCCGACGTAACACCGCTGGTGATCGATTTAGCGCGGCGGCTCGCCAAGGCTTTTGATGCGGAGATCCATCTTGTCCACGTAAAGGAACTCACTGCGGCGGCAATGCCGGACACACTCGGCTACAGCCTGGCGGGGATGCCTGACCTTGCACCAACGGCTGGCCTGCCGGTTCCAGGCTTTGAACCGATGCCGGAAACACTCCCAGAGGATGAAGGTCAGAAAGCGAAGCTCGCCAGGTGGCAAGAAGAGATAGCTCACGACGGTATCAAGGTCAGTTTACATGAGCCGACTGGGACGGTAGCCGAAGAAATTTTGAATCAGGCTGATGAACTTAATGCCGATCTAATCGTAATGGGTACGCACGGGCACGGTGCGATTTATAACTTGCTGGTAGGAAGCGCTACTAAAGGCGTGTTGAAACACAGCACTCGTCCTGTGCTTCTGGTACCGGCTCCGAAACCTTAGCTGGCGGGATTGACAAACATTGTATCTGAGGTCGCAGACCTCGGCTTTCTCGGGCTTGTTCACGAACAAAACTGTCGCGGTCAGCGCCCGCCTCAGGCCGGCTACAGCACCCACCTTCGTCGCAATCCAGGCTATAAGAGCTTGCGTTCCCGCGAGGAAATGAAGGAAAAGCAAAACAATGAAATTCCTGAAGGCGTCGCGTCAGCCATTTGTTGGTTTGGCGCTCATGGCTGCAATAGGAATTGTCATCGCGGACGCCTTTCCCCTGCCCCGCGCCGCTTTGGCTGCGGTGACGATCATCCTGGCGGCCGGAATTGTAATCCTCACGTATCGGCCCGTACTGCTCGCGACTTACGTCATCGTTGGATTGGGCTTTTTTCTCCTACACGACCTTGAGACGAGCAACACGGCAGGCCAGCAACTTGCTAATGCTCTTGGCAGCCGGCCACGAGTCATCACGGCAATCGGGTGTGTGGTTAGTGAGCCCAAGATTGCGCCCAGCGGGTTTGCGACGTTCCTGCTAAAGCTCAAGTCAATTGAATTTGAAGGTCGGAAACAATCCACGCGCGCCGTCTGGCAGGTTCGTTGGAAAGGCTCTCCGGAATTTGGCGACGAATTGAAGCTTTTTGGAATCGCGGAAGTCATCCCACCGCCGCGAAATCCCGGCGAATTTGATATGCAGGCTTATCTGACGCGTCACGACGTTCGTCGAATGCTCTTTGTTCGCTATCCGGAAGACGGCGCACTGATTCGGCACGGTGGCGGCAACCCAATTCTGCGTCTGGCACAGAAGTCGCGCGCATGGATGCAGAACGCTCTTTGCAGAGGATTGGAGAATGCACCTGAGGTACAGAATTTTCTCAGCGGAATCGTGCTGGGCCTCAGGCATCAAACACCCGAAGACATCGAGGAACCGTTTCAGCAAACCGGCACACTTCACCTTTTCGCGGTCGCGGGTCTGCACGTCGGAATTGTTGCCGCGCTGCTGTGGATGCTCGCTATGGTCGCGCGACTCTCACGCAAATGGGCGGCCGCACTTATCATACCTCTGCTGCTGTTCTACGCTGCAGTCACAGGACTGCACGTTTCGAGTATAAGGGCGGCGGTTATGAGCTCGATTTTGTTTGGCGGCTTGTTCTTTGAACGCAAAGTTTTCGTCCTCAATAGTCTTGCTGCGGCGGCTTTCTTTCTCCTTTGCTGGAACACGAACGAGCTTTTTTCGACAGGTTTTCAGCTGTCTTTCGCGGTCGTGGCGGCCATCATATTGTTTGCCGATCCATTTGCCGGATTTTTGCAGCGCTGGACCGCTCCCGATCCTTTCCTGCCACGAAGCCTGTTGCGCGGTCCGCGACGTTGGCTGCACGCTGGCTTCGAAGGGCTCTGCTGCGGAACTGGTGTCTCCCTCGCGGCATGGCTCGGTTCGTTGCCGTTGGTGCTTTGGTATTTCTACATCGTCACACCGATTTCTCTGCTAGCGAATTTGATCGTGGTGCCGATTGCTTTTTTCGTTCTTGCGATCGCGCTTCTGTCCCTTCTTTCGACGCCGCTGCTGCCCGGGCTTGCGGTGATCTTCAATAATGCCAACTGGCTTTTGGTAAAAGTGGTCATGGCAATCGTGCAATTCCTTGCGCACGTTCCCGGCGGCCATTTCTATGTCGAACATCCGCATTGGCCCGAAAAGCTCGTTGCAAAGATTACGGTACTGGATGTCGACGCCGGCGCGGCCGTTCATTTACAAGCGGGAAGCGCAAACTGGTTGTTCGACTGCGGGAGTGACCGGACTTACCAGCGAGTAATCCGTGAGTATCTGCATTGGGCCGGTGTGAACCGGCTTTCCGGTGTGCTGCTTACTCACGGCGACGCAAATCACCTGGGCGGTACAAGGCTGTTACTGGAAGATTTTCCTCGAATCCGCCTCTTGGATAACCCGACACCAGACCACTCAGCCGTTCACAAAAGGTTGCAACGTTTGTTTCGAGAACATCGAATTAAACCGGACAATCTAACTGCGGGAGACAGTTTCCGTCTGTCACGCAATGTCACTGCCCACGTCCTATTCCCTCCACGAAACTTTAGCTCGCCAATCGCTGATGATCAGGCCTATGTCATTCGGCTGCTCGTGGCGCCCGCGACCTCGATCTTGTTTATGTCCGACAGCGGCGTCAAAACCGAAGAACGATTACTGGCACATCGTTTAGATCTGCGCAGTGATATCATCGTTAAAGGTCAGAATCATTCCGGAGAGTCCGGCTCTGACGCTTTCCTCGACGCCGTGCAGCCGCGTCTGATAATTGCCACTTCGCGCGACTTCCCGGGTTACGAGCGAGTCAGCGACGAATGGACGGAGAATTTGCAAAAACGGGCCATTAAACTCTTCCGCCAGGATGAGACGGGCGCAGTGATACTGCGGTTTCGTCAAAACAGTTGGGAAGCGCAAAGCTATTTCACAGGTGAAATCTTTCGCAGTTCGAGCCAGTGAACAGGCGCGCCTTTTTCCCGAAAAATACGCCCAAATTTGCTCTGCGGAAGATCGACATCACCATCAGCGATTGCAAAACCGGAATTTGATTCGGCGATCTCTTTAATTTCTCCAAAGTAATCAACGTCATCTGTCGCAATGTAAATGCTCCCATCTTTCTGGAGCGCCGCATAGATCGAGCTAAGGAAATCGGGAGTCGCAATCCGGCGTCGATGATGGCGCCGTTTTGGCCAGGGATCCGGAAACAATAGATAGAATCTTTCCACCGCTTCAGCCGGCAACAGATAACGGACCGCATACGAACTCTCCACTCGCAACAACCGCACATTATCCAGTGTGGCGGCCTTACGCGCCGAAATGCGGACACGATTGAGCAGCCGTTCGATTCCCAGAAAATTTTTGTCCGGCATGCGCTGCGCCAGCGCGCAAAGAAATGAGCCGTCGCCACATCCGAGATCGACGTGCAATGGGGCGTTGCGTTCGAAGATCTTCTGAAGATCGAGACGGTCAGTTAGCGAATCCAGCTCAGTCAGCCGAGAAGGGACGTGCCTGCGGTGAGCTAAGCTGCCCTCATCCGCAGGCACGCTGAGGAGAAAGTGAATCGACGAATACAGGAATTCGAATCAACGGAGAGACAATGCGGAAGGAACCGTGGCCGTTTTGATGATTTGGTCTGGCCTGCATTGAATTAACGTTGAACCCGTTTATGACGGACGCGCGGCTGATGGCAAGCAAAAAATCGTTGAGTTATTCACAACGGGCCAATTGGGAAGCTGTCTAACATCGAAAGTATGAAACGAACACTTATTCTCCTGCTCAGCTACGCGGCGATTGTTGGAGGCACTGTCACAAGCAGCTACGGGCAAAATTCTTCTCCTGTTGAAACAAGAGCCGCCGTTTTTGCCGGTGGCTGTTTCTGGTGCATTCAACCGGCATTCGATAAGGCGAAGGGCGTTATCAAGACCGTGGTGGGTTATTGCGGCGGGACGGAACCGAACCCGACTTACGACCTTGTTTCGTCCGAAAAAACTGGTTACCGCGAATCGATCCAAATCACTTACGATCC
>DASSFL010000049.1:0-2801 GCA_035694525.1 Candidatus Udaeobacter sp. | reverse complement strand
ACGGTCCAGGCGTTCAACACCGTAACGGTGCACACCCGCGTGGATGGCGAATTGCAGAAGGTGCTCTTCACCGAAGGGCAGGATGTGAAAACGGGTGATCTCCTGGCGGTGATCGATCCGCGGCCTTTCCAGGCAGCTTTGGATCAGGCGATCGCAAAAAAAGCGCAGGACGAAGCGCAACTGGCCAACGCCAAAGTCACGCTTGCACGCAATACTGATTTGTTGAAAAAGAAGGTGATCGATCAGCAAGATTTCGACACATCTAGGTATCAGGGCGATCAATTTCAGGCTGCAGTGCAGGCGGACCAGGCAGCGATCGAGGCTGCGAAGACGCAGCTTGATTACACGCAAATCAAGTCGCCGATTGACGGACGCATCGGCGTTCGACTCGTCGATGTTGGCAACATCGTTCACGCGGCGGATCAAAACGGAATCGTCGTCATCACCCAGATGCACCCGATTTCGGTCGTGTTCACCCTGCCCGAACAGAATTTACAGGAAATTCTAAACCAAGGCGGCGCGAATGGCGGATTGAAGGTTTTTGCCCTCGACCGGGGAAATACAAGCACGCTCGACGAAGGCGCGCTTGCGGTCGTGGACAACCAAATTGATCAGACGACCGGCACACTGAAGTTGAAAGCGACGTTTCCTAATGGTCAGTTGCAACTTTGGCCGGGAAAATTTGTTAACGCGCGTTTAATTTTGACCACGCGCAAAGGCGCCACCGTGGTTCCCTCAAGCGTAGTGCAACGCGGCCCGCAGGGAACTTACGCATACATCATTAAGACGGACAAAACGGTCGAGATGCGGGCGATTAAGGTCGCGCAAACGGAGGCAAATGTTGCTTTGATCGACAGCGGATTGAAATCTGGGGAGCAGGTCGTAGTGGATGGTCAATACAAACTTCAACCTGGCGCGCATGTTGAGCTGACGACACCGCAACCGTCGCAGCAAGCGCGACCTCCACAACTAAGACAATCTAGCCACAAAACGGTGAGCTCAGGAAAACCGTGAGTATTTCCGAACCATTTATTCGGAGACCAGTGGCGACTTCGCTGTTGATGGCCGGCGTGGTTTTGCTTGGGATACTTGGCTACAAGTTACTGCCGATCTCCGCGCTGCCAGCCGTTGATTTTCCAACAATCGAAGTGACGACATTTTATCCCGGAGCGAGCGCCGACGTGATGGTCTCGTCGATCACTACACCGCTCGAGCGGCAGTTTGGGCAAATCAGCGGATTGGCGTCGATGAATTCCACCAGCTCGTTCGGTACATCGACAATCACTTTGCAATTCGTTCTCGACCGCCCAATCGACGTTGCGGCGCAGGACGTGCAAGCCGCGATCAATGTCGCTGGCGGATTTCTGCCGCAAAATCTGCCGAACCCGCCGAAATACAACAAGGTCAATCCGGCCGACACGCCGATCCTTACGCTGTCGATTACGTCCGATAGTTTGCCCTTGGATCGCGTGAACGACTACGCCGACACGTTGCTCGCGCAGAAATTTAGCGAAGTCACCGGCGTCGGCCTGGTCACGATTCAGGGAAATCAAAAACCGGCCGTGCGCGTGCAAGTGAATCCGGCGGCGATTTCCGCTCTCGGACTCAGCTTGGAAGATGTGCGAACAATTCTCGGACAGGCGAATGTGAATGCGCCGAAAGGCAGCTTCGACGGGCCGCGGCAATCGTTCACTATCGGATCGAACGACCAGATTTTTTCCGCTGACGCTTACAAACCGATCATCGTCGCTTACAAAAACGGCGCTCCGATTCGACTCGGCGATATTGCGAACATCATCGACAGCGTGGAGAACGATCAGCTCGCGGCGTGGGTCGGCACGAAGAGCGGTGAGAAGCCCGCGGTGCTGCTCGACATTCAGCGTCAACCTGGCGCGAACATCATTCAAACGGTGGACCGCGTGAAGCAATTGCTGCCGCGATTGACCGGGACCCTGCCGCCGTCCGTGCACGTTTCCATTCTGGCTGATCGCACCGAGACGATCCGCGCGTCAGTGCGCGACGTGCAATTCACATTGCTACTGACGGTAGCGCTCGTCGTACTGGTGATGTTCCTCTTCCTGCGAAAACTCTGGGCGACGGTGATCACGAGTGTGGCGCTTCCGCTCTCGCTCATCGGGACGTTCGGCATCATGTATCTTGCCGGATTCAGCCTCGACAATCTCTCGTTGATGGCGCTGACCATCTCGACCGGCTTCGTCGTCGATGACGCGATCGTCATGATCGAGAACATCGTGCGTTACATCGAAGCCGGCGATGGGCCGCTGGAAGCAGCGCTGAAAGGCGCGAAGCAAATTGGTTTCACGGTGGTGTCGTTGAGTATCTCGCTCGTCGCGGTTTTCATTCCGCTTTTGTTCATGACCGGAATTGTTGGCCGCTTGTTTCGCGAATTCGCGATCACGATGAGTGTGGCGGTTGGTGTTTCGGCGTTCGTTTCACTTACGCTCACGCCCATGATGTGCGCGAAGCTGTTGCACTCCGAAAAAGAAGAAGAAAGAGAAAACCAAGGTGAGTTCTATCGCCGGACCGAAGAATACTGGACGCGGTTTCGCAATTTGTATGAACGCGGGTTGCGCTGGGTGTTCGCGCATCAGCGATTCGTCTTAAATATCGCAATCATAACGCTGTTCGCGACCATCTTCCTCTACATCGTCGTGCCGAAAGGGCTGCTGCCGCAACAGGACACCGGGGTGATCGTCGGCGTGACCGATGCCGCGGAGAACATTTCCTTCAAGGCGATGTTGCAACGCGTGCACGCCGTTTCCGACATCGTCAGGCGCGAC
>DASSFL010000048.1:0-7140 GCA_035694525.1 Candidatus Udaeobacter sp. | reverse complement strand
TTGGAAAGTTATGCTCCCGGCGGACAGGCTGGTTCCTCCTCATTAATTGAAAACTTCTTTGGATTCCCAACCGGCGTGAGCGGTGGCTATTTGACCTGGCTCGCTCAACTTCAGGCGTACCGGTTCGGCGCGAAATTTTCGACACCCTCGCAGGCCCTCTCGCTGCAATACAACGGCAACGACGAATATCGGGCCTGTCTGGACACTGAGGGTTGCCCGGTCCTTCTTCGATCAAAAGCTCTTCTGATCGCAACGGGTGCGGATTATCGCCGGCTCGACGCAGAGGGACGCGAACAATTTGAGAATATGGGTGTTTACTACGCAGCGACGGCAATGGAAGGCCAGCTCTGTCGCAACGAAACAGTTGTTGTCGCCGGGAGCGGCAACTCGGCAGGCCAGGCGGCGATGTTTCTTTCCGAAGGCGCTGCCAAAGTGCTCCTGGTCGTTCGCGGGAAAAGCATTGCCAACAAAATGTCGGACTACCTTTCGCGTCGGGTGCAAGCTCGCAAGAACATTGAGATTCTTTACCAGACCGAGATCCGGAAGATGGTTGGCGGGAAAAAGCTCGAAGAAATCGAGTTGGAAAACACGCAAACGGGCGAGCGCCGAACGGTTCGAACACCGGCTGTTTTTTCCATGATCGGTGCGAAACCCTGCACGGATTGGCTGCCGGAGGAAATCGACCGCGACGATAAAGGTTTCATCAAAACTGGAACGAGCGTCGCCGGAGCGCCGGCATGGAAGTCGAGCAAACATCAGCCCGGTCCGCTCGAGACAAGTTTGCCGGGAATTTTCGCCGCGGGCGACGTGCGCTCCGGCTCAGTGAAACGGTGCGCGGCTGCGGTCGGCGAAGGCGGCATGGCCGTCGCCGGTGTCCAGTTCAGGTTAGCTTCGTCGTCTTGAATCGGAACCGCGAAGCAATAAATCGCAAGGAACAGAATCGTGATCGAGTATTTCATACATTTCACTGGCTATCGTGTTAGATGTCGTCGAAGTGTTTTCTAATCTCGCCGTCTCCGTTTTTATTGCCGAGATCTCCGCGTCCGCAGTCCCGGCGGATCGGGCCTGATATAAAGGACCAGGCAACAGATACAAATTCCCAATCCAACCAGCGGATATTTCAGCGCCACCAATGCAGCCAGCCCGAAAAGGCATAAGGTCGTGATTGATCGGAAGCGCATGATCCGGCGCACCGTCGAGGAGACCTCGATATCCGGGTTTCGGTGAATGAGCTCCCAAATGAGGCCAATGTAAGTTGCGT
This sequence comes from Candidatus Udaeobacter sp., assembly GCA_035694525.1. Taxonomy (GTDB): domain Bacteria; phylum Verrucomicrobiota; class Verrucomicrobiia; order Chthoniobacterales; family UBA10450; genus Udaeobacter. The sequence continues at coordinate 5,879 of DASSFL010000048.1, read as the reverse complement.
TCACGAGGAAGAAGACCGCTGCATAAAACGCAACCGGTTGCGGCGCCAATTTGCTCACAGCCATCCAAGCAGTAGAGAGCGGAAGCAGCGACACGGAAAACAGATGCGCGAAATTGAACCACAACAGCCGAGGGGTCGCCTCCGTGGCATAGCGCATCAGATGATGGTGATTGCTCCAAACAATGGCGATGAACAGATAGCTGACTGCGTAGCTTAGCCACGTGGGCCAGAGCAACAAAAGCGCTTTGAAAGTAGGAAGCTCCGGGGGTCGCAATTCCAAAACCAATACAGTGATTAGGACAGCGAAGACGCCATCGGAGAACGCGCTCAGCCGCTCCGGCGTCGCTCTATGGAGCATAGGCATATCATTTCTTTCGCCGGCAAATCAGTATAACCTCATTGCGTGAGCGGAACTCCGACAATTACGGTGCCTTTGAGTTGATCCTCATTCTTGATCGTGCCGTCCGGTTGAAAGTGGCCGACATAAGAGTTCGCGATCACGTCCAGCGCGCCGTAGGCGATCGTGCCAGTGGTCGGCTCGGCAAAATCAGCGTGATGATGCGACTGTAGCACAATGAGTCCTGCGACACGTGTGCCTTTATCGGCGAGTTCGATCCGAACGATACGGCCAGGATTCGTGACGTTTTGGATCCCGATCAGATCGCCTTCGTGCCAATAGAGCCCGTCGCAGCCGCCGGTCACAACTGTGTCGGGCTGCGGCAGTCGTGTCGGCGCTCCAGTTGAAGTGTCGATCTTTGCAATGCCGGTTGAGATCGCGACGTAAAGACTTCCGTCCACACCAAGCGTGATGCCATTGGCCCCAGGGACCGCGCCTTTGCTTCCGAACGGCGTGAGCGTTTTCTCACCCGGTTTTTTGCGAAACAGGGTGCTGCTCATAGAATCCGTGGCATAGGTTGTTCCGTTCGGTGCGATTGCGATATCATTGAGCTGCATCGCCTCCGGCGCGTCGAATCGGTCTGCGAGGCGGCCAGTCTTCAAATCGTAACGACCGACTGCATTCCGCCGCTGCGTCTTCGCTTCATCTAGAAACCCATTGGTGCTAACCGCGTACAACTGCTCTCGCGCAGGATCGACAATGACCCCGAGTACACAATCGAGCTTGTCCTCCACCTTGGAGAAATCGCGCGCATCACCTTTTCGATCCGTCACGACAATTTTCTTTTGCGCCACGCTGCCGATAAAAAAACGATCGCCTTTTGCGTCGTATGCAATGCCTTCTGGAATCAGCTTAGGATCCGTCAGGCGAAACGCCACCGGTGCATCCGGTGTTCGCGGTTCATCATCGGCGAGTTGCTTGCAAAGCTTCTGAAACTCCGGGTCACCCCAAACCGATTCAAAGCCGAAATCGTGCACAGGAACGATGCCCAGTTTGCGGCTCTTCAAAGTGCGCAACAACGTGAACGCGGCATCACGTTCACCGAGTGTGATGCGAGTGATCGCTTCATAAAAAACCAGCAACCCGTCATCAGGTCGTTGCTTTCGCAGCGACTGAATTCGCTCCAGGCTCGCGCGTGCCGCGACCCGTGGATCATCAGCGGCGCGTGCCTGACCCGACGCCAAAAAGATGAGAAGGCTGGCGCAGAAATGGACAATCAGCTGCGAAAGCTTTGGCTTACAGGCGGTCATTAAATCTTGGACCTTTCGCGTTGAACGTTTCCGCCTACTTGGCAAACGCTTCTTTGTTCACGACGTATGGCATTTTGGCCGGGTCGCCGCCGTAATTGGCTTCCAGCACGTCAATCAGTCCCTGCACGGTGCGGCCCGCCATGCCTTTTTCAGGATCGACTGAAAGCCGCGTGATCTGCGCGCCGCTGGCGAAATGATGGAATACACGGCAGCGATCGGCGATCTCGGGATCGAGCAGTGGCGAATCCGGCTGCAACGGTTCCTTCTCGAAAACGTCGAGCGCGGCGCCGGCGATGACATTTTCTTTCAACGCTTTCGCGAGGGCGTTCTCGTCGACGACCGGGCCACGCGAGCTATTCACGACGTAGGCGGTTGGTTTCATCAGTTTCAGCGTCTTCTCGTTGATCAGGTGATAAGTCGGTCTGTCGGTTTCGCCCTCACGCAGCAGCGGCACGTGAATGGTCACGTAATCAGCGTCACGTAATGCCTCTTCGAACTCGACGTATTTGATCCACGTCTTTTCCTTCTGAATTCCGCGCGCGTGGCGCAGATCCATCACTTCCTGGATCGCAGCGATGAACTGATGATTTTGATACGCCGGATCGTAGCAAAGGATGTTCATGTCGAAGCCGGAGCATTTCTTAATCATCGCCAGGCCGATACGTCCAGTGCCGATGACAGCAATGGTTTTGCCGGTGACTTCGTCGCCAAGAAACGGCAGAAACGGATGCCATGACGGCCACTTTTGTTCGCGAACCAGCCGTTCGCTCTGCCACATCTTGCGCGCGAGCGTGCCGATCATGAAAAAGGCAAACTCGGCGGTCGCTTCCGTGAGCACGTCGGCGGTGTTCGTGAACGGGATTTTGTATTTGTTGGCGTCGCCGCGGTTGATGTTGTCGAATCCGACTGCAATCTGCGCCACCACCTTGAGCGTCCCCTTCCCCGCTTCAAACACCTCGGCATCGATCGGATCTCGTAGCGTACTGATCAAGCCGTCGATGCCACTTTTCACTTTCTCGATGATTAATTTTTTCGGCGGCGCCTCCGGCCCTTGAAAAACTTCAAGATCGTAACCCTGCTCGCGAAGACGGTTCTCGGCAGCATCGCCGATACGAGAGGTGGCAAAGACGCGGAAGCGCTTCTTGTCTGTCATGGCGACAAAATCGTTATCCGACGTTCCGCAATCCGCAATTGTTTACAGGTTTTTGTTTGCCGAGGCGCCGACGTGATGGGGAATCACCGGCAGGCAGCGCGCTACTGAGCCGGTTTCGCTGCCGTGGCTGGCACGAAGTCAAACTTCCCTTTGCCTTCCTGGTAGAACAGACAATCGCTTCCAGAGCGACAACCGCTTACGTGCACCCAATTGCCCGGCATCACCACGATCGAGCCTGGGCCAAAATCCTTCGCTGAAGCCACGTCCGTGCCGGTGTACCAGACTCCGCTAATGATCACGTTTTTAATTTCACTGCTATGTGAGTGTAGCAGATTGTCAGTCCCGCCCGGGACCTTACGGATCTGTGTGTACGCTCCCGTCTTCGGGTCGCCTGAAAGAACACTGAACTGCATACCCTTTCTTTCCGGTAACTCAGTCCACTTCAGCTCCGTGAACGACACCATCATTGGCGTGCTGTTCTCATTCGCGGTCGCCGCCGGTTTGTCCGGTCTGTTACATGCCGCCGAAAGAATTACCGCTGCCATTACTAGAAAGATTCTGCTCATTGGAACCCTTGTTTATCAAAGATTCTTCTTTGCCCAAGCGCTCACGCGATCGAGTGCCTTCTCGATGTTCTCGATCGAGTTCGCCACGCTAAAACGTAAGTAGCCTTCACCGAAATTCCCGAATGCGGTACCAGACAGCGCGGCAACGCCGGCATCATCGAGCAGTGCGTCGGCCAGTTTCTTGGACGGCCAGCCGGTTTTGGTGATGTTTGGGAAAACGTAGAACGCACCGTGAGGCGACCGGCAGGAGAAACCTTTGATTTTGTTAAGGCCGGCGACCATCACGTCGCGCCGTTTCTTGAACTCGGCGCGCATCGTGTCAACGGATTCCTGGTTCCCCCGCAGCGCCTCGATGCCGGCGACTTGAGTGAAGCTCGCGGTGCACGAGTTGGAGTTCGTCATCAGACGCGCAATGTGTGACGCGAGATCGGCGCGCATTACGCCGTAACCCATTCGCCAACCGGTCATGGCGTAGGTCTTGGAAAAACCATCGAGCAAAATGCAGCGTTCCTTCATACCGTCCACCGACATGATGGAGTGATGTTCGCCTTCGAAGATGAGCCGGCTATAAATCTCGTCGCTCAACACCGTGATGTTGCGATCGCCGATGGCGCGCGCGATGCCCTCGATGTCTTTCTTTTCCAGCATACCGCCGGTGGGATTCTGCGGTGAATTCAAAATGATCAATTTTGTTCGGTCGTCGATCAGTCCGGCCAGTTCATCGACATCGAGGCGAAAATCCAGGTCCTCGCGTAAGCGGATCGGCACGGCTTTCGCGCCGACGTAGTTGATCATTGATTCGTAGATAGGAAATCCCGGATTCGGGTAGATGACCTCATCCCCTTCTTCAACGAGGGCAAGGATGCTGAAAAAAATGATCGGCTTGCCGCCGGGGACAATCACTACTTCTTCGGGTGTAACGGTTACGCGCCGAGTCTCGCTCACATGCTGCGCGATGACCTCGCGCAGCTGAGGCAAACCAGCAGAAGGGCCGTAATGAGTAAAGCTCTTATGAAGGGCGTCGCACGCGGCGTCGATGATGTTGGCAGGCGTATCGAAATCGGGTTCCCCAATCTCGAGATGGATGATGTCGCGCCCCTTTGCCTCCAACGCTCGCGCCTTCACCAGTACTTCGAAGGCCGTCTCGGTACCGAGACGCGCCATGCGCTTGGCGAGGCGAAGTTCACGGGCTTTCTGCATGGCACAGACTATGCGCGGACGAAGTCATCTCTCAACACTCAACTTTGCTCGGTAAGCGCGCAGTTTAGCGCATACAGCCGGATCCATTCGCGCCAGCGAACGGTTTTCGTGAACATTCATCGCTGGGTTCGCTTTTTCGCCTTGGCACTTTTCTTGGTTAGCATAACGCCGCAAATTGAAGCCAGAAAACACCCGACGAAAAAGGCCGCTCACAAAGAACAGCAATCTTCGGCTCAGATTGAAGCAGCCGCGCGTCTGCAAATTTTTCTCGATCGATCAAACTTCAGTCCGGGCAAAATTGACGGGCGCTATAATGTGTTCGCCTGGAAAGCTCTTGCCCTTTATCGCCAGTCTCGCGGCGAACAGCCACAGCTGCCTCCACCCGGTGCCAAAAGCGATACAGCTCCCGATACCAATGGCCTCGATCTTGGCAGCGTGGAACCGATCTTCGTCACCTATTCCGTAACGCAAGCGGACCTGGAGAACGTAGGAAAATTGCCGGGCTCTCCCAAAGAACAGGCGAAGTTGAAAGCGCTTTTGTATCGCAACCCAGCCGATGCAATCGCAGAAAAATTTCACTGCGACGTTCATTTTTTGGAGCAGCTCAATCCCGGCAAAACCAAGTCAATCAAGCCAGGCGATCAGTTGCGCGTTCCGAATGTGGAACCATTCGAGCTGGCAACGGTCAAAGAAATCAAGCCGGGTAGCGAGATTAACGCGCCGGCTGCTAATGAACTTTCGGACGAACCGGACAAGACACCGGCAGAACAACAGCCATCATCGCAGAATCCAGCGGCAACATCGACCTCATCGCCCTCAACGTCATCTGTGAAGATTGACACAAAAACGAATATGCTTGGCGTCTTTGAAGGCGATAAATTAATCGCAGGTTACCCAGTCACAGTAGGATCTGCGCAGACCGTTTCGCCCATTGGGGATTGGAAAGTGAAAGGGATAGCCAAATGGCCGAGGTTCCGTTACGACGAGAAAATGCTGAAGCACGGACAACGGAGCGGCGATTTTTACATGTTACCGCCCGGTCCTCGAAGCCCCGTGGGCGTTCTCTGGATTGCACTCAACAAAAAGGGAATCGGTATGCACGGCACAGCTACTCCCGATTCCATAGGACATTCCGCAAGCCACGGTTGCGTCCGGCTGGCCAACTGGGACGTGGTTCGTCTGGCCGAGCGGGTCAAATTTGGGACACCGGTCTCAATTCACTGATCTGTTCAACCTCTCCATACCGGACCTTGAATGATCCATGAACTCCGAAAGCTCATCCGTGTGACTGGCGGACTTTCGCGAGCAGGCAG
>DASSFL010000047.1:0-2974 GCA_035694525.1 Candidatus Udaeobacter sp. | reverse complement strand
GAGCGGGCCGGAGTCGGCAAAAGACACGCGCCATTTTGAAATCGACCTGACCGGATGGGGATTGAGCTTTGAGGTCGGCGATTCGCTTGCGGTGTACGCAACAAACGATCCGCAGCTCGTGGACGAAATCATTCACGCGCTCGGTGCTACTGGCAAGGAAGAGGTCCCTCGGCTGAAAGGAGCACCAACGACTCTACGCGAAGCGTTGCTGCGCGATTACAGCATCACCCAGCCGACACCCAAGTTTTTGAAGGCGATCGCAAACCGCGCTAGTGCTGCGCCAACGCTGCACTATCTCCTCGCTCCAGACCGCAAACAAGACCTCCAGACGTACCTGTGGGGCATGGAAGTCATCGATTTTTTAACTGAACATCCTTCAGCCCGTTTCACGCCGGAGGAATTTGTCGGCTTGCTGACGAAACTGCAACCGCGTCTTTATTCAGTGGCCTCGAGCCTAAAGGCGTATCCGGAACAGGTTCACTTTATCGTGGATGTGGTCCGCTATGAAAGTCACGGTCGCATTCGCAAAGGCGTGTGCTCATCTTTTCTTGCCGAACGCGCTGATGACGTGCCGGTGCCGGTTTTCCCCAGCATAGCAAAACATTTTCATTTGCCAGAGGATCCGGATGTTCCAATCATCATGGTCGGCCCTGGAACCGGAGTGGCGCCGTTCCGGGCGTATTTGCAGGAACGCAAGGCCACTGGGGCAAACGGGAAGAACTGGCTCTTTTTCGGGTCGCAGCATCAAAGGTGCGATTTTGCCTACAGCGAAGAATTCGAGGCATTTAAGAAGGAAGGACTCCTCACACGCCTAGATTGTGCCTGGTCACGCGATCAAGCCGAGAAAATTTATGTCCAGCATGGGATGAACGACAATGCAGCCGAGATTTGGAAATGGCTGGATGCTGAGGGTGCCTATTTTTTCGTGTGCGGCGACGCGAAGCGAATGGCCAAAGACGTCGACGTGATGCTGCGCAGAATCGTACAGGAGCAGGGTGGTAAAAGTCTCGACCAGGCAAACGAATACGTTGAGAAGCTCAAGAGCGAGAAGCGTTACAAGCGCGATGTGTATTAGGCGCGTTCTACCATTTTGTCATTCCGAGCGGAGTCGAGAAATCTCTCGACGTTTCTAATGATTCAACCTTCGACCATTCGAGGTGGGGACTATTCGTTATTCTGCTTATTTGTGATATGGTAGATTTCGAAACGTTTCCGAGCGGCGAGAGAAGTTATCGCTTCTAAGCAGCCCAGAGATTCCTCGACTTCGTTCGGAATGACAAAAAACAAAAACCATGTACGAGAACACTGAATTCACATTGAGCCGCGATTGCGAAGCGATCCAGATTCCGAGCGGGCAAAAGACAACGATCCCGGCCGGAACCCAAGGGCTAATTACGCAAAGCCTGGGCGGCAGTTACACGATCGCGACGTACCAAGGCCTGGCGCGAATCGCCGAGAGAGATCTCGATGCTCTGGGTCTTGAAAAACCCCAGGCGCAGCCAACTCAAAAGCCTGTACGCACAACAAACGGCGAGGTCTCGGAAGAAGACGTCTGGAACCAGCTTCGGCAGTGCTACGACCCCGAAATCCCGGTCAATATTGTTGATCTTGGTCTGGTTTACGATTGCCGTTTGATCAAAAAGGATGATGGCGGCGCGCGCGTAGAAGTGAAAATGACGCTCACTGCGCCTGGCTGCGGGATGGGGCCAGCGATCGCGCACGACGCTCAGAGCAAGATTTTGTCGATCGATGGCATCGATGAAGCCGATGTGCAGCTCGTTTGGGACCCGCCTTGGAACCAAAACATGATCAGCGAAGCGGGGCGAATGAAGCTCGGCATGATCTGAGGCGGAACTAATCCGTTGTAGGGCAAGCGCATCGCTTGCCGGATGCTGATGTGAGTTGAAAGCCGGGCGCGGTTTGTCAGGCCGAGCGCCCCTCTACAACGGTTGCGAAGATCCCAGATTGAGAATTGTTTCAGCTGTTGTGAAATTTTTTTGTGACATTTTTTATTCTCGCATTGACAATGCCCGCTTGAATTTTACACTCGACACCCCCGGAAGCGCTTCAGGTTGAAAAATTCCGAACGCGTTTTAGAAATCGATATGCCTTTGACCAAACTTATCTTGACGGAAAACATTCCCGGCTTGGGTGCCGAGGCGGACGTGGTCAAAGTGCGTCGCGGCTATGCGCGCAATTATCTTTTGCCGCGCGGAAAAGCATATGAGGTCACGCCAGGCGCCTTACGCCAGCTCGATGCGCTGAAACAGAAGCGGGCCGAGCGCGAAGCCCGCGAGATGAACGAGGCAGAAGAATTGGCGCGCCGAATCGGTAAGGCACGGTTCATTTTCACGCTGGAGACCGGTGAGACCGGCAGGGCCTTTGGATCCGTTACCGCGCAGGATATTATGAACCGCGTCAAAAACGAACTCGGCGCCGAGATTGACCGGCATAAAATTGTACTTGAGCGCCCGATCAAAGATACCGGCGAACACGAAGTCGCGATCAAATTGCATCACGACGTGACTGCGCAGCTTGTTTTTCAGGTGAAATCCGCAGAAGAACCCCGCGACCGCGGGGCCGAGGCCGAGAGCGCTGCGACCGAAGAACCTGAAAAGAAAAAGAAACATCGATTTTTCCACAGGAAAAAAGAAGAGAAAAAAGAAACCGAATAAATGGCGACTCAATCGTCCGCATGGACAGGAGAGAAGCCTCGTAAAGCGGGAAATGGCGCTGGCCGAGGTTCGGCGGCGCGAAGTGGCGAAAAGGTTGTTCCCATTTCCCACACAGGTTCTGCGCAGGATATTCACCGCACCCCGCCGCATAGCGTTGAGGCGGAACAAGGCGTTCTCGGGTCGATGCTGCTCTCACCGCGGCAAGCCATCGGCGAATGTGTTGAGAAAATTAATGAGCAATATTTTTACGTCCCGGCCCACCAGACGATCTATAGTGTCCTCGTCGATCTTTGGAATGC
>DASSFL010000046.1:0-21947 GCA_035694525.1 Candidatus Udaeobacter sp. | reverse complement strand
TCTCTCTTGGCTTCCTTGTGTGCGACTTTGACCTTTTCAGGGCCACAATAACAAGTGATCTCGGCCCCGCCGTAATTCTCACCTATATCAACTTTCATGCGTTTTCCTTTCCTTTTGAGGGTTAATCAAAGGTCAGGTAGGTGAGACGCTTCCCTGTTCCAGGGATTTGAAGCTAAATACTCGGGCGCAGGGAAATTGCCAGCTTAAAAGTAGTCGACCGGGACAGGGAGGTCCCCGATTCCCGGCTCATAGTGGTATTTGATCCCGTTCCAGACGGTCATAACCCCCTCGTGCATCCGGCGCTGGCCCTCGTTCCAGTAGTATTGGCGGGTGAGGACGATGATCCGGTCGCAGGGGGGCGCGGTTTCCTCACCGATCCCGAGGCGGCACTTCTCGTAGTATTTGCGCAGCACCCGGGCAGTGGCGTGCCCTTCGATCGTCCAGGGGCCGCGCTGGGGAAGCCAGTGGTTGGTGATCCAGTCGCTATCCTCCCCCCAGTCGAGCTCATCTGGGGAGTAAGTGACGCGCTCGAGCGGTTCCTTCACCTTGCTTAGCGGGTCGGTGCAGTAGACCGGGGCGCCCAGGCGGCTGGCCATGGTGCTTTTGCCTGTGCGGGGACCGCCGACAATGATTGTTCTCATTTCAAGGGAACGTGCCAGGAGTGATCCGTTTTTCTGGCCGGGGAGCGGCACGCCTTTTTCTCCCAGCACCGAGGTGGAGCATCCTCCATGTTGGACGCATGTTCTTCACCCCTGGCACTGTCCAAATTCATTTGCGCGTCCGGTTGGAGGAGCCGGGCTTGTCGCCGCGGTCGATCTCGCGCTCGGCGGCGGTCATCAGGTCGCGCATCCTGCCCTCCTCGGTCAGATTGCCATCCTCGTCGACGTGGCCGCGTTTGCGGAGGATCTTGAGGGCGAACTCGCGGTCGCCCCCGACCTGCCAGGTGAGGCGCTCGATCAGTTTTCCCCTTCCTTCATGCATTTTAGTTTCCAGGCAGAATCTGCATCCGAGTCGAGAGAGACGGTCAACTCGGTGTAGGCCTTGATGGCAACCGAGGTCCGCAGGCAAAACTCCTCGCGGACCAGTTCCGCCTCGATGAGGTTGGCCGGGTCGCCAAAGTTGATCCAGGCGGCGTTATCCCCGCACAAGACGAGTTTTCCGGGGCGGGCGTTGCTCCCGTAGGCGTGGAGTCGTTCGAGATAGGAGGGTTTCTCACCGAGGACCCGGTCGACTCCGGGGGTGTAAACCCAGATGACGATCCCGGCTTCGAGTGGTTCAGAGGTGAAGCATCCGTATCCATGGAGGGGGCTTTTCCCGAGGCAGGTCGGGATGGTTAGCATGAAGACAAGAGAGGCGACGAGACCGGAGGTTCTGTCTGCGCAGGAATCCACTCCTGCCGCACTGGCTCCTGATCAGGAAGCCTTCTTCCCCTCCTAGGATTGGGGTCGAGCGCCTCACTTGTCATCACGTTTCATGGAATAGTCGAAGCTTTGCAGCTCGCGGGCGACGATTTCTGCCTGGAGTCGGTTGAGGAGGCCGACGATCCGGTCGCAGGCCTCGTCGTTCCCGCTTACTTCCAACTCGAAGAAGCCCGGGCCCAGTTCTTTCCAGATGAAATCGTGGATGGCAATGGCCGTCCTTTCCAACTCGGTTGGGGGCAGGGTCATGGGTCTCCGAGGAGTTTCTTTTCCAAAGCGAGGATCTCTTCGCGGACCTCGTCGGGGGTCGCGGTGAGCTTCAATTGGGCGCGCAGTTCGTCGAGCCGGCCTTGAATCTGGGCCAACTCCTTCGCCTTCTCCTCGGCAAAGACCTCGATCAGGGTTCTCATCTTGGCATCCTTTGGCAGGGGGATCTTTCTCTCGAAGGCTTCGCGGTCGAGCGCCTCGACTTGCTTCTGGAAATGCTCGGGGTCTTTCAGTCTCTCGTAGTCGCTTTTTGCGGTGGGGGGCATCTCATAGATCTCCCCTTCTTGGAGTTGCTGGACTCCCCCGCCGCGCCTGGCCAACTCCTCCCGCCAGGTCCGGTAGATGAGCCCGTGCTGGTTGGTGTGGATCTCAACGGGGACTTCCTTGCCGGTCCTCGTCGTGTAGGTGCCCTTGATGACAATGTCACCCTCTTCGGGTTCAGGCTCTTCTTTCATATCAGCTCCCAGCCGGGGGCGGGATGGCCCGGCCAGAATTTGTAGAGAAAGCGCTTCTTGTCGCAAGAACCGCCGCTTTTCGGGTCGGGGTTGATGCCGAGGGCTTCGCAGGCGGCCATCGAGGCTTCGCCGAGATGACTTCCGGGGCCGATCTCCGCGCAGACGCATTCGATCGTTTTGTGGGCCTTCTGGTCGGTGATGGTGGCGCGGCAGCCAAGGAATTTCGGCGGGACGGCCATCCGCACACTGCTCGGAATCACCGAGAATTTCACCTTCTCGGCGTTCACCCAGGCGCGGCAGTCCTGCTTCGGGTATTCCGCGTGCTTATAGGCGGTGCAGGAGATGTACAACCCCGGGTAGGGGTGCTTTTCCCGGTTGCCCTTCTGCTGGAAGATGGGGGTGCCATTGTTATCGGTGACGATTCCCCACCAGCCCGATTCATAGCTTCCGGCGTTACCGAGATAATCGAGCGGCGGAGGGTTGCATCCATCCGGCCCATAGCAACGCGGGCTCCCGTCCGCACAGCTTGTCATTTCCCCATGGTAGGAAATCACCTCTCCATCCCAGTAGACGGGGGCGCCATTGATTTTCATTAAGACATCCTTCGCGCTCATAGGGGCTACCAGGTGTGGTTGTCTATCGGGTCAACGCAGGGCAGGATGGCCAGTTTCTTCGATGTCGTGCAGCCAAACAGCGCGATCGTCCAGAGGACGACGGCGACTGCCAGGAGGCAGTAAACGAAGATCTGCCATTCATCGCGGATCACGGCTGGGGTGGTTCCTCGGTTTCACCGTAGATTTCCATCATCACCGGGGTGCTCGTCTTGGTTCCCGGCACATTGTGCTGATGATTGGAAGGGGCCTTGGCATCGAGGGCTTCCTGGAGACCCTCGATGTCGCTGATTTTCAGCTTCGGGGTTGGCGAAGGAGTCGGGGTTGGCACAGGCGGCGGTGTAGGTGTGGGAGGAGGAGTAGGGGTTGGTTGCGGGGTTGGAGTAGGCGTTGGTTGTGGCCCTCCTCCCTCAATAACTGCTCTCAAGGGATGGGGGTATTGATACTTGGCATAACCCGGCTTCGCGCCTTGGTTGACGAAAATATCGCGACCCAATTGGATGTATGATTCCCACCCGAAGCCGGGAGTGATCCTCCAGCCGTAGGGCTTCCCGCTCCCGCTCTGGTTCCAGATATAGATCGGGTCGCTGATGTTGGTGGTGCTGTATCCCGCTCCCGGCTGGCGGGGCATCATGTAGGGGGATACCGGGTTCTGATCCTCTGCCAGGTCAAGTTGATTGGGCGTGCCGTAGTCGCTGGGATCAAACGGCTTGTCCACCACATTGTCTGTGAAGACCCCGGTGCCTGCACGAATCCAGAAGTAACGGGCTGATACATTGCGGTTGTCGGTCGAGACGGCAAACCTGTTATCGTAGAGTTCGACGTGCCTGCCGCCCCACTTGGAAGTCGGGCCGTGGGATGTACCCCAGGACCCGTCGTAGAGACAATGGCGGGCGACATAGCGGGCGTGATCGTCGGCGTCGGGAAACGGCCCCGTGTCCTTGATGGTCGTGTCCTCCGCGTAGAAATTGATATCTCCGCCGGTATCGAGGGTGCCCATCGTGGAGGGAGTGTTCCAGTTGCGGATGCCATCGGGGAGTTTGATGAGAAGGCAGCCATCCCCAACGGAACCCAGATTGTGGGTGCCCTGGATCACGCAATTCCAGAGAACCCCGCCGCGGCCCTGAATCCTGATCGCCGGCTCGCTCGGCCAGTAGCGGCCCTTGCTCTGGAAGTAGCAGTCAAAAATCAGAGGTACCTTGGTGCCACTACCGCTGGTGGCAATATGTGACCCGTTCCCTGTTCCCTCGTTGAAGCGGATTCCGCCAATCCCACCGTGGAAGTTGTTCCCGCTTTGGATGGTCAAAAGCGGGGTACTCCCGGCATTATTGGTGATCGTGACATTGCGGCTGGTAGTTCCCGCGCCGGATGTTCCGGCGGGGGATGGGGTGTAGTTCTGTGCCCTGATGATCACCTGTTTGGTTGTGCTGATTCCCCCGGACCATGAAGCGGAACCATTGGGAATCAGGATGGTATCCCCGTCGCTGGCTGCATTGATGGCTGCCTGCACATCGGACAGCGATGCACTGGCCGCAATCCTATTGGCCGCACTCAAGCTTGTTACCCACCACAAGGTGATAGCCGCTGTAATTGCTGATGTTTTCATGCTCAATTCTCTCCTGTCGTGCCTGCCGGTAGCGGGTGCGTATGCTTACTCGGCGGGAACGTCTCTGGCTTACCAATGATATCCTCCCAGCGTACGCTTGTCGGCGTAGGGTTGGGAGTCGGGACCGGAGTCGGAGTCGGAGTCGGAGTCGGAGTCGGGGTCGGCGGGGGCGTTGGGGTCGGAGTGGGTTGTGGCGGCCCGCCACCATCGATGACTGCGCGGAGCGGGTGCGGGTATTTGAACTTGGCGTAGGCGGTTCCTCCGCTTCCCGGGACTCCCGGCTTGGCCCCTGCGTTTACGAAGATGTCGCGGTTCTGCTGGACCTGGCTCGACCAGGCGCTCTGCACTCCCCAGGAGTTGGCTGCCCCGCCGGCGTTATTCCAGAGGTAGATGGGATCGCTGGCGTGGGAGTTCCAGTAGCCTTGCCCGGGGGCACGTTGAATAGGGTAGCTGCCGGAGGGGTTGGTATTGTCCCCGATGTCCAGAAGTCGAGGCGTGCCGTAGCCGGTGTTTTGATTGCTGGCGGTATTGTTGGTGAAGAGGACCGTTCCGGCCCGCAGCCAGAAGTAGCGGTTGAAATTGCGGTTATTAATCGTGTTAATGAAATCATTGTCGTAGAGCTCGCAGTGCCGCCCGCCGGTTGTGGAAGTGAACCCGTGGGTCTGCCAGGATGTCCCGTTCATCGTCGAATAGCGGACCACCAGGCGACCGTCGTTATCGACATCGGCCTGTCCCCAGATGAAGAGATGACAATCCTCGAAGTAGGCATTGATGTTCCCGCCCGAATCGAGGGTGCCCATGGTGGACTGGCTTGCCCAGGGGCGAGGGGAGGAGAGGTGGATGCCCGCTCCGGACATTCCATCCCCTCCGCCGCCTGCATTGCCGGGAGGAACCTGGCTGCCATCAAAAAGCGTGTTCCAGACAACGGCCCCAAGCGAGTCGATCGAGAGAAAGGCTGCCTGGGATGCGGTCACGCTTTGCCTTTCGTTCCCGACAAAATGACAATCAAAGAGGAGAGGTGGCTTCGAGCCCGAGCCGATGAAATGCACGTAGCCCCAGATCCCGGTGGCTTGCCCGCCTTGTTTCCCGGGGATCGGGGGGAGGAACTTGATCCCGCCGATGCCGACGTGGGCATTGTTCCCGCTGGTCATCTCGAAGGCAAACCCCTCGGTTCCGGTGTATTTGATGGTGACGTTGCGGGCGACCCCGGTGCCGGGGCGCGAAGAGGGAGTGTAGTTTTGCGCTCGGATAATTACCTGCTTGCTCGTCTTGATTCCGGCGCTCCAGGTAACGTTCCCGTTCGGGATGAGGACGGTGTCACCATCGCTAGAGGCGTTGACTGCGGCGAGGACATCGGGCTGCGAGGCCGAGGCGGCGATCCGGTTGGTGGCGAAAACGGTGCACCAGGAGGCTAAGAGAAGCCAGGAGACCAGGAGAATCCGGATAATCATAAGGAAGGGGTCGTGCCGCCGCACGCATCCTTAATTTATGCGGCGGCACTTGGAAGGAATGTTTACTTGCGCTTGGCGGCTTCCGGATTGGGAACGTCCTCGACGAGTTGGTCGATGGCGTTGGCCCTTTGCCCGGTCGCCCGGACGGCTGCTTCGAGTTGCGCGCTGATCGTCCCGCCGACCCCGCCGGCATTGGCGAGCTCTTCCTCGAGTTTCTTGATTTCTCGAAGCAAGGCATCAGTTTCGTTTCCGACTTTTACCAACACTTCGTTGGTTTGCACCAACGCTTGTGTTGCCTCTTCTTGTGTCATGGCCATATGTTTGTTCTCCTTATCTGTTATTCCCCGACGTTAACTGTCGGAAACTTTCTCATCGATCCGGTGTGCCCGTAAGGACACTTCCTTGATCGCTTTCTCCAACTCCTTGCTGACATGCTTGGGCTCGTCCGAAAGGATCAGCTTGAGTTGGGCGTCAATCTTCTCGAGGCGCTCATTGACGCGCACGTCGTGGGCGACCAGTGTCTTATGGATTTCCTCCAGCTTGTTGTAGAAAAATACGTTTGAGGTTTTCATTGGCGTTGGCTCTCTCTCGCTTTCCCCCGGGCGGACCTCCTCCGAAATTGACTGATGGAAACGGAAAGGTCGAGGTTAAAAGGGGCGTTCATTGGTTGCCGAGGTCGGCGCCGGGGAGGATGTAATCGTAGAGGCGGTCGCGCTCCTCCGCGCTGACGTGCTTGAGCCAGGAGTTGAGTTCGTCGCTCTTCTGGCCGAGGAGGACGAGGGGTTTGACAGCGATGCAGCCCAAAACGGCATCCGCCCGGTCGGGGGACTCGAGGCCGCGCTCCTCCTTCATGTCTTCTTTGGGTTCCGCCTTGATCCGCCCCTTGTGGTCGGCGGTTCGCAGGCGGCTGACGATCTGCTCGTGGAGCTTACTGTCGTTGGGGAGGAGAACGCGCATGTTCTTGATTTCCCTCCCGGCCATTTCCCAGACTTCGCTATTGCGGTTGGCGTAGTCGCTCGCCCGCATCGCCTCGAGCCCGCCATTGAAGGGGTTGATCGGCCAACCGAGCTGGTGGAAGCGGGCGATCATCGGCTTGCCCGCCCCGCTATTGTCCCCCCAGATCATCTCCGCTTCGAGCTGGTTCTCCCGGAAGAGGATGATGAACTGGTTGACCGCGCGCATCTCGTCGTGCTCGCGCCAGCAGCGGGCCATCACGACTAAGTTTCCTCTCCTGATAGCCAGGACATTCTCGGAGCCGCCGCCGGCAAAGTCGCAGAAGGCGACGGTCTCGCCTCTTCTAATATCAGGGGGGTTCTCGATGCATCGTCTTATTTCCCTAAGCGTGCAAAATCTCCCCTTGTCCCCGGTGAAATCCATGAACTCGCCATAGAGGGTGCTTCTAAGCAATGGATGGTCTAAGTTATCCTTGTACTCCTCCAATAATTCCTCGACCCTTTGCCTGGGAATGTGCGGGCAGTCCTGCAAGCCTAAGCTATAACGCTTGAAGCCGCCCTCCCCGGCCATCGCCCGGTAGAAACTCCCCTGCATCAGCCCGGTCGAGCTAATATAGAATAAGCCATTGAAGGTGCACCTCGCCGAAAAAGCCTCGAAGATCTGCTCCTCAACTGACTTAGCCTCGTCGACTATTATAAGACATGGAGAGTCGACCTGGTTGCCCTCGTCGAACTCGGCGTGCCAGCCCTCCGCCCGGCCCGGGTCCTTGGTGGTGAACATGATGACGAAGCCGCCCTTCGGGGAGCGAATGGTATGGTCGTGCTCCGTCCAGTGCCAGCCGTCGGATTCCGCCATGAGATGCTTGTGCCGCTCGACCGCCGGCCAGATCTGCTCGCTAATCTGCCTGGCGTCCGCCGAGGTGACAATCACCTTGGCCTGCGGCTTCACGCAGATGGTCCTAATTATTAGCGTCGCGTTGATCTTACTACTCTTCCCGGCACCATTGGGGGCACTCACCGCCACCTTCTTTCTCCCCCTCAGCGAACGAAACTCTTCGACGATCTCCGCCTGCTTCGGGTGGAGGGCAAACCCGAGGGCCTCCCGGGCAAACCCGCTCGGGGTAGACATCTGGATGGCCGCCTTGGTTTCCTTAGTCTTCATAACGCCAGAGAAACAGCGGCGTGTGCTCGCCACACCAGGCACCGAGTGTGTTGAAGCTGAAGAATTCCTCCGCTTCGTCTCTCGTCATATCGCGCTCCAGAATCTCAATGCACTTCTCCGCATCGTAGACTACCAGTGGCGGCTGCGAGCACCGTTCAGCAATCCCAATAATCGCTTCCTCAAAACCATCGGCGAGCAAGGCATCCTCATTATACTCGGCAACCCATTCGCGAATCCTCATACCCCGCAGATCCCCTCGCACTCGTTGCCGAACAAGCTCATCTGCCCGCGCTCTAACTCAGTCGACAAATCAACCTCCTCCGTCTCCTTGGTTTTCATGCTGCCTCCCCGAGGACCAACTCCTCCTGGATAAGACCTCCCCGCCCCCACTGCCCGGCCATCGCCAGGGCAATTCCCGGGTAGCTGAGGGAACGTTCCCTCGCCCGGGTCTCACTGGGAGCAAGCTTGTTCTGCCCACTGGCCGTCTGGTTCGCCCTCCTAAGCCACCGCCCCCCGGGTAATACCCGTGTGGGTCTAAGTAAAGGAAGATTCTTCAGCCACAAACAGGTCGCCTTGCTCGCGTCTTCCCCGAACTGCCAAGGCTGGATCACCTGGTCCGGCTTCCTTATCCTGCTCGAAATTATCGAAACCGGATTCTCGAGCGCAATCCGCGGCACCGGCGCGCAAAGTAACCACCGCACAAATCGTAGCGCCTCCTCCTGCAACTCCTCCTTGCCATGAAACCAGCGCGCCCCACTAACACTCAAATGCGTGCAGGGCGGATGCGCCACCATGAGATCAAAACCACTTAGCTCCAGATCCCGCACGTCCCCGCAATAATGCGGCCCGCCCGCCTCGCTCTCCTCGAGGTCACAGGAAATCGCCTCGTGCCCGCGGCTAAGAAAAGCATCGCGAACCACCCCGCTGAATTCACAGGCCACCAGAACTCTCATTTCCTAGCGCTTATCCTCCGGCGGCGGCCCCAGCGGGTTGCACGGCATCCCCATCGGATGCTCCGGTAACTCAATCGCCTCCCACCCAGGCTTAACCAACCCTCCCTTGCCGTAAAATATCCGCCCGTCCTCCATCAATATGAAAATCGTGTAATCCTCCACATCTACCTGAAATTGAATAACTCTCATATCCTCCCCTATTTCCTTATTTCGCTATTTCCTCGACTCGAAAATACTGGATGCGTTACGTGGAGGTCCGCCGATGGTATGGCAGGGCCGCGGGTACCCCCTTCATTTTCAGGCACTTACGTAGAAAGAGGCGCATCAGGAGGCGTTTTCTGCTCAGGAAGCGTGCCAACCTGGGTGCTCCGAGCATACTTTTTAGGTATGCTCAGCATGCTTATTTGGCATGCTCGAGGCTTCTCGCATTGCCATGGGAGGCAAGGAGTTGCGATAACATCATATAACATGGTTCATATGCGCTAGAAGGCACGTAAGTAGTTGGGCATCAATGGGCATACAATGGTTGTGGGGGCTAGACAATGGGCGGCTGTTAAAAGCGGCATTGTTTGTTTTCGGTTCAGTATTTAAGGATTGACAAGAGGCCGGCAGACTCCCCCTTAGAATCCCCCTTATTCACGTTCCTCACTTGGGGTGCCGTGCTCGGCGTCGTAGGCTTCGCTGAGCGCGTCAAGGGTCTCCGGGGTCATCCGGATGAGTGCGCGGCGTTGCGCACCCTCCTCCTCGAGGCTGACAGTGCGGCCGTATTCTTTGGGTTCGCGGCGTTCGAGCCAGAAGGCGTGGGCGTGCCAGTCGGTGGCGGCGTTAAGCGCCTCGACGTGGCGGCTGTAGCAGACCGCGCGGGCCTTCTCGACGAGGCGAAAGAGATCCGGCTTCCAGTAGGGGGACTGGTTGTTGAGAAAGTCAAGCATCACCTCGTAGTCGTTCCCGCTCATCCGGCAGGCCATCCGCACGCTGTAGCCGCGGGAGATCCCGAAGATGAAGTCGCGCAGGGCGTCATCGAGCCGCGCGTAGGCATCTTCATCCTGGCACGGAATTTGCGGACCTGCTGAGCCATTTTGCTGATCATTTTGGGGCTGATTGTGCTGGGAGCTGCCATTTTGGTGGTTAAAGGTGAGCATATTGTAGGCTGGGGGCTGATTGGGGTGTTTTCCTTTAGGTTTCGCCATAGTGAGAAGATGGTTATGCTGGGGAAGGTGGCAGGAGGTTGCGGGATATCAACTGTTGAGAGTTAACGATTTGGCTACGCAGGCTGTGGGCTTTGCGGACGAAGCGCAGGGCGGACTTGGCTGGGAGTGCGTTCCAGCAGGCTGGGCACCACTGGTGGGAGGGGAGTTTGCTGGCGCCGCAGGAGCAGGTGCTGGTGGGGTTTAAATTGGGTGGCAGGCTCATGGCATGGTCTTCTTTTGCGCGAGGATGGCCGCTGTGGGCTTTTGCTTCTTTTTTGGGACAAAGATGCGGCGCGGCGTTCAAAGGCCCGCAGGACGGCCTCTGCGTCGCTTAGGGTAGGTTCCGCCGATTGGGGAGTTGGGGGATCGGCAGGAGGGTGCGAGGGCCGAGGAGGTGGAGGAATCCGGAGGACGGGGGAGGATTTGTGTTTCACGGTTATCTTTGCATTTCCTCTTTGGTGGCGTACTCGTCCTCGCCGGTGAATTCAGAGCGGTAGCGGGCGCAGTTCCAGGCGAGGCGCGGGGTGAAGTTCCAGTGCCAGCCGCCTTCGCTGTCCTCGACGAAGCCGCTGTGCTCGTGTTCCTTCCACCAGGCAACGAACTCCTTATGATCGGTGCTCCACTTGGTGAGACTGAATTTCGGTTTGCTCTCTGTCTTTTTGATAGTCCTTGTTTTCATAATTCGTCGTCCCATCGTTCTGCGTTGATCCAAGTGGATGCCAACGGGATATGCCGTTTCTCGCAGTATTTCCAGAGTTTGCGTTTTTGCAGTTGGAGGGCTTCGAGGATCTCGCTGACCGGGGCAGGCTGCTTTATTTTCTGCCAGGCTATCCAGGCTGGCTTCATCGCCTCTTTGCGAGGGTATTCATCCCAGAAGGAGAGGAATTCTTCTGAAGGCACACGCACAGGAGCGAAGCGACGGCGCGGCGCTGAAAGCGGCGCAGGGGGTATGGGGGTATCTTCAATTGGATTCTCTTCTTTTGGATAACCTTCAGTGGATATCCTTCCGTTATCTAAAACCGCACTGGTACCGTTATCTATTTTATACTCCACCGTTATCCCTTTTATACTGGTACCGTTATCTACTTTAGCCTCCTCTCTCCATGCCGAGGGCTTGGTCAGGCGGTAGCGGTTGCCCTCTCCCTCCACCCTGGTCACGGTCACCATTTTGCGCTCTTCGAGGCCCTTGATCGCCTTAACCGCGGTCATCTTGTGCATTCGGCAAACTCTCGCGATCGAGGCGATTCCCGGCCAGGCAACGCCATGATTAGAGCGACGCTTAAGGTGGCAATAGACCCGGAACTCATAAACGGTCAATCCGAGGTCATCGACCCGGCTATGGATAAAGGTAGGGTCTTCGCTTTGGTCGGCAGTGAGGGTGTCCATTATTTTATTCTCCAGACGCGCCCACACTCCTCTCTTGAGTTATCTGCTACGAATCCATCTACGTCGCTTGCTTTGCGGTAGGTGATCTTCCAGCCGGCCTTTTTCGCCATCATCCGGAAGCCGCGGAGATGCCGGCGCTCGATCCAGCAGGAGGCGCCCGTAGGGAGGTGTTTAAGGTATTGGGGGAGAGGCCCCTTGGGCTCCGGGGCGGGGAACTCGAAAGAGTAGTGGGCGTGGAATTGGGGTGGGTCTTCCGGTTCGGCCAGCATAACGCGAAACCTTGAAACACTTACCGCGTGAAGTCAACGCACGAACGCCCCTTTTGGCGAGATTCCCTTTTCCCTAATTACCTAAGTGTCTAAGCGGCCTTGAATACCTATTCCTTTAGCTAGCTTCCTGCGCCTCGAATTGATCGGCGGCGAGCTGGAGGTGGGCCTCCTCGTTGATGGCCACGCACTCGTGCTGGACGACCGGGTGCCAGGTGCCGTCGATCGGGGAGAAGGGGAGATAGTTGACCCGGGCCCATTTGCGGAATTCGACCCGCTCGGCCATGCTCAGCGCTTTGTGGATGCTCATAAAAAAGGGGGCTTTTAACCCCCTCTTTCGTTTGCCGGGCCCGCCCCGGTTGGCAAGCATTAAAAGCGAATAATGGCATACCAGAGAACCAGCCAGAAGGCCGCCCAGAGCACCATCATTTCCGGATCGATATCGTTCATTGGAGAGGGGGGATGCCCACGCCACAAACCAATTCCCCAAACCGCGGGAGGGGCCAGGTTCTCCCTGCGGGTGAATTGCTTGGAAAAGCTGTTTCAGGCCCGTGACGTGGGCAAGGCAACAGAAAGTTACGTGGCTTTAAGGAAGTCTTTCGGAGCTGACCATGGGTTCGAGCTTCATGCCTTGCAATTGCTTCCAGGCGATCGATTCGCGCAGGCAGCTTTCCATCTTTTCCTGAAGCAGGTCGCCCGCGTGAAGCAGGTTCACGTTCGGCGGCTGTATCTGCCGGCGCTGCTCTGGGCGCTCATCCTGGCTCATGGTTGCTTCCATTCCCAGTTGCGCTGCATCTTTTCGATGTCCGCGGCTTCATCATAGCGCCACCAGAGGTAGAGGTAGGCGAGCAGGATGGATCCGGCGATTATGGTTAGGATTTTCATTTCGTAGAGTGGGGTGGGGCGGGGGGAGAAGTGCGTAGCTCCACCCGGGTGTTCAGTGGGGGAGGGACCTCCCCGTCCGGAGTTCTCCTCCAGTTCTATATCCCGGGAGAGCTACGCAAGATGTTTGCGAGAGTCATTTGATTTCAGCGATCAGGCGTTTGGCCTCCTGGTAGTCAGGGCCTTTGAGATCTTCCTGGACGCGTTTGACGAAGGCGAGGAGCAGGTTGCGCTCCTGACGGAGGACTTCGAGGCGCTGCTTGATCCGCATGAGCTCGAACCTTAAGACGAGCGGGTCCATGATCGGCCGAAGTTTGCGGCTCATTTACTCAAGCGCCCGGAGCGCGTTCAAGTAGAGCTCGTCCTCGAGCCGCTCGATGATCGCCTGGTGTTCGCGTTCCCGGGCACTCTGGCGCTCGGCCTCTTGGCTGGCAACCGCGGCGCGGGCGCGCTCCTCGTTTATCGCTCCCATACGGGCTTTGTGCTCAAGGTAGGCGTAGAACTCCTCGTCGGTATGGAAAACCTGTCCCAGAGCCACTACAGGCGCAAGAAACAGCGTGCAGGCAAGAAGTCTCATTCCTCCGCGCAAACCAGGGCTGCGCTCGCCAGTAATATCAGCAAGAGGCAAGCCAGGCCTGCGCTCGCCAGCAGGGTCAGTAGTATCATTTTCATTTCACAGGTGGTTGGGGGTTCAAGAAAGACCATGCGGAGGCCGCTGGACGCTCCCGGAGGCGGTGTTCCCGGGCTGGACCTTCTCGACGCAGATGCTCGCGATCACGCACTCGAGGGCCGGGGCACGCTCATGGAGCATCATCTGCGCAATGATCTCGGCCTCCCGTTCGTTCTCGGCCTCGACCCCGAAGAGGTAGCAGACCTCGACTTCGACCTCGTATCTGTTCATTGTCCGCGAAGGATTTCGTAGAGCTTGATTGCCGGAAAGACCAGAATCCCATAGACAAGCACGGTAACTATCGAGAGCACCAGAAGGGCGGAGAAGAGAGTAACGACAACCACCCAGGCTTCTTCCGGAAAGAACCAGCAAAGCCAGACGATCACGGTGACAAAGAGGAACTGGAGGGCATCACCCCAGGCCCTTTCCCATAGCGCCCAGATCCCCCCGGCGAGAGGGCCAAAGATGAGGAGCAAAGCAAAGATTTGAAAGATCGCCAGAAGAATAAAGGCGAGTCCGTCATTCGGAATGTCAGCATCAAGAAAATCTTTAAACATAGGATTATTGCCAGGCTGGCGGGCTGCCTCAGAAAGGCACTTCGCCATCCAGGGGAGTTTCTGTGCGCTCCATTCGGGGAGTGGCCCCGATACGGGGGAGATCTCTAAGCAACTCACTATCGAGGTCCTCGAAGGAAGTGGTTCGCTGGAGGATGTTGAGAAGTTTGCTGCTTAGTTCGATCAGGCAGGCGGTCTCATCTTCGAGGGCACAGACCCTCTCGGCGAGGCGCTCGCAATAGCGGGCGAGGTCCTCGACGTCCTCCTCGGTGTATTCGTTATAGTGTTTCATCGGATGTTTCTCCAGGTAGTCGTAGTAGTTGAAAGTATTCCCCGGGGGCGGGGTGATGAAATCGTGGATGTTCATTTGGCTTCAAGCGCCCTTAGCGTCAGGTCCACGGCCGATTTGGGAGTTTTCTGCCCGCGAACAGCGTAAGAGTCGCAAACGATATCGAAGACTTGCCAGGTGGTTCCCGTGAAAGTCACCTGACGCTCAAGCCGATAACCTTCTGGCAGTCGTTTTTGGTTGGATTCTTTGTGTGTCATAAAAGTGGGGCAGACATTGTCCGGTCTGCCAGCGGAAGGTTGAATATTAGTTCTCGAAGTAGCCCGGCGTCCTCCAAGGATCGCGGTAGCCTGGCTTGCCGGTGTATGGGTTGGTATTCCCGCGGGTCGACCAATTGTCGTAGGTCGAACTATTCGGACGGCTCCGGTAGTGCTCGGGGACGTAGGTCCCGTCCGACCGGGTGTGTGCCCGGACTTTTGTTTGTGCTTGCAGTGACCCCGCGCTAAGTGCTGCCAGCGCGGCCAGTATTGTTACCTTGAGGGTAGTCATAAGATTTAATTGGCAGGCATCTCGCGGCCTGCCAGCACGCGTGTTTAGGGGCAACGATGCCCAAAGGGGGTCAGCTGATCGGAGCCGTGCGAACGAGTTCTTCCGAATTGGCAAGTTGCTCCCTGGTGAACGACTCCCACGTGCCATGGATTGGACGGCCGTAAGAACCCAAGCCAATAAAGGCGGTTCCGTCATCATAGAGTCGGACACGGGAGCCGAGTTTCGTCTCTGCGCGGTCGATCCAGTCCCCGGAGGATTTGACGATAACGCAACGTGCCCCAGCGTAGTAGTGGCCGACACTTTCCGGATAGTGCAGGATCACGGCAAGTTGATCCTTTCTCAGATTTGGTACTTCAACGGTATACATAGTCTTTACTTCAGGTAGGGCGCCTTGTTGTCCTGCATGTGCACGGCGAGGAAGGCCTCGCGCTCTGCTTCCGCAAGCTTGACGAGGAGATTTCCGATTACCCTAGGAGCGGGATCCTGGCATTCAGCTTCATATTCCAGCAGGCTCTTGAGTTGAGCCACTTCTTCAGGAATGAGGTGGAGTGTGGTAGTCATACCCACAACATAGATGACTTCTAGCTGCTGTCAATAGCAAGATAGAAAATAAATGTAGACATTTTCGTGGGATGCCCTATATTACTAGAATACAAACCTAGTCATACATGATGAACACAAGCGAATCAGAAAACAAACAGGCCCCATTTTCGCACGGCCCGCTCCCTCATCCGCTGCACCCGAATGAGTTCGAGCCGCCCGAGTATCCCGAGGGTTTCCATCTCGTCCGCGGCCTGGAGGTCCCGATGATCACGAGGCGCTCCACCTACCCCTTTGGTGATATGCGCCTCCACGATGCGATCATCTTCGACACCGAGCGCCAGTTAAAGGCAGCGCTTCAGGCGGCCCGCACCTTCCGCAAGCACTCCCCCAAGTTCCGGGTCAGCGGCCGCAAGATCAGCCGGGGCAAATACACGGGCAAATTCGCCATCATCCGGGTGGCTTGAAACAATTTTATGAACCTAAAATCACCTGCAGACAATCCACATCACGAAGATTACCGTGCCGATCCCAACGAAGGCACTGAGCTCGTAGTCTCCAAACCGCAACCGATCATCTCGATCTCGACCGGAGCCTCCATTGCGGAGGTCGTCAACCGGCGCCGGCTGATCAAAGACCTGATGCAGCAAGTCCTCGTCGAGGGCGAGCACTACGGGTCGATTCCGGGGACCGGGAGCGACAAGAAGGTCCTCCTCAAATCGGGGGCCGAGAAAATTGGCACCATGTTCAACCTCGCCCCCAAGGTCTCCAAGGAGGAGATCGTCGAGCTGGGCGAGGGCCACCGCGAATATCGGATCACGATCGGCCTCTGGCACTATCCGACTGGCATGTTCGTCGGGGAGGGGGTCGGCTCATGCTCGACGAAAGAAACGAAATATCGCTACAGGAACGTCAGCGATTTCGAAGTCACCGACCAGGCCATCCCCGCCGATGCCAAGGAGAAGAAGCAATACTATCGCGCGCTAGGCTACGGCATGAAGAAGGTCGATGGCCGCTGGGTCTGGGTCAAATACGGGGACGAGCAGCGGAGCGAGAACCCGGACATCGCGGACGTCTGGAACACGTGCTACAAGATGGCCGAGAAGCGCGCGAAAGTGAACGCCACCTTGAGCGCCACCGGCGCCTCTGATTTCTTCACCCAGGATCTCGAAGAAAACCATGGGAACCATGGGCGAGACAACCTCCCCACTGTCCCTGAAAAGCCCGCAGAGGCCAAGCCAGCGCCAAAGAAAGCGCCTCCTCCTGAAGACCGTGCGACCCTCTGGGCGGAGAAGATCATCGGGGTCGACGAGGAGGAGCGCAATGGCAAGATGGTTTACAGCGTCCAGTTCGAAGGTGGGCGGGTCGCCGGCACGCTCAGCCAGGAGTTGGCCAACAAGGCCTACACCCTGAGCACCGAGGATCCTGACCGGGTCTTTAGGGCAGCCGTCAAACCGGGGCGCTACCCGGGCACCTTCATGCTCACCGGGCTAGAATGAGTATCGACATCTACGTGCAAATCGATTGCGTCAGGCGGGAACTCGCCATGCGCCGCCGGCTCTACCCAAAGTTGATTGCGAGTGAGAGAATGAACGCCACCCAAGCCGAGGCCGAGTTGAAGGCTATGACGGCGGTCCTGCAAACTCTCGAGAGCATCTCCGCCCCGGAATTGCCGATGCCATGACCGCGGAAGACCATCACAAGACGCTGGCACCCTCCAGCTTCAACGCGCTCCAGCGTTGCGCCCACTATCTTTCCAGTGGGGAAGAAAGTCCCGCTTCTGCCCGCGGCACCCGCATCCACCTGGTCACCGCCGAGATGTTGCGCAAGACGCTCGCCAAGGAACCGATGGAAACCGTCTGGCTCAAGGAGTTCGACGAACTGGAGGCCTGCAACTGGCTTTGGAAGAAAACGCAGGAGGAACTGCGCGAGATCCACGGGATCGAGGAACGGGTCGATATCTGGGACCCACTCGCCGGGAAGCTGATCACTTTCGGGCGCTGCGACTGCTACGGCGAGCATACCATGGGGATCCCGGGACTGGTCGACTGGAAGAGCGGGAACGAGGGGGACCATCTCCCGCAACTCTCCATCTATGCGCTCGGCTTGATGGACAAACTCGGAGTCTCCGAGGTGGCCGCATCGCTCCTCTACTGCGACGTGAAGGTAGTCCGCCGCTTCACCATCACCAAGGACGAGGCCGAAGCCCTCCTCTCCTCCACGATCGCCGCCCAGAACGATCCGGAGAGTCCGTATGTCACCGGCTCCTACTGCCGGGGGTGTCGGCTGCGCTCGTCCTGTCCAGCCTGGGTCGAGCCAGCCACCAAAGCGCTGGTCACCCTCGGGGCGGGCGAGGAGATGCTCGACCGTATCGGAGCTCTCGAGAAACTTAAGAGCGATCCGATCCTCCTGGGCAAATTCATCCACGAATGGAGGGTCCTCGAAAAGCTGGTCGCCAATGCCGACCTCACTGCCAAGGGGATCGAATACGCCGAGAAGGGCGATGGGATGGAGAACTGGCGGGTCGAGGTGCGCAAGGGGCGCAGCCACTTCAGCAAAGAGGCTGTCCGCCTCCTCCTTGAAAGCGACCTGAACAACGAGGAACTTTCCGAGGTCCTGAAGATCGACGGCGTGGCCTTCGACAAGCTCAAGAAGGATATCTTCCTTCCCCGCAATCAACTCCCCGACTACAAGTGCCTCGTCTGGGCAGGAAACGGAGATAAGTAAATGGGCTGGACAAAGGAACAGTGGACCGACTTTTGCGGACGGATGGGGATAGACCCCAGGCAGGTCCTGAAAAGAGGCCAAGCCGATCTTGCGGCTGAGGCCGCCAAGCGCCAAAAGGAGAGAAACCAAAGAGCAAAGGAGACACGTGCAAGACAAACAGCAGCCCGAAAAGCGAAAGGTCCTCTTGCGATTGACGTACCGTATTCCGAGCGAGAACAAGATAAGAACGTGGCACTGGAAGCGCCGGCATTTAGAACGCAATCGGAGTTGGCGGCTCCTCGTAGCGGCCCTCGAGTCAAAATCACAATCCGAGGAATTCGGGTCAGACTCCTCGATCCCGATAATTTTGTGGCAGGCTGCAAAGGCCTTGTCGACGGTCTTGTTGCAAGCGGAATTGCGCCTGGAGACTCTGCCAAAGCTACGCAAGAAGGCGCCGTAGCCTTCTTCTACGAGCAGCAGCTCTGCAGCGCCTTCAGCAAGGAGGCCACTGAGATCGAGATCGAGCTTGCAGATTCCCCGCCAGAATCCTAAAGTCTTTAGCGTTGGTAGTCAAAATCAAGCACCCCGGAGCGGAAACCTCGTACTCTTTTCCTCCGGGGTGTTTTTTATCCTATCTCAGGAATCTGGGGAATTGGAATGCCCTCCCCAAGGAGCGAGAGGACGAACCAGCTAAGTAGTCCGAGAACGGCGATTAATCCGAAAATGAGGAGGAGGACGGTCGCCAAGCTGATCGGGTAGTCCTCGCCTTCATCTTCTTCGTTCTCTGGCCCCTCATCGAGGCGCTTGATCCACTCTTCAGTCGGGTCTTTCTTTGGCTTGCTCATCTTTACGCGTATTAAGTAAAAACTTGAAACTCACCGCCCGGCAAATCCCAAAATCACTCTAGAATCCTACTGCGCTCATCAGTTCTTCGACCATGCTGGGCTCATAGAGTTTCTGTTTCCTCTGCCGCTCAAGCTTATCTTCCAGTTCCTGCTTCTGGCTGCTGGAGGCTCCCTTGTCCTCCATCAGGTCCATCTTGATGGCGTTCTTTTCGTATTCTTTTTGGATGCGCTTGACCCGCTCGTATTCACCCGGAGTCATCAACTTCTTCGCCTTCTCCATGAGCAGTTCGCGGCGCGCCTTGCCCGGCCCGAGCGGGTGCTTCGCTTCGGTCGAGGCCTT
The DNA here is from genome assembly GCA_035694525.1 of Candidatus Udaeobacter sp. GTDB lineage: Bacteria > Verrucomicrobiota > Verrucomicrobiia > Chthoniobacterales > UBA10450 > Udaeobacter. The sequence goes on along the minus strand of DASSFL010000046.1, from coordinate 2,857 downwards.
GAGGTCATCCATCAACTCTTCCTTGGTCTTATCGTCCTTGAGTTTCTTTTTCTCTGTCTCGATGAGTCCGCGGGCTTCAGCGAGGCGTCCGGTAGCCACGAGATCGTTGAGCTTGTCCTTTAGCGCCGTCTTGGCGGTCGCTGGAACCCCGGTGATATGAGGCTTGCGCTCGATCCCGAGGGCATCCTCCATCCGCCGCATCGAGGCCCGCGCGTTGGCTCGGTCGATCTTGTAGGCGGTGATGTCGGAATTAAATACGTCGAGATTATTCGCATGGAGGGCTTGGGCAATCGGCCCCTTGCCCGCCCGGTAAGTAGATAAAATGCTTAAGATCTGGTCAGAGAAGCGGACCGCTCCAGCCGGCGTCCAGTCCTTTCTCCCAAGGAAATCCTGGACCGCGGCGACCGCGTCCTTGACTGCTCCTGCCGCCGGGATGTCGAGGGCAATCTGTTCGAGGTCGCTCTTGCCGGTGAAATATTCGTAACCCGCCTTCCCGAAGCTGCCCGCAAAGCCGAAGGTCCCGAGGTTAACCGCGGCCATGCCCAGCTTGGTAAACGCATCCCCTAACACTTCGATCTCCCCTTTTCCCAGTCGCTCGAACATGGCGCTCCACTTCTCCCAGTCGCTCGCTTTGTCCCAGATGGCTTCCTCGGCAAAGTCCCAGAGGCCGCCAGCCGCCGCGAAGGCAGCCAGATACATGGCCGCCCGGAGTGGCTCGCCTGGCACTTTGACGGTTTCCTTGGCCCCGGTCGCCGGGTTGGTCACTTCAACAGTCTCCTTGGGGAGAATCCCGCGCCCCGGTCCCGTACGTAGCAGCGGCTTCACAATGTCCTCGTAGACCATGTTGGTATGCTCAGTCATGAATTTGCCAAACTGCCGGTAGAGCCCGCCATGTTCTCCCGAGAGGTAGAGGGGCACGTCAGTATAGGCATAGCCGCCGTGGACGCGATTCACCGCCCGGCGCAGGAAAGCATCAGCAAGCGGCCCGCCGGTAGCCGCTTCCTGAATGAGTGCTTCCGGGTCGCTGAACCCCAGGCGTTGCGCCCAGGCCATGAACTTGAGCGCCTTCCTGCTCTTCGGGTTATTTCCGTAGGCCTTGCGGGCGGCACGCAATTCATCCTTGGCCCCGACTAGCCCCTGCGCCCGCGCGATCATCTCGACAGCGGGATAGCCATGCTTCTTGAGCATGAAACTGGCAAACCGACCAGCCCCCTCACCCATAAGCGTCGGATGGTTGATGTCATCCATCGCGTCGAAGAGATCGTTTTGGAGGAGACCCCGCTCCTTGGCCTCAGGGATAGCGTTAAGCGCCGCGCGCATCTTCAGGAACGAGGTCGGCCAGCGGGCGACGTTCCCAGCGATCGCACCAAGCAGGTTCTTGCCTGTGCTCTTGACGTTCCCCAGATACGCGCCAGTGACCATGTTGGTGCTCGCGTTGATGATCCCGCTCCAGGCGTTCGGGGTCGACTGCCCGTAGGCGAGCGCCTCCATGATGTCGATCTTGCGCTGGATTTTGGGAACCTTGGTTCTCTCCCTCGCCCGGTCGAAGAGATTCTTCCCGGCCACCCCCGGGGGAGTGCCTGGAGGGGTGTATTTCACGCTCCCATAGGCATCACGCAGGGCCGACTTCTCACCTGCATGACTCGCCCAGGAGATAAACCCGCCCGGCCTGAGTTCATACGCGCTCATCGGAAGCCGAAGGCCCGGCTTGTTGATCGATTTGCCTTGGTTGAACTCGTCGGTCACCTTCTTGAGATACTGGTCGGCGGCGCGGTCGACCACATCCGGCGCGCCGCCAGGGATGATCCCTTCATTGACCATATCGTCCTTGAGCCGCTGCCAGTGCGGGCCGGCGCCTTTCTGGTGCGCCTGGAGGGTCTCTTTGGAAAGCATCATCGGATATTCGGAGGCATCCCCCGGGTCGTTCTTGATCCCGAGGCTCTGGTTGCGGGCCTTGATCTCAGCTTTAAGCCGGCGTTGCTCGCCCACGATCCGCGCGGCCTCAGGATGCGTGGGCAGCGGAGCCGCCCCGCGGCTGGGACCGGGACCCAGTTGATCGCTCCAGTATTTGGCCACCTGTTCGTTCACCTCCCGAGTATTCACCTTGGGAACCGCGGCGGTCAGTTCTCCCTTCCGGGCTGCGAGGTGGTCCTGATGTCTAAGCCCGGCATTGCCGAGAAACTCCAAGCCGGGAGTCCTTCGGAATTGCTCGGCCGTTCCCCGAAAGAAATTCTCGACGGTCCGTCTTAGCCTGGTGAAAGGCCCCCCGGTGGTCGGGGCGAGGGGACTGGGGAGGGGAGCGCCCCGGGCGGCGAGCCTGCCGGCTTCTTCTTCGGCAGTCTCTGGCTTAGGCCTTGGCTTAGGCTTAGCTTTCTCCGGAGTTTGCTTAGCGACTTGAAGAACGGAAGGGGTTTTTACGACAATCTCGCCCGCCCCATGCTTGACGACATCGTAGCCCTGGAGTTCCGCAAACCTGTCAACGGCATTCTTCCAGTTGATCGGACTATCAGTTATCGACTCAATCTCTGCCTTGAAGGCATCCTCCTTGCCTCTCTCTCTCGCCTTGGCAATGCCCGCATCATAGAGCGCTTGCTTAACGTCGCGGATTAATTCGGGACTGGCCTGCTCAGGAGTCAGGGTTGACTCAAGGACACGCGCCTCTGGCTTGAGAGCAAGGCGAGTGACCTGACCGCCATAGGTCTTGGCATAATGAGGCGCTTCGGTGACATAGAATCCCTTGCCATAGAAACCGTAGTCGCGAGCTTGGAATTTCTCTGGACTGATCTCTTTGATTTTCTGTTTGCCGCCATGGTATAGCTCCCCCACTTCGGCACCGGTCTTTTCATAAGGCTTAGCT
>DASSFL010000045.1:0-5007 GCA_035694525.1 Candidatus Udaeobacter sp. | reverse complement strand
GCTGGCGAACCAGAGCAAGACGATCCGCCTGCCTGTGCATCTGGTGGACAAAATCTCGAAGATGCGCCGGGTTTCACTGCAAATGAGCGAGGAACTGGGCCGCGAACCCACCGATGAAGAGCTGGGTGATGAAATTGGAATCGCGAGCGGCAAGGTCTCGCAGTTAAAGACCGTTTCGATCCGCCCGGCGTCGCTCGACGCGCCGATTAGCGATGATGATTCCACCGAGTTCGGCGAGATTGTTGGCGACGAGGAGGCGCAAACGCCATTTGAACTGCTACGCGACAAAAATCTGCGCAACGAAGTCGGCGGGCTGCTTGATGTGCTCGACGATCGTGAGAAGAAGATTATTTTCCAGCGCTTCGGACTAGACGGCGGCAAACCGAAAACGCTTGAGGAAGTGGGCAAGAAATTCGGCGTCACCCGGGAACGGATTCGTCAGTTGCAAAACATCGCCCTCTCGAAGTTGCGCCGCGCGCTCAGCAAGAAGGAGCGTCCGGTCGACGTCGAGTTGCCTGTAGAAGCTTAAGCGGGTCAATGTCTTCGGTTTAGGACGCGCGGACTTCCTGTCCGCGCGTTTTTGTTTTCATTTCACTACACGCAGTTGGATCGAATCGATAAGCTCGCGACCCATACGGACGTCACTGACAATTACCATGCGGTCTCCAGGTGTAGCCCACTTGTTTTTGCGCAAAAACTTCTCGGCTGCTGAAATCGTCCTGTCCGGACCGGCGGCAAAATCGATGCAGGCCGGAAACGTCCCCCAGTAAAGCGCCAGCTGCCTGTAAATTTCCTCGCTCGGAGTGAAAGCAAAGATCGGTGCGCGCTGCGGCCGCAGATTTGAGGCATACCCCGCCATCCTTCCCTGCAGCGTAAAAACGACCAATTTTGAATCTTGCAGCGAGTCCGCTAGCGTGACGGCCGAAGCCACCATTTTCTGACGAATGTTTTCCAGCAGTGCGTCCTCTGCATAACCCGCGCCACCGCTGCGTTCGATGCGCACAGCGACGCGGTGCAAGACTTCGACGCACTCAACCGGGTAGCGGCCGATCGTCGTTTCGCCGCTCAACATCAGAGCGTCGGCCTGTTCGAAAACCGCATTTGCCACGTCGGTGATCTCCGCCCGTGTGGGCAGAGGATTAGTGATCATCGATTCTAACAGCTGAGTCGCCACTATGACCGGCTTGCCCAGGCGAAGACAATTTTTCACAATTCGGCGCTGGATGATTGGCAAGTCTTCCATCGGGCATTCGATTCCCAAATCGCCGCGCGCGACCATGATTACGTCCGCACTCTCGATCATCTTGTCGATGGAGCGCACCGCCAGTTGATCCTCGATTTTTGCCACGATCTGCGCCTTGCTTTTTTTCCTCGCCAGAAGTTTTCGCAACTGTTCGATGTCGCTCTTCTCGCGCACGAAACTCAGCCCGATGAAATCCGCGCCCAACTCCACACCGAGGGACACATCGGCCAGGTCCTTGCTCGTGAGCGAGGGAAGATTCACATGTACGCCGGGCAAATTAATGTGACGCCGCGAACCGAAGATCGCGTGCGTCAAAACCTTGCAGCGCACACGATTTTTTCCCTTATCGAGCACGAGCAATTTGATCAAGCCATTATCGACCAGAATCGTGCCGCCGACCGTCACATCGTCGGCAAAACCGGGGTAATTCACCTCCACGGAATAGCGCTCCTTGCTTTTCGCGCCGCGCACGGTGAACTCCAGAATGTCACCCGGCTTCAAATGCAGACTGGCCTTCAGATCGCCAGTCCGGATAGCCGGGCCTTGCGTATCAAGGAGAAGCGCAACCGCACGGCCCGCTTTTTGTGCAAGTATTCGGATGCGTGGAACAATTTCGCGCACCCATTGGTGGGTGGCGTGGCTCATATTTACTCGGAAGACGTCGCTTCCTTTCTGTATTAGCTGGCGCAAGACCTCGGTCTTTTCCGTCGCAGGACCCAGGGTGCAGATGATTTTCGTCTTGCGCATGGACTAGGAGGATCAAGTTTCGCATTGGAAAAGCCAAGGCGCTTTTAGGTGGCGTAATGCCTTTAAGCCAAGTGCAAAATTCGAAAAGGTTGCAGCATAAAAAAAGCGGCACGCCTTTCGAGGCGTGCCGCATCGCAGTCAGTGTCTTCCTTATTGCAGCTTGCTCTGAGTTTCCTTTGCCAGGTCAAGATGCTCCTGGACCATTTTGGCCGTGTCCTCTGCAAACTTTTTCACCTCGGGATCGCTACCGGTTTTTGCTTCCTCCTGAAATTCGGCCAGGTCCTTTTCGTGGTCCTTCACCATGGCGTCAATGTAGGCCTTGTCCGAACTCCATTTTCCGGTGTGCTCTTTGGTTGGAAGTTTCACACCCTTTTGCTCGGCGATCGATTTCAGCTCGTCGTTCGCCTTGCTGTGATCGGTGACCATTCGCTTACCGAATGATTTTACATCCTGATTCTGGGCGTTTTGTTCAGCCGTTTTTCCCATGGCTACTTCCATCATCCCGCCCCTGGCGGCTTTTTTCATGAAAGTCTTGTCTTTTACGCTCACCGAAGAGCTCTTCGCGGCTGGATCATCTTGTGCCATGGCCGCCCCAGCCAGGCAGAACGATCCAACTATCAGAGGAAGAACGAAAAACTTTGGGATAACTGTGATTGTTCTTTTCATATCTTTTTCCTTTGAAGCATGCCGGAACAATCCGGCATTTAAGAATCGAAAATCGGCTTCTCCTCGGACGTGATTAGCTTCTGTTGGCGTTCTCTCTATTCATACTCTTGTTCACATCCTTTCATGAATGCGAAGACCCCAGCACCTTGCTGAGATCGGAGCTTGAGCAAGAGAAAGACTAGGAAAGGCTGGCGGAGAGTTTTTCAGGACCCGATCAGGCTTAGGACATGTTCTGCTCGTACGAGTTTTCTACGCGGGGCGCTACGTCTTTATATCCGTGTTCGACCTCATAAATCTGTTTCATACAGGCGAGCGATTTTTCCTTTTCACCCATCCGCTCGTAAAGAAGTCCGAGATTGTAGAGGATCTCTTTCTTCGTCGCGTCCATTGGCAGGATTTCCTTTGACGCCTCTTCCAGTTGCTTAGTTGCAAGGTCCAGCATCCCAAGCTCGCCGTAACAGCAGCCGAGCAGGTTCATCGCTTTCAAACGCGCGTGCGGATTTTGCCGCGCCCGCTGCAACTCCGGAACGGCTTCGCGAAAACGTCTGGCGCTGAGGAGGTGCTCGCCCAACTCGAATCGAAGCTGAAGGTCGGTCGGATTTCGAGCGACCCGTTCACGTGCATCGGTGATGAGGATTTCTGCGCGCTTCGCTTTGGCGGCCTTTAGTTCTTCCGACTTTTTCGCATGCAACTCATGGGCTGCGTTGCCTGTTGAAAGAAATTCCTCGTGCGCGGCAATCTCGCGTTCCAGGCATTTGATTTTCAGGTCGGAAACTTTCCGGACCAATCCAGCATCCGCACCTTTGGTCAGGTCAGCTGCGCATTGATACCAGCCGATCGCTGCCTCCAAGTCTTCCTTTTCCTCGTTGAGCGCGCCCAAGCGTCGCACAAGGTCGACGTTCGTCGGCTCCGTCTTGTGACGCGCATGCGTTTCGGCGATCTGTTGCTCGAGCGATTCGCCGGTCAATCGTATCCGGCTTTGCTGTTCGAGCGAAATCGCCATCTCTTTGTCCTTGATCAGGTCGCGGTAGCTTTCGGCCTGCGTCCATCCACCGCTTTTCATGGACGCATGCGCCGCCGCGTCTTTGCCCCGACGGAGCGCTTCGGCATCCAATGGATTTAGCTCGATGATTTGATTATAGACTTGGACTTCCTGATCGTTCTCTCCCAGCTCGCGGTACAAACGCCCGAGTTCGTGTAACACTTTAACGTCGCGCGGATTTTCTTCCAGCAACGTACGCAGCGCGAACACGCCAATCTCAGGCCAGCCTGCTGCAGTCGCCGCTTCCTTTAAAGCCAGGTTCGCCTGTCGATTATAAGGTTCGTCTTCCAGCACCTTTTCCAGCATTTCGGCAGCACGTTTCGGGTCCTTCTTGATTTCTCGCTGCGCTTTCATGACAGCGATCGGCGCAGTCGAAATATTGAAAAAACTTCTCTTGGTTGACCTGTTTTTCGTAACTTCAGTGCGCCGCAGCAATTGTCGTCCCGTTAGAAATCGCGGTTCCTGTTTCAGGATTTCCTGCAAAAGCGAAATTGCATAACCGAGATTGCGCAGCTCAACGGCGGCTACTGCCTTGAGCCAAAGGTTACGCTGCGTCTCGTTCAGTTCCTTTTCCGTCTTAACCGCCATTGCGGATAGTTTATCACAATACGCAATTTTGCTGCGTGTACGTTTCGCCGGGGCAGGCAACCACTCAGTTTCACAACAAATCCAGCTGCGGTTTTTCGTTTGTAGCACCTGCTTTTGCCGCTCTTTTGTGCGGCTTGGTAGACGGCGCAGTTATGCCATCCGGTTTCTCCAGATGGGAGAGAATCTCCTTCGCCCGATCAAGAATCTCCTTCGGCAAACCTGCCAGCCGGGCGACCTGAATACCGTAGCTTTTGTCGGCGCCGCCCGGGATGATTTTGCGCAGGAAAATGATTTGGTCATTCCACTCGCGGACTGCGACATTGAAATTGCTAACGCCTTCGCGTTCCGCTGCGAGTTTGGTCAACTCATGATAATGCGTGGCGAATAACGTGCGCGCTTTGATCTTGTCGTGGAGAAACTCCGCGACGCTCCAGGCGATGGAAAGGCCGTCAAATGTGGATGTGCCGCGGCCGATCTCATCCAGTATCACCAGGCTGCGTTCGCTCGCGTTATTGACGATATTCGAAGTCTCGTTCATCTCGACCATGAATGTCGATTGGCCGCGTCCTATGTCGTCGTTCGCGCCGACGCGGGTGAAAATACGATCCACCAGCCCGATCTCGGCGCTCTCCGCCGGAACGAAGCTGCCTATTTGAGCCATCAGCCCAATCAACGCGACCTGGCGAATGTAAGTGGATTTTCCCGCCATGTTTGGGCCGGT
>DASSFL010000044.1:0-7175 GCA_035694525.1 Candidatus Udaeobacter sp. | reverse complement strand
GGCTTCGGCGATGCCTTCAACTGCTTCTCGCAACTGCCAAAAGTTCTCCGGCTTATAGGGATTGCCGAAGTTTAAGTTATCGGTGACTGCGAGAGGACGCGCCCCCGAGCAGGTGAGATTTCGCGCCGCTTCGGCGACGGCAATCTTGGCACCTTCGCGCGGATCCAGCGCGCAATAGAGGGAATTACAATCAGTAGTGGCAGCCAGGATTTTATTTGCATAACGCACAAAGAAAACGGCTGCGTCTGAACCGGGCTTCACAAGCGTGCCGGTGCGCACCGTGTGATCGTACTGCCGATACACCCAATTCTTCGACGCGATGGTCGGATCACGCAATAGTTTGCGCAGCGCTTCGTGGTCATCGATCTCGGCGAGGTTCGCCGGACCGCCAGCATCGATTGCGGCTGCAAGAGGTTTCGCTTCTCTCGAATAAAGAGGCGCTTCGTCAGCCAGCGCCTTGGCGGGAATCTCCGCAGCAATCACGCCGTCATCGCGCACACGCATCATGCCGTCATCCGCGACGCGGCCGATCTCGACGCATGGCACATCCCATTTCTCGAATATTGCGCGAACCACGTCTTCCTTGCCGCGCCTGGCAATGATCAGCATCCGTTCCTGCGATTCGCTTAACAGAATCTCGTATGGCCTCATGCCGGACTCGCGTTTCGGAACTTTCGTGAGGTCAATCTCGATGCCGCTCCCGGCGCGGCTGGCGGTTTCACATGTTGAGCAGGTTAGCCCCGCCGCGCCCATGTCCTGGATGCCGGCGACAGCGTCATGACTAAGGAGCTCAAGGCACGCTTCGAGCAAAAGTTTCTCCTTGAAGGGATCACCGACTTGTACTGCGGGACGATCTTCGCGCGATTGCTCGGTTAGTTCGCGCGAGGCAAACGCCGCCCCGGCCAAGCCATCACGACCCGTCTCCGCGCCAACATAAAAAACTGGATTACCCACACCGGTTGCAGTGCCGCGCGCCAGTTGTTCATGGCGTAATACGCCGAGACAAAAAACATTTACGAGGGGATTGCCCTCGAAGCTCTCATCAAAATAGATTTCACCGCCAATTGTAGGGATCCCAATGCAATTCCCGTAATGCGCGATGCCGGAGACGACGCCAGTGAATAACCGGCGGCTCGCCGCCAATTTCGGACTTCGGTCCGCCTGAGCCGGATCAGATTTCGAATTTTCAGCCGTGATCGGCCCAAACCGCAGAGAATTCAGGCAAAATTCCGGGCGCGCGCCCATTGTAAAGATATCGCGGATAATCCCGCCAACTCCAGTGGCGGCACCTTGAAACGGTTCAATCGCGCTCGGATGATTGTGGCTCTCCATTTTGAACGCTATCGCCCAACCGTCTCCGATATCGACAACACCTGCATTTTCTTCGCCGGCTTTTACCAGTATGCCAGCCCCCGTAGTCGGAAATTTCTTCAGTTCTTTCTTTGAATTCTTGTAGGAGCAGTGCTCACTCCACATCACCGAGAAAATTCCAAGTTCAGTGAAATTTGGCTCGCGGCCGAGGATTCTCTTAATGCGCTCGAATTCTTCCGGAGTGAGTCCGTGTTCCTTGACAAGTTCTGGGGTGACTGCTGGCTCGGCAGTCGGCATCTGGCTGGTCATCGACGGAGCAACGTAGCGAATCCATAAGAACGCTCAATCGCTCAAATAAGAATTTTCACGAAATCGCCACATCCATGACGCGTCCAGCATGTCTTCGAACTACGAACATTGGGTGTCAGTATTAACAGGAGGAGGCATCATGGTTAAGAAAACAATTATCGCTCTCGCTTGCGTGCTCATGGCATCGCCGGTGTTTGCGCAGACTACGACAAGGACAAGGTTGACCACTGTAGAGGGGGTAACAGTAACGGCACCCGTCATGTCGGCTCAGGGAGGGACTGCAGCAAGCTATCAGCCTCCCGGGACGCTGGTAATTCGCACCGACAGTGCGAATCCCGAGCGGTTTGACTCATTCGGACCGGGAGTTGTCTTTGATAAATTTGGCCGGCCCTTTCGCGGTTCGATTCAGCCCGGCGCGCGCGTAGTTGTGTTTTACGCCAACGATGGCTACACGCGTCTGGTTGACCACATAGTCGTTTTAGACTGACAAGACCTGTGCATTTCGAATAGGTGGAGGCCAGCAACCGTCAGAGGAAGAAATAGACAGGCGTAATCTAGGGATGCCTGTCGAGTTGCCGAGCATCACGCTCGGGAGAAACCATCAAAACATAAGGGAGTATATATATATATGACAAGAACAATAATTGCTCTTACTTGCGCGCTAGTTGCGCCTGTGGCGTTTGCGCAGACGAGCACAACAACAACCGAAACAACAACAGAACCAGCAACAACAACGCAGACAACCAGTACAACGTACACGGCGGGTACCGTGACCACGTATGAGCCTGGTAAGACTGTTGTAGTCAGGGGTGAGCAAGGACCAGTCAGTTTTGCTTTGGGAACGGCCGCCCGAGTCGTCAACGGCGCGGGCAAAATCGTCACTGCGCCGCTGCGAGCCGGGCAGAAGGTGCGAGTTTACTACACCGGACCCGAAAGGGAACGGGTAGTCGAACGAGTAGTTGTTGAAGACCAAGACTAACTCCGACTTAGCTACGACGTAGCAAGCATCGGTTGGTCAAGAATTCAAAAGCCGCAGGGTCGAGAATGATCCTGCGGCTTTTTATTTTCCCACGTTGGCGCAGATTGTCGCCATGGACTTGGGAACAATCGCAAATGTCGCAACAGCGCTGACCGTGCTCGTCGGCGTTGCGTTTGGTCTTGTCGAAATGCGCCGAGCGCGCCGCGATCGCGAAGAGCGCGCCGCTTTCGCAGCGGTGCAAGCGTTGATGACGCCGGAGTGGATGAGTTCGTCGATGATCGTGCATTCGATTCCGAAAGGCACAACCGCCGCGCAACTCGAGGCCGATCCGCGCGTGCTGGAAGCGTGTTTGAAGATCGCGACCATCATGGAAGGAATCGGCTATTCGGTTTATGCGCGCATCGTGCCGCTCTCCGTCGCGGCCGACTTAATCGGTGGAACCGCGCGGATCGCGTGGCAAAATTTTCGCCCGTTTGTCGAGTTGGAGCGTATGCGTGCCGGCACGCAAAAAAGTTGGGAGTGGTTCCAATGGCTGGTGGAACAACTCGAACGCCACACTGTGACTAAGACAAATTTGAAGATGGGTGCACAAACCGTTTACCGAGACTGGCGGCCGTAATTTGCGTTTCGAGCGCAAATCGCAGAACGTCATTGGATGGCTTTTGATCTAAAGGAAATTATCGCGGCGCGACTGGGCGAAAATTACCAGCTCCATGAGCGCCACATAAACCCGACGCTGGTACAAGCACAGCGAGTAATCGGGTTCGACAAGGTCTACGCGCGAGCCGAGGGCGCGTACCTCTTTGACATGGATAATCAGCCGTACCTCGATTTTCTGAGCGGCTACAGCGTTTTCAACATCGGACGGAATCATCCTGTGGTGAAACAAGCGATTCGGGATGTCCTCGATCTCGATCTGCCAAATATGGTGCAGATGGATTGCTCGCTTTTGAGCGGGTTACTCGCTGAGGCTTTGACGAAACGCACCCCGCCACATCTGAATGCGGTGTTCTTCTGCAACTCTGGAACCGAAGCGATGGAAGGCGCGTTGAAGTTTGCGCGGGCTGCCACAGGGAGAAAACGGGCGGTTTCGCTTGCCAGCGCGTTTCACGGACTAAGCCTTGGTGCGCTATCGTTGATGGGGTGCGAAAGTTTCACCGAAGGATTCGGGCCGCTAATGGAAGGATTCGATGTGCGTTTGCCACTCGATGACATCGAAGCGTTGGATCGACAGTTGCGTTCGCGCGATGTGGCGGCCTTTGTGATTGAGACTGTCCAGGGAAAAGGCTGTCAAACTTCGGAGACCGATTTCTTTATTCGTGCCCAGGAACTCTGCCGGAAATACGGGACGTTGCTGATCTCTGATGAAGTGCAGACCGGACTTGGTCGCACCGGAAAAATGTTTGGATTTCAACACTGGAATCTGGAACCAGACATCATCACGCTGGCAAAAACGCTAAGCGGCGGCTACGTGCCGTGTGGCGCGATCGTGACGCGACGCGACATTTACCAGAGAACCTTTTCGCGCATGGACCGCTGTGTCGTTCACTCGACGACGTTTGGCCGAAATAACCTGGCGATGGCATGCGGACTCGCAGCACTGGAAGTAATCGACGACGAAAAGTTAATTGAAAATTCCGCGAAGATGGGCGCGCTTTTAATGGAAAAAGTGGATGCGCTGCGCACGAAACACTCGTTCATCAAAGAAGTGCGCGGCAAGGGGCTCATGATCGGAATCGAGTTTCACGAACCCCAGGAGTTCAAATTGAAGATGGCGTGGAAGCTATTGCACAAGATCGACAAGGTGCTTTTCGCGCAAATGATCGTGACGCAAATGCTGAGCAAACATCGCATCCTTACCCAAGTCGCAGGTCATGCCATGGACGTGATGAAAATTCTGCCGCCGCTTATCATCGGCGAAAAAGAAGTCGACATGTTCGCCAACGCGCTCGACGACGTGCTAACTGAATGCCGTAAATTCCCGGGACCGATGTGGGAGCTTGGAAATAACTTTGTCAAAGCCGCGCTTGGCTCAAGGCGCACGGCCGAAGCGCGGCCTGCCGTTTCTGCGTAACCACTGTCATCCTGAGCGAAGTCGAAGGATCCAGTGAAGCTGCCCAGGGATTTGCTACGGGATTCCCTGACTTCGCTCGGAATCACAGCCGAGACTTTATCGTTGTCGATCTTTTGATCGAGGCGTACGTTTCAGACGAAATCCAAACGGAGAATTTATTATGAGCACTGCTATTGCTGAAGATAAAAAAACTGAAACGAAACTAAATCAGCTCGATCAACTCAAGAAGTTTACCAAAGTTGTTGCTGATACGGCGGACTTTGAGACCATGAAGGAATTCAAACCGCAGGATGCGACGACGAATCCGAGTTTGGTTTATGCCGCCACGCAAAAACCAGAGTACGCGCACGTCCTCGAGGAGGTACTGAGCGATCAGAGGAAGTCAGGTCTGAGCGGGCACGAACAGATCGAAGACATCTGTGATCATTTGCTGGTCCAATTTGGATGCGACATTCTCCAGATTGTGCCGGGACGCGTTTCAACCGAAACGGATGCGCGGTTGTCGTTTAATGTCGAAGGTTCAATTAAGAAAGCGAAGCGATTGATCCAGCTTTACGAAGAGCGCAAGATTCCGCGCGAACGCGTCTTGATTAAAATCGCGTCGACCTGGGAAGGTTTGAACGCTGCGGAGCAGCTGCAAAAGGAGGGGATCCGCTGCAATTTAACACTCTTGTTTTCGTTGCCACAAGCGGTCCGTGCAGCGGAAGCGAAAGTGCAGCTCATCTCGCCATTTGTCGGGCGGATTTACGATTGGTACAAAAAGGAGATGAAGCGCGATTTCGCTGGAGCAGAAGATCCAGGAGTGCAATCAGTTACGGAAATTTATACGTATTATAAGAAGTTCGATATCGGGACCGAAGTAATGGGTGCTAGTTTCCGTAACGCAGGACAAATCCGCGAGCTCGCCGGTTGTGACGCACTAACGATCAGTCCCGAACTGATGAAGGAACTTTCCGAATCAATCGAGCCGCTCGAACGCAAACTCGATCCGGAAAAAGCGAAGCAGGCGAAGATCGAGAAGCTAAAGCTCGATGAGAAAACCTTTCGCTATCTGCTAAATGAGAACGCAATGGCAACGGAGAAAACAGCAGAAGGTATTCGCAAATTCGCCGCCGACGTCGTGAAACTCGAGAAATTTGTAGCGACCAAACTGTAGCTGGGATCTCTCCCTATAGGAGCAGGATCAACGATCTCTGCTACAGCATGTTTAATATTGTTCTGGTTCGGCCGGAGATTCCGCCAAACACAGGCAACATCGGTCGGCTTTGTCTGGCCACGCAATCAACGCTGCATTTGGTTCGTCCGCTTGGCTTTTCACTCGACGATCGACAGTTGAAACGAGCAGGTCTCGACTATTGGAATGAAGTAAGCCTGAGAGTGTGGGACTCCTTCAAGGCGTTGCAAGAGTCGCAGCTGCCGGCAGCAAATTATTTTTTTCTAACGACGAAGAGCAAGCGCCCTTACTACCAAGCAAGATTTCACTGCGACGATTTTCTCGTGTTTGGTTCTGAGACGAAAGGCCTCCCGGAGAGTTTGCTTGCGGCCAATAATGATCGCTGCATTTGCATTCCAATGCATGGAACCCGCAGCCTAAATCTCGCGACTGCTGTTGGAATTGTGTTGTTTGAGGCCGTCCGCCAACAGCACGCCTGACTAGAAAACATCGCAACCTGCCGAGCACGGCGGGAGTTTAATCAGTAAAGGAAAGTAGAAGGGAAATCATGAAACGTATTGTGTATTTGACATGCATTGGGAGCCTTGCGCTAGCGCTGACGGCGTGGGGGGCCCAAAAAAATAAGGGAGGGCACGCATCAGCCAGAGGTGGAAGTGCGCGCAGCGCGCACGTCGTCTCACCCAGAAGCGGTGGAGGCCATTCGGTTGCGCGAGCGAATCGCACTCCGCGGAGTAGCCACTTAAGTGCAACGAGAGCTAGAACTCAGGCCGCCGAGCGCAAAACCGTGACTCGCAATAGAGCATCACTTGGGCATGAGAGAAATATTGCTCGGACAACCACGCGCCGAACCGCCAAAGTCGACGCGGCGAGCGCGCGCAGTTCGCGAGTTGGGAGTCGTGAGGCAAGAACTGCGCAGCGGAACAGGGCGGCGCTAAATCGCGAGAGAAATTTCACGCGTGCGAACGCTCAGCGAACCAATCGCGTGCAAGCGACACAAGCGCGCAACGCGCGCGTAGCTCAGGCCACCAGGAATGCCGCTCGCAGAAATCTGGCGGTGAATCGGCAGCGAAATCTCAGTCTGGCGCGTAACGTGTTGCATAACCGGGCAGGAAATGTCCGCGTCACCAACAACTGGCGAGGCGCTCGTTTCAATAACCCGAGATATGCTGCATTTCACAATTACAAAAGGGAATGGCGCGGCCGTGACTGGTGGCATAGCCACTGCTCGCGCGTCGTGTTCGTGCTGGGCGGTTGGTGGGGCTGGAATGGCGGCTATTGGTATCCGGCCTGGGGCTATGACCCGTACGGCTGGTATTCGTATGACGGAC
>DASSFL010000043.1:0-9313 GCA_035694525.1 Candidatus Udaeobacter sp. | reverse complement strand
TCCAGCGTCGGCCAGAATCTCTCGGAACTGATTCGACAATGAAGCCGTGCCCTTGGCGCTTGCCGCACGCGGGAAAATGTAGGCGTTGCGTCGTCATTCGCTCAGAGTAACGCCAAGTAATCAGTAAGCGGTTGCACCAGTGGCAAGACAATTCGGCGTCCGAGGCGCAACTGATCGATCGCACGAATCCATCGCCCCCTTAACGACAGGCTCGACTTTCTTCCCGAAAAGCTGTAGAAACCTCAGTTCGATGCCCAGTACAAAGTCAGTTTCATACGACAACCTGATCGTGTGTGTGTGCGGGGCTCACGAATACATGGCGCGCGGCGCGGTCGACGCTGCGCTTTTCAGGGGAGAGTTGGATTCACAATGGAAACAATTTCTCCGCCGCCTTGAAGCCAAAAGCCTCGCTGACGAACTGGATCTGGACTTGGGCGACGACGCCATTACCACGGCGGCAGAAGCTTTTCGTTATGAACACGACCTAATCACTGCGGAGGAGACGGAAGCATGGCTGGCGACACGAGGGCTCACACTTGATGATTTCAGCGACTACTTTACCCGGCAATATTGTGCCAGCACGCTCAGTGAAAAGATTGTTCCGGAGGAAGTTGAATACACCTCCGCGTCGTCGGAACTACACCGGTTATTCGTGACGGAATTGATTCTATCCGGAGAATTGGACCGGATGACGACTGAATTGATATGGCGTCTGGCTGCTCGTTGTGCCGCGAAGGATTCCGATCCGGATGCGATCGCGGGCGAAGAGCGAAAGTTTTTCGGTCGCAACGAGATTGAATTGGCGCAACTTTCCAATTGGTTGAAGCGACTTGGACGCGATTCGGAGTGGTTTAAGGAAATGGTGGTGATGGAAGCAGCATATCGCCAGCATTGTGACACCGTGCTTGTCCAGCAAGCGCGTCAACGCGAATTGGTGACGCTACGATTGCCTCTGACGCGATTCGAAACTGAAGTAATCGAGCTGGAATCGCGCGATGCGGCCAAAGAAGCGCTGTTTTGTGTGCGTGAAGACGGCATGTCAATGGAGGAAGTTGCCATGGAAGGGCGGTACCCATATCGGCGTGCGGATTTTTTCATGGAAGACATTCCCGTCGATGCCCAGCAAAGATTCCTAAGCGCATCAGTCGGAGATGTGCTGGAACCGGTCGTGCGCGGCGACGGATTCGAACTGTGTCGTATTGTCAAAAAGATCGAGCCGCAACCGGAGGATCCGAGTGTTAGATCGCGAATCGAGCAGCGGCTCCTTGATCGGCATTTCTCCGAACTCGCCAGCAAGCACGTACAGCGGCGACTTGGTGTTTCCATTTCAGCGGAATGAAACCGCAAGATAGCGAAATTCTGCGGCGTTCATCAGTGTTCCGGTTTCTTTCTGACGATCATTTGGGCACGATTGAGCCGCTGTTGCAGGAGGAACACTACGATTTTGGTGACGTAATCGTAAAACAGGACGATGAGGCCGATTCATTTTACGTTTTAACTAGAGGGCGCGCGCGCGCGCTGAAGATCAAACCAGATGGCGAGGAAATCCCATTGGGGGTGTTGAAACCAGGCGACTCGTTCGGAGAAGCCGCGTTGTATGAGGGTGGAACGCGAAACGCGACCGTGCGCTGTAGCACAGCGGTAGATCTTTTACGGATCGATCGCCACGACTTTCTGCAGCTCGTCCATCGCGTGCCTGAGTTGAAGCAGTATGTCGAGACGACTGGACGTAGTCGGGCCCTGCAAAGCTTCCTTTATCAGTTCAGTAATTTCGGCCGACTTCCAACGCCTGTGTTGCGCAGCATGATCGGCAAACTGAGCCGAATCGCATTTAAAAAAGGCAGTCTCATCATCCGTGAAGGAGACGACGCCGGGCCACTCTATGTGATTGAAAAAGGAAAGGCGCGCGCCTTTGCCGGAGTCGACGGACGCGAGCGCAATCTTGCGTTCTATCGCGCAGGGGATTTTTTTGGTGAACTGTCGATCTTGAACGGCTCACCGCGCTTGGCTTCGGTGGAAGCATCCACCGATTGCCGATTGCTCGCGCTCGAGCCGAAGTCGGTTAAGGACTTACGCCGCCAATTCCCTGAATTCAGCAAGTTGCTAAGCGAACGGCTCGCGCTTTACCAGGCAAAAACAGAAGCACGCATTCCGTTAGATTTCACAACCGAACTGCTGCCTGCGGAGACACAGGTTCACGACAAGGTGGAGTTGGACGGTCAACAACCGCCTGCTGAGGGCGAAGAGAAAGAAGAGCCGTTCGCCGACGACCGGGGCTTATTCCGCAAACGCGGCAAACGCATCCGCAAGATCGATCACATCATGCAAATCGACGAGATGGATTGTGGCGCGGCGAGTCTCGGGATGATTTGCCGGCATTTCGGCCGAAAGGTAAGTTTGGCGCGCATTCGGCAGCTCTGCCACACGGCAACGGACGGCACGAGCCTGAAGGCGCTTTCTTGTGCTGCAACTGAACTCGGATTGGCGGCGCGCGCATTGAAAGTCTCGTTTCGCAATCTCCCAATGATTCCGCTGCCAGCCATAGTACATTGGGAAGGCAATCACTGGATCGTTGTCTATGATGTCGATGAGCAGTTTGTGCGTGTGGCCGATCCGGCGCTTGGCCTGCGAAAAGTTCCGCGTCGTGAATTTGAAGCAAAGTGGACGGGTTACGCGGCGCTGTTCGATTACACGCCAGCATTCGAGCAAGCTCCAGAAAGCAAGCCAACGTTCGCGTGGGTTTTTCCATTCCTCGCGCGCTTTAAGGTCGTATTGCTTCAAGTCCTGGGCCTGGCTGTCGCCGTAAGTTTCCTTCAACTGCTCTTCCCGGTGTTCACGCAGATGGTGGTGGACAAGGTCATTGTCGAAAATGATATCGGTCTGCTGAAGACGATTCTGCTCGCCATCCTCGCCGCGCTCGTCTTCGTGCAACTTGCCAGCCTCACGCAACAATATTTGCTCGCCTTTGCCGCCGTGCGGCTCGACACCGCGGTGCTTGATTTCTTGAGCCGGAAACTGCTCTCGTTGCCGATGACTTATTTCACAAGTCGTCGGACAGGCGACATTCAACGCCGGCTTGATGGGGCGAGGCAAGTTCGACAATTTGCAGTCCAACAGGGAATTGGCGCATTGCTGGCGCTAATCTTTCTCTTCGGCGCTCTTATTTTAATGGGGATGTACAGTCCGCTCCTCATGCTCGTCTTTCTGGCAACGACACCGCTGTATGTCGGGTTAATGATTTTTTCGGTGAAAGTGCTTCGCCCCTTGTATCAGGGCACGGAAGAAAGTCAGGGTAGATACAGTTCGCACCAAATCGATGCGATCAAGGGCATCGAGGCAGTGAAGGCGGCGTCTGCCGAGAGCGCATTTCGTGACGCTATGCTTAACGAATTCCTCTCAGTTTCGCAAAAGCTATTCAAGGCCAGCTTCATCACGATGTCGTATGACAGCGTCCTGCAGAGCATAGGTCTCCTCTCCACCGCGATTTTCTTGTGGGTGGGCGCGACACAAGTGATTCACGGCCACCTAAGCGTCGGTGGATTTGTCGCATTTAGCTCGCTGACGGCAATGGCGTACGCAGGAATTTTGCGCGCGCTCGGAGTTTGGGACAGCCTGCAATTCGCCGCCGTCCTCCTGAATCGCCTAAACGACATTTTTGAGCAAGAGCCGGAGCAAGGCCATGACCGCTCCCATCTCGTCCCGGTGCATAGCTTGGAAGGGCATATCGAGCTGCGCGGAGTCAGTTTCAAATACGGCGGACCTGAAGCACCTGATATTTTGAAAAATATTACGCTGAATCTCTCGCCGGGACGCATGGTCGCATTCGTGGGCCGCAGCGGCTGTGGCAAAACTACATTGGTCAAGTTAATTGCCGGCCTGCTAGAACCGACGGAAGGGACGATCTTTTTCGATAATGTCGATCTAAAGAAGCTCAATTATCGGGATGTGCGCCGGCACATCGGAACGGTGCTTCAGGAAAATCACATGTTTAACGAAACAATCGCGCGCAATATCTCGTTTGGCGATCCAGAGCCGGATTTCGATCACATCCTTGCCGCCGCTCAAGCCGCCGCCGCGCACGATTTCATCATGCGCCTCCCGCTTGGTTACGAGACAAAGATCGGCGAATCGGGTCTTTCTCTCTCTGGTGGTCAGAAGCAACGCATCGCCATCGCGCGGGCAATCTACAACAATCCTCCGGTCTTGATCTTTGACGAGGCAACGAGCGCGCTCGATACAGAATCGGAACGCGCGATCCAGGATAATCTTGGGCGGCTAATGGCTGGCCGCACAACGATCGTGATCGCCCATCGACTAAGCACGATTCGCGAAGCGCATTCAATTGTGGTGCTCGAACAGGGGAGTGTTGCCGAGGTCGGCTCGCATGATGAGCTGATGGCGCAACGCGGTCTTTATTATTACCTCTCGAGCCAGCAGCTGGGAATCTGAATTGATTCGGCGATGATCTCCCAATTAACTCAACGTGGCTCCATTGATGCAGAATCCGAAATGTCGCCGCAGGAGCCGCCGCCTTGGATCATCCGGTCGACGGCCTGGCTATTGATGGCGGCGTCTCTGGCTGCGCTGCTCATCGCCATTGTGATGCGACTGCCGGAAACGGTGCGTTGTCCGTTCGTGTTGGTTCCCGCGACGGGCGCCGATCCAATCCAATCGCCCCGTCAGGCACTAATTAGTCGCGTCGCCGTCGACGAGGGCCAACCTGTAAACGCCGGCGAGGAGTTGTTTGTTTTGCGCTCTGACGAAATCCGCGGCTGGGATACCCAGTTTCGGACTCTCACCGAGGATTTACGCAGCAAGGAAGAAAGTCTCACTCAATATGAGACTGCTTACGTTGCGCAACTTGAGATCAAGAAGGCCGAAATCGAGCAAGCGAAAAGCGAAGTAAAATTTCGCGAGAATCACGCGGCTACGAGCCGCGACCTAGTCTCGCGCATGGAGAAATTAGCCAAGCAGGGCGGTGAATCGGAAATCGATCTTGTAAAGTTGAAACTCGATTTAGCCGCCTCCGAAAAAGATTTGAGTGTCGCTCAGAGGACCGTGCAGCAGGTAAATCTCGACCGCAAGCGAATGGAAACGGAGCATGCGCGCCAACGGGGCGAACAGCAGTCTGAAATTGAAAAGTTAAAAATGCGCATCGGCGCTTTAAAAATCGACCTGGAAAATACCCACCAAAACTTACTGACAGTTCGCAGTCCATATGAAGGTGTGATCATTTCCATGGACCAACGGACTGTGGGCAGGGTAGTGCAGCAGGGTCAGGTGCTTTGCCAGCTTGCTCGGAAGGAGGCGAAACCACGCGCTCGCATGACCTTGAACGAAGCCGGTCTCCCGAAGCTCGCCGTTGCTCAGCGTGTGCGCTACTTTTTCGAAGCTTTTCCATATCAGCGTTATGGCGCAGTGACCGGAAAGCTTGACTGGATCAGCCCGTCAGCGGTCACTTCCAGCGATGGTTCGCATTTCATAGCGCTGGCCTCACTTGATCGTTCTGTGATTTCTCCAAGTGCCGGACAAATTTTGCCTCTGCGCGTCGGAATGCGAGGGGAAGCGCACATCATCGTCGGCCGGCGGACGCTGATTGAATATGTGTTCGAACCGATTCGGCAGTTGCGTGAAAGTATGAAACAATAATTCGCGATGCGAGATCCGGTCTTCAGACTCAGAATCGAACACCCGACCACAAGCATAACGTCATGGCATGGTGTTTGCAGCTGGCGGCGCTTGCCGCAAAGTCGGAAGTGTCAATCGTGCTTCCCGTTTAAGAACAAATGCAGCGAGCACTTTTATTTCGACCAAGTCTTGCGAAACTTGGCGTGGATACTGATAATATAGAAGGCCGAAGTAAGTGTACCGAAGAACAAGAAAAATGCGCTTGCTGGAGAGTCAGGTAAATCAAAGGGCTACGTACAGAAAAGATAAATTGATTCGTCTGGATGACCTGATTCCAAAACAGGGCTTCACGTGTGGGCATCAATTGCTGTTCGGAGCCACCGACACAGCACAGACAACAAAAGACTGAAAGGTAATATGCAAGACAAAACAAAGAAAAATAAAAAAGAGAGCAAAGTTAAAGTCCGTGACCTCAAGCCAGCAAAAGACGCCAAAGGCGGTGGTAGCATCACCGGCGGCGGTGGCACCCACGGCCCCGACCGCACCCTCGGCGCCGGCGGCACCCTCGGCGCCGGCGGCACCCATTAAACGGCAGGGTCCGCCAGCAACGAATGAGATTAAGGAGCCGCACCATGGTTCGATCCCGCGGCATCGCGTCGTCTTATTTGTTCGCTGCTGTCGGCGCGGTTGAAGCGAGCTTCTGAAAGCGCGGATCGTTCCGGAGCGGATCGAACATCGGATCGAGCTGGAGCAGCGCAGGAGTGAGCGGACTTTGAGGCAGCGCGCCGTTGCCCGGCGCCGAGAGTAGTTTCTGTAAAGCGGCAATGGCGCGATCAGGCGCTCCCACGCGCGCCGCTACCCGCGCGAGAATCTCGATCGGTACGGGACCAGTCACCGCGTCTTTCTCGATTGGATTCGCGGCGATAGCCCGTTCCGACAGAGCCAACGCGGCGGCCTTGTCACCAAGGCCCATATTGATCAGCGCGAGATCTCCAATGAGGACATAGTTCTCTGGTTGTTCTTTAAAGAAAGATTCCAGTTCGCTGCGTGCCTGTCGCCAACTTTCCTGAGCCCCGGCGTGGTCGCCGGCGACTTCCTGCGCCCAGCCTAACCAAAAGCGCAGTTCGCTGTTCCAAAAGCCCAACGCTGGATCAGGCTTGGCAAGCATTTCCTTTAGCTGAAGGATGATTTGTGCGGGGCGGCGCTCCAGGATCGCTTGATAAGCCTGTGTCTCCAAGGCCAGCGGGTGGTCGGCAGCGAGATGCAGAGGAGCGAGGAGCGCCGAGGCACGCGGCAGATCGCCCTCGGCTTGCGCAATAGCCGCCTTTAGCGCGAGGGTATCGAGGTCATCCGGCGTAATATTGAGAACCTGATCAAGCTTTCGCAACGCTTCGGGAAAGCGCCGGAGTGCAGTATAGGAAATGGCGTGCTGAGTAAGTAGGGTCACGTTGCGCGGGTCGAGCCGTTCGGCTTCGTTGAAATACGACTCGCTCCGGTCCCACTGGCCTTGCCTCCGCGTGACATAAGCCAGCGACTCAGGAATGCGGCTGCTATTCGGCAGAAGCTGACGTGCTTGCTCAAAGTAATGCACGGCGGTGTCGTAATCCTTCAAAGCGTAGTGATAATAACCCTTGGCCATCAGGGCTTCGCCGAGATTGGGCTGTAGAGTTAGCGCAGTTTCGGCTGACTGCCGCGTCTCTTCACGGAGGGTGGCCGTTGGTTGAAGAGCCGCTGTAATATAGCCGAGTGCATCAACGTTTGACAGCAGCGCCCAAGCTAGAGCAAACTTCGGGTCCAATCTCACTGCTTCCTTAAGGTATTTTTGTGCATCAAGGGTGTTGGCGGGGGTGTTGGCAGCCTTCAGCGTATAAGCCAGACCGCGCAGGTAGGCATCGTAGGCCTCCGGATTGTCCGTCGGTTTCTCGGCGATCTCTTGCTCTTCCTGACCGGTGAGCTTCGCTCGCAACTGTTCGGCAATGGCTTTGGCTACGTCACTCTCCACCGAAAAGATGTCAGTCAATTTGCGATCAAACGTATCGGCCCAAAGATGAGAATCATTGGCCGCTTTAATTAGCTGCACGTTTACCCGCACAGAGTCGCCGCTTTTCTGCACGCTTCCTTCCAGAATGTGGGCGACACCCAGTTGCCTGGCGATCTCAGGCAGGTTTTCAGGCGCGCTCTTGTAATGCTGTGTGGAAGTGCGCGAGATCACCTTCAGATCGGCGATCTTGGATATCCGCGTCAGGATTTCGTCTTGGATGCCGTCGGCAAAGTAGGCGTTCGCTTTGTCTTCGCTGAGGTTTTCAAATGGCAGTACTGCGATGCTCTTCTCGGCAACTGGTAATTCTACCGGCCGTCTATAACGAAAAAGGAGAAAGCCGATCACGGCGATTACAGCGAATAGACTCACCAAGCCTAATGACAGCCATCGGAATGCGGCTCGTTTTTTTTGTGAAGTAGCCGCCTTGAGTTTTTCCGGCGTTGCGGGATTCCCAAGTTCCTCGGTATACAGATTCACCACGGAGACGCGAAGGCCATGTTTTACTTCACACTCACCAAGTTCATGCAAATGCGGCTGCCAGTCAGGGTATTCCTCAAGATCTTCAGCGACGTGTTTCGACAGCAAAATGTGCCCGGCGTCGCCGCAGTCCATAACCCGCTGTGCGATATTAATACCAGCGCCAGCCGCGTTCGCTTTTCCGGTTGCGTCGACAACCCCGCTGACGGGTCCACTGTGTATCCCCATGCGCAGCTGAAGTTCTGGATGCTTCTTGAGCGCGCGGCCTATTTGCAGCGCGCATTTCACCGGCGCTTCTGGGCTATGATAAAAGACTAGCGTGATGCCGTCGCCTGTCGGGATTGTGATCAAGCGCCCTGCTGTTTCCGCAGCTTGGAATTCATCAGTACCTCGGACAATCTCATTTAAGCGCTCGACTAAGGCTAGTTGCTGATTGATAGGCTGCTTCGAGTAACCGACAATGTCTGTGAACAACACATGCGCGATTTCCAGCTGAATTTCTTTCTTAATCTCAGCGGGCATGTTCCGAATACTACTTGCGATCGAGGTAGTAATGATCCCCATTTTTGCTGCGCCCGTCGAGAGCAAATCTGGCTCTCGCAAAATTGCTGCGGATTCCGCGCGACGAAATTTTAATGCACGATTTCAAAATGCCTCTGCTTTCCCCTCGTGAAGGCACGGAATAACCTCCGCTGAAGTCGAACTCGGAGTTCGAAAATAGCCGCGTTATACCGCAACAGCATCTAATTCAAGATCAGACGGAACAGGGGGCAAAATTACCGGCCACAGCCAGAAAGTGTACGCAGCGGCGAGGCGGTTAGGTAACATTCTTAAGCTTTTCGGACAATTTCGGACACTCGAACTGCGTAATTCTGCGCGAATCGTGCAAATTATCCGTTTTGCATTTTCCCTCTTAACGCGCAGTCTGCCGCATATTTGTGCTGAAATCGCGCAACATCGCGAAATCTCAAAAGTGGGTCGATTCCCGTTGCCCGCTCATTATCATCCGTCAGTTTTATTTGTGCGCGGCGGCTTGCTTGTGTTTACGGAGCCACGCTACGTTTTTGGGTATTACATGGCCTCCTTTTACAAGTGGGCGCGGTCTTCCGAGTTTTGGATCGAACACGCTAACGTTGGCAGGAAGTGCCGCCAGGAATCCACAAAAAT
>DASSFL010000042.1:0-2186 GCA_035694525.1 Candidatus Udaeobacter sp. | reverse complement strand
ATTATTACTGAAACCGATTACTCGGAGAAGTTCTTGCGAGAACGCTTCCCGGAACGCGCGGATCGAGTCCATCGCATCTACAATGGCTTGAGTCTGGCTGAATTCGGACGTGCGAATTTTTCCTCTGATCCGCCATTGATAGTTGCGATTGGCCGTTTGATCCCCAAAAAAGGCTTCGCCAATTTGATTCGTGCCTGCGCGCTGCTTGTCGAACATAGAACATCATTTCGGTGCGAGATCTTCGGCGAGGGTCCGCTTGAGAATCAGTTACGCGCGCAGATCGAGGACTCAGGATTGCAGGACCTTGTTCGGTTACCCGGCACAAAACCGCAACATGAACTAAGGGAACGTCTCGCTGGCGCGAGCGCCTTTGCGCTGCCGAGCGTGCCCGAGTCTGAGGGCGGCATGGACAATTTGCCTACCGTGATCATGGAAGCGATGGCCACCGGCTTACCGGTTGTTTCAACCAGGATCGGCGGGATTCCGGAGATGATCATTGATAACGAAACAGGTTTTCTTGTGGAATCCCACGATATAGTAACGCTCGCTGGAGCGATTGAAAAAGTGACTAATGACCGGTCGCTAGGGCAAAGACTTGGTCGTGCGGGATATGAGCGGGCGCAAAGGTTGTTTTCAATTGAGAAGAACGTGCGCGAGCTGTGTGCGTGGCTTGGCGCGAATATGGCCTAGTGTTGTAACCACGGCCCTGTGGGCGGTTGCCCGAAATAGGAGGTTGAACAGCTCTCAGAGCCGTGGCTACAACAGATCGCGAACGCGATTGACCGCGTGCAGGTACACGTGATGCGGTCCGCCGCGCATCAGTTCTTCGCTCATCAGGCTGACTGGATCGTTTTTTCCTGCGGGCATCAATTGGGGCATTCGCTTTTCGCCGGGCTTTCCGCGTGAAATCTCCAAAAGGTCTCCGCACTTGGCGTGAGCGACCAGAAATTCCACGTCGGGCGTTGCCAACGCCACTTCACCGATCGGTTCTCCAGCCCGTTCGCGCAGTTCGATGTCGATCTTCGAGCCAGAGGGACTAACGAATGAAAGCTCGTTCGGCACATCCGTTTTCTCACCTTGCCAGTCTAATTGCGCCGCAAGCCACCCGGCAAAGAGGACAGCCGTCGATCGATAGCCGGGCGCAAAGTCGATTCTCAACTTGTTGATCTTGGCAAAATTGTGATGCGAGGCAGGATGATCGAAGAATTGCGCGAGCGCGAAGCGGACATTGTCCAGGCGCGTCCAATTTAAGTCGCAAAGCACGATGCGCTGATTCGCTTCCTGTTCCGCGGATTCTAACAAGGCCATTTGCGCGCGAAAATCTTCCCAGCGCTGGCTATCGTAGATGACTCGATCGACCCACGTCCAAAGCTGCGGATCCATCGGCTCACGGAACTCCTCCTGCCACCAGAGATAGAACGGCAAATCGGAATCCAGATGCGAAAAAACAATGCTTGGTAACAGGGTTGTGCAACCGCCTTTGAGCAGAAATGAAATTTGTTCCGAGCAAACCTGCTGGCTTCCGACGCTGCTAACGTGGCAGTGCGCACTGATCCAGGCGTCTACACGGTTTTCTTTTGCGTGGCAATCAGCTTCGATGACGATGGCGCGACAGGCGTGGTTCTCAGTCATCTTCGCCATTAACTGCGTATTTCTGTTTAGAGAGCCTGCGTCTTCGCTATAAACGGCAAGGTTAACCAGTGAAGCGCGGGTGGCGCCTTCGCTTTCCTGCCAGAGTTTCTTCAGCTCCTGATCGATCTTGCTGACCTCGACCGGAAGGCCTAACGAGAATGCTTCAGCGATAGCAGGCATCGGTTACAATCTTCTCCACGCCCGGCCGTCACGGGCGAGCAAATCATCCGCTGCTTCCGGCCCCCACGATCCCGCAGGGTAAAAGAACAGCTCGGGCACATCCTTTTTCGCATGCCATGCCTCTTCGATAGGATCGATGAACGCCCATGCTTGCTCAACTTCGTCGCGGCGCGCAAAGAGCGTGGCATCGCCGCTCATGGCGTCGAGCAGCAAGCGTTCGTAAGCTTCAGGACTCGCTTTCCCGAAAGAGGTTCCGTAATGAAAATCCATCTTTACCGGCTCGATGCGAAAGCTGGTGCCCGGTACCTTGGCATGGATGCGCAAAGAGATTCCCTCGTCCGGTTGAATTCGAATCACGAGCACATTTAGATCAC
>DASSFL010000041.1:0-11466 GCA_035694525.1 Candidatus Udaeobacter sp. | reverse complement strand
CGAAGGGCCATTTTGCGTCCTTGCTCCGTAATAGCGTCCTGTGTCGGCGGCAACAGAACCTCCCGAGAATCGCCGCGCATTCCAGCGTGGATCTGTCGCGCCACCGCCAGCTCGCGCTGCAATTGTTTGTCCGAGATCAATTGTTCCTCCAGCGCAGCGCGCTCCGCTGGAGGTAAATTGCCCTCGAGGTAATCAAAAAGTTTGTCTGGATTCATCTTTGGCGTCGGGAAAAAGCCTGCCGCCAGACGTATTGACGCGCAACGTCGAAGTACAAGACCGAGATCAACTCCTCGGTCTCTGCAGCCGCGGCCAGTCTGCGTATCGTTTCATTTATGTGACGCCGATTTACTATCCGGATGCCAGGCAGGATGCCCGACAGCCCCCAAGCGACCTGTCTTCGCGCAGGGCTGCGACCTGCTGTGCTACAACATATTCCATGAAGCGACAGACCACTTTGCTCGCCGCCGCTTTGCTTGGTCTCGCTGTCCTCACGACCGAGACGTCCGCTGCACAGTCAGAGGGTGTTAAGTTGATCGTCGATCTCAGTGTGCCAGGTCTACAACTGAAGATAGGCAGTTTCTCTGCCGATTTGTTAACAGTTGTGCAGGCGCCAGAGGCATCGCTGGCGAAGCCGGCAAAAAAGCCCGACATCCATTACGTTCCAACGCCCGAAGAGCTGGTGGATGTCATGCTCGACATGGCCGGCGTGGGCAAGGGCGATGTGGTTTATGATCTGGGGTCGGGCGACGGACGGCTGATTATTACCGCGGCGAAAAAATATGGCGCCAGCGGCGTCGGTATTGATATCGACCCGCAACGCATCGCCGAGTCGAGGGAAAACGCGAGAAAGTCAGGCGTCGAAGATAGACTCCGCTTTCTTGAGCAGGACCTTTTCGAAAGCGATTTTCACGGGGCTACTGTGGTCACGCTTTATCTTCTGAGCGAATTGAACCTCCGGCTGCGTCCGCAGCTTTTTGCGCAGTTAAAACCGGGCACGCGTGTGGTGTCGCACGCGTTCATGATGGGCGATTGGCAGCCTGACGAACACAAGACGATCGAGACAAACGGTCAAAGCTATGATGCCTATTACTGGGTTGTCCCCGCGAATATGAGCGGACACTGGAAAGTGACCGGCGACCGAAGCAGCGATCTCCCGCGGAGTGTGAACGTGGATCAAAAATTTCAAAAAATCATCGTTTACTCGGGCGACACCGGCGAATTCCTTGGGGAAGGTAAGGTCAACGGCGCCACATTTACATTGGGGACGATGACCAAAGGCGTTAACCCTGAATCCAAATTGTTTCAAGGCAAGATCGACGGCGATACGGTCCAGGCAACGACTCCCGGCAGTGAAAAGCACCGCTGGAGCGCCACTCGCGAAGCGGGTAGTAAAACAGCGCTCGATGCAAGCGCTGTCAATTGAGTTTTCGTTTCTTCTTCTACACATTTTTGTGCCAAAAGGGTTCGCCTATCCCGGCTACAAAGGGTTATTTGCTCTTTGCTCTCTATCGCGCTGGCAATAGAGTCGGCCTGTGGCTGAAGAGAATCAGGCACAGGTGACCCGCCACGGGCTTTGGCGTCGGATGATAGTCGGCCTCGCTGCGTGCGTGGCGCTCCTGATCATTTTTCATCGTCCAATCTTACTGGCAATCGGACGGCAGCTCGTATTGCGCTACGCTGCGCGAGAAAATCTAAAGATCGACTTTCGGCTCGAAGGCAATCCTTTTAGTCATCTGACTGTACGAAACTTTCGCGCCTTACCGACGGGGGCATCAGCTATCGAATCGATCGACATCGACGAGTTCTATGTTGATTACAGTTTGTTCGGATTGACGCGACATGGGTTCTCTCATTTTTTGGAAGATGTCGAACTGCGTTCTGCGCAGGTTGTGTTGGATCCGGCGAGAGCGCCGCCACGCAAACCGCGTTCCAAACAGAAGCTGACATTGCCTTCGGTGTTTCCGGAGCGGATTCGACTAGCAGACGTAACACTCGTCGTCAGAAATGAGCCTAACGACTTCGTCGTCGAACACGTCGATCTTAATTTGAATCCGCGCAGTCCAGGCGAGGTGCGCATCGAAAAACTGCAGCTCCCATCCGGCGACAGTTGGTCCAGAATTTCCGGGCAAGCTTCTTACGCGAATAAGAACCTTGTTCTGCGTGATCTGATTCTGAGCGACCAGGAACAGGTCCGTCTCTTAAACATCGATGCGTCGCGCATCGACGACAAAACGCTGGGACTCAAACTCGATTGCGCTATTGGCGGCGGCCAACTATCCACGTCGGCTGCGTTGACCGAAACAAGTTCTTCGTTGACCGGAAAAATAAACGTGGCTGCGCAGCAAATTGCAGCTGAATCGTTGAACAAATTCTTGTTTTTAAAGGAGGATTCTCTTTCCGGCAAAATCGAGCGACTCACTGTTGATGGAGCGGGGACGATCGATGTTCCACGCACGTGGATTGGGGCGATTTCGTTGCAGATCAGCAACGTGGATCGGCCTGAAATCCATTTCGATAGCGGTGTAGTTGAAGTTTCCGCAGAACAGGGCAGAGCGACTTTGCGGTCCGCGGACATCGTCCAGGACAAGAACGAGCTTCACTTTCGTGGAACGATGGAGTTGCCGTCGGTTATCGAGGATTTTGGCCGGACTCCGACGACTCTGGAAATCACAGGAACGGCGCCTGACCTTCAGCGGGTAACGACAGGAACACCTGTACAATTGACTGGCTCGGCTCAGTTCACGGGCAAGATCGATATCGTTAATGCGAAGATAGAGGGAACTCTTGGCATGACCGGAGAGTCAATCGGGTTTCCGGGTGGAACAATTGAGAAATTGAGCTCCACGCTGCGCGCGTCCAAGACGATTGCGAGGCCCGATACTAGGCTGGGGTCGCCGCCCCCGGCTTCAGCTAAAAGACCGTGGTTTGCAGACCTTCGCACTGCGATGGAGTTCGATTTGGCCGCCATACGTTATCGAGATCATATCATTGATTCGGTGCAAGGATCTTTAAATGGAAGCGATGATATTCTCGGGCTGGACCGATTGAGTCTGCGGCGGAATCAGAACGAACTAAATGTTCGGGGGCGCTACAAGCTACCGGAGGAAGTTGGCAAAGCTCCGTCACAACCTGCGGATTTGGATGTTGCGCTCAACGCGCCGGAACTTGGCGACTTCTGGGTTGCGGATTCTCCGAACAAATTGAGTGGGCCGTTGCAAATGACGGCGCAAATCGAATGGAGACAACAGACAGCCAACGGCCAGGTTTCGATTTCCGGGTCAAATCTCAAAATGCGGGACTTGGTTTTCCACGAACTCAGCACGCAATGTTCGATTTCAAATAACATCGTGTATTTAAACGATTGCCGGGCGAGTCTGAACGATTCGGACTTCTTTTACGCGACCGGGAGGTTGAATTTGCGGCAACCTCATCATTACAATGGCAAGGTTTCGGCGAGTATAGCGAACTTATCGACGCTTCAACCGCTGCTTCGCACTTTTGGTAATCAGAACGAATTGGCCGGGTCAGTTACGCTCGACTGGGAAGGAAACGGTGATGCGCAAATCTCCAGGAGCTCAGGGAACCTGAAAGTCGTGCTCGAGAAGGGACGCTACGGAAATACGCAATCGCTTCGGGCGAATATCGATGCGTCCTACTCGCCCGAGGGTCTTGATGTGCCGATCATCTTTTTCGCCACCGGCAACACGGATTTTCAGGCAGTCGCGCAGGCAAAAGGCGAGACGCTCGAGATAACCAGGATTCAACTCGATCAAGGGCAGGCGAGGTTCGCGTCGGGATACATCTCTTTCCCGCTGGTGTGGAGAAATCTTGGAACGAACGCTCCGATCATTCCGTCGTCTGGGAAAGTGTTCGCAACAATTCAGTCTGAGAATCTTGATCTAAAAAAATTGTTCAGCGATCTCGGGATCAAAGCCGGGACATCCGGTACGTTGAGCGCGAGGCTCGACGCGGACGGGACAATCGGAGATTTAAATGCGCGTCTCGATCTGCAGATGCGGGATTTGCGAAATGATCGCTGGCCGAAAATGGAGCCAGCAACATTTGTTCTCAACGCGCAGGCCGTGCACGATCGGCTGACAGTTTTGGGCAAACTGCAGCAGGCGCAAATTCAGCCTCTCGAGCTAAACGCGGACGTGCCTTTTGATATTCCAAAGATTGTGCGTGCCCGGAAATTGCCAGACGACACACCGATCACTGCAAAAGCGCGTCTTCCACGCAGTTCCGTGAATTTTGTTCGGCAATTTGTTCCGGCACTCGAGCAACTTGATGGCAATCTTGGATTGGATGTTGATGTTAGCGGAACGATCGGCAAACCGGTTTTTAGCGGGGCAGGGGACATGACGGTCAACGTTGCGCGTTTTACGAACGCGACTCTTCCGGCGCTAACAAATTTTAGTGCGCGTTTGAGCTTTGCGCAGAACGCTCTTAGCCTCGAACGATTCGGTGGCGATCTAGCCGGCGGCCCTTTTACCATGAGTGGCCGCGTCACTTTTCCAAAACTGATTGAGCCGACTCTGGATTTACAATTGAAGGCCAACAGTGTGTTGGTCGCGCGAAACGACACGCTCACCGCCCGCGCGGACGCAGACATCAAAGTGACCGGACCGTTCGCGGCCGCAACAGTCAGCGGCAACGTTGCAATGACAAATAGTCACATTCTAAAGAATATCGACCTCATTCCAATCGGCCTGCCAGGTAGACCAGCGCCCGAGCCGCCATCGGAGCGTCCGCAATTTTCTTTCCCGGACCCGCCACTCCGCGATTGGAAATTCGATGTCGCAATTAAAACAAAAGATCCGGTGTTGATTCGCGGGAACCTGGCGACCGGCGGCGCGATCGCTGATATAAAGCTCACGGGGACCGGGCTACATCCAGAATTGCAAGGAACGGTGCGTCTGGAAAATGTAGAAGCGACGCTGCCATTCAGCCGGCTGGAGGTTTCCCAGGGCTTTCTTTATTTTGACCCGAGCGATTCAATGAATCCGAGGCTGGAATTGCGTGGAACCTCGGTGATCCGCGATTACACGGTGCGCGTTTATGTTTACGGAACTGTGCTCGCGCCGGAAGCCATTTTCACCAGCGAACCACCCCTGCCGCAGGAGGAAATTATTTCTTTGATCGCCACCGGCGCCACCAGGCAGGAGTTGTCCGGTCGCGGCAATGTTCTGGCCGGACGAGCCGCTATGTTACTGGTGCAACAGCTTTACCGGAAAATTTTCAAAAAAGGCGAGCCAACTCAGAGCAACGAATTGTTTAATCGTCTCGATTTGGACGTGGGCGCTGTCGATCCTCGAACCGGCCGTCAGCAGGTTAGTGCCAGATTCAAAATAAGTGATCAGTTTGTGCTGGTTGGCGATGTCGGGGTCGGCGGCGATTATCGCGGGATGCTTAAGTATCTGATTCGTTTTCGTTAGGAGCCTAAGGAGCCTGTTAAAATACCCAGCCATGCCGCGTTGCTGCCGATTTTTCGTCTTTCCAAGGCGCGAGGAGTGCGCATACCCGCAGCGGTCTGTAACCGACGAGCAACGTCGGAAAGGCGAAAAAGCAGCGCAACCCGGAGGGCGAGAGCGTTTTGGGCTGTCTGGCTGCGTTGCTCGCTCCTCACAGGTCGCTGCGAACATGCTCGTCGCTCACGCCTTGCCATCCACCCCAAGCCACTCTCGCGCGGCGTGGCCGGGTATGTTAACAGGCTCCTAAGATGCGGCACGGAGTCCTGTTCTGTCTTGGCAGTGTGGCCCTCGCATTTAAAGTCGCAGCGCAAACTGCGGTCGATGTTACGCGGCCCGAAGAACAACAAAAAGCGCGGCAGGCCGTTGTGAAAGAACAGGAAAAGCGCGCGAAGCACGCGAGCATCATTGAATTTCGCGGTGAGCAAGCATTCAAGGAAAAGGAATTGCGCACCGCGCTAAAGGAGGAAATCACTACCATCGAAGACTTCGGGCTAAGTCCAGCGCGCGGCGACGATCTCGCGTTTTTTCTCGAAGTCTTCTATCGCAAGCATGGCTATGCAGACGTAAACGTCCACTACACGATCGAATCCCAGGACCGGTTGCGCCTCGATATTACAGAGGGTCCGCGTTATACGCTGGGGACGATCGTCTTCGACGGAAATGTGCGCGAGCCAAGCGACAAACTCTTTGAGTACGCCGTTGGACCGACGCGGGAGCGCTATTCCAGGGCGCAGAAAAGATTGCCTTTCGTTGCCGCTGACATGCAGGAAGGAGCGAACCTGGTGCATCGTTTCTATCTCGCCCAGGGTTTTTTGGATGCGGTGGTTGATGCGCCACGTTACACCTTTCACCGGGAGAGCAGCGAAGCGGATGTGGTCATCCCGATCCACGAGGGACGTCAATATTTCTTCGGCAGCATTTCGTTTCATGGGCGCACGATTTACGATTCAGAAACCCTGCGCGGGCAGATGCTGGATCTACTGCAGCGGCCTTACACTGATATGCGGGTCGAAGACATTCCGCGACGCCTCCAGGCGTATTATAAGACACGTGGCTATTACGATGTGAAGGTCGTTGCCAGCGGTACGCCGGAGGATGCACTCAATGGCCGGGTGCCGGTGGAAATCACGATTTCGCCCGGGCCGGTTTACTACTTCGACGGCGTCACTGTCACCGGACTCGATCGACTACGCCCTAGTTATGTCACCAAACGTTTCACCAAGCTGGAGGGAAAGGCCTATAGCCCGGAAGCGCTCGACGAGCGATTTCGCACGCTCATGCGCACCGGGCTTTTTAATGTTCTTCAAATCAAACCCGTTCCTGTGGATGGACATCTTCTACGTTTGGATGTTTCGGCCGAGGAAGCCAAGAGCAAGGAATTCGGTTTTTTGATCGGCTACGGCACCTTCGAGGGCGCCATTGGCGGCGTGCAATGGCGCGATCGCGATCTTTTCGGGTATGGCCGGCCGCTCACGACGTCGGTGGAGGTCTCTCAACGCAGCTATAAGGGCGAGATTCTGTATGAAGATCCGTTCTTCTTCGATACAGATTTTTTCTTTAGAGCCCGGCTTGCTGCGTTCACTTTTGATTGGGATGGCTACACGAAATTCGAATTAGGTGGGCGATTCGAACTCAATCGTAAGATTACCAAATATGACGAAGCCGGCCTGAGTTTCGCGGTTCGCCACGTGAAAATCACCGACTCTCAGATTAGACCGACCTTCCTTCTCGGGCCGACGACGAATTATTTCGTAAATACGATCGGACTTACCAACACTCTGGATACGCGGCAAAGCCCGTATGTGAACCCCCGCGGGTTTCTAATCAAAAACACGATGGACCTGGCATCGAATGCTCTGGGAAGCGATATCGAATATATCCGTGGCACGATGAGTGCAGCCTATTATCTGCCGTTTTCGCCGAAGGTCACTACGCCTGGCGTGACGGAAGACCAGGGAGGCACTTCATTGCAGCGTTGGTTTCAGCAGTCCGCGATCGCTTTCGGCGCGCGCGCCGGTATTATTCATTCGCTCGCAACCAGCGGCCCTGGGGAAGCGACTGCGATTCCCATCGACGAACGTTTTTTCAACGGTGGCGCCGATACCGTGCGGAGTTTCGGCGAACGTGAACTCGGCCCGCATGATAATCACGGGCATCCCGTGGGTGGAGAATTCTTCACCGTCTTCAATGTGGAATATACGTTTCCGATTCTGGGAGAATTGCAGGGCGCCGTCTTCACTGACGCTGGCAACCTTTTGCCGTCGTCGGAAGACATTGGCTTAAACGACATGCGTTATGCCATAGGCGCGGGCTTGCGCTACAAACTGCCGGTCGGTCCGATTCGTCTCGACTACGGCGTCAATCCTGATCCGCGCCCCTTCGAGGATTTCGGCGCGTTCCATTTCAGCTTTGGCTTTGCGTTTTAGCAGGACCCGCGAATCACACGAATGACGCGAATGGACTCCTGATCAACAACGCCGACTCTGCGAAATCATTCTGTAATAGTGTAATTCGCGTGATTCGCGGGCTAATGATTCCTAACGAATGAAAAATCGACAGAATCTTGGTGATACTTCACCGGTGGAATTCCGCAGACAGTTGCATGAACTGGCCGATTGGATTGCAGATTTTCGGCAAACCTTAGGATCGCTGCGGGTCGCGCCTAACGACAAGCCGGGCGCGATTCTGGCTGCGCTCCCCGCCCAGGCGCCCGAAGAAGGCGAGTCGTTCGAGAAAATTCTTGGCGATGTCGATCGAGTGATTGTTCCCGGCATGGTGCACTGGAGTCATCCGATGTTTCTTGGTTATTTCGGCTGGACAACTTCTAGTCCTGCAATTCTTGGCGAAATCATTACTGCGCCGCTTAATGTGAACGCGATGACGTGGCGCACATGTCCAGCCGCCACTGAATTGGAAACGCTGGTGGTGGATTGGATCCGGCAATGGATGGATTTTCCGCGAGAATTTGGAGGCGTCGTGTATGACACTGCGTCCGTAGGCGTGATGCACGCCTTGGCCGTGGCTCGCGAAGAGGCTGCGCCATCGGTTCGCAAACGCGGTTTAATCGGCGCAGGCGCGCCAGTGTTCCGTATTTACGCTTCCGAGCAAGGGCATAGCTCGGCCGAAAAAGCGGCGATTGCGCTCGGCTTGGGTGAAGAAAACGTGCAGCGCGTCCCGACGGATGCGCTTTTTAGTATGGATCCGAGCGCGCTGCGCGAAATGATTGCGCGCGATGTTCGCGACAGCTTCAAACCATTGGCGGTCATCGCGACAGTCGGCACAACTTCAACCGCGAGCGTTGATCCTGTTCCTGAGATCGCAAGAATTTGCCGCGAACATAAGATGTGGCTTCACATTGACGGAGCTTACGGCGCGGGTTTCGCCATTCTCCCGGAGAACAAGTCGCTGACTAACGGTTGGGGCGAAGCGGATTCCATCGTCGTGAACCCGCACAAAAGCCTTTTTGTTCCGCTGGATTTCAGCGTGCTTTACGTGCGCGATCTTGAGCGGCTGCGACGCGTCTTCACACTCGTGCCTGAATATTTGCGCGGCGATACGGTCGAGGCGCAGAAAAATTACATGGACTACGGCATTCAGCTTGGTCGCCGATTTCGCGCGTTGAAAGCCTGGGTGATCTTCCGCAGCTTTGGTCGCGAAGGAATGGCTGCCCGCCTTCGCGAATGTGTGCGGCTCGCGAATCTTTTAGCTGATTGGATCAAAAACGACGATCGCTTCAAGCTCGCCGCGCCAGTCAGCATGGGCGTGGTTTGTTTCCGGTTTGTGGGATCTTTAGCGGGCGTCGTCGACGTTGGGCCGGGGTCACCGCCCCCGGCTACAACGGAAGAGAAAATCGACCAGCTAAACAGCGACATCGTCGAAAAAATCAATGCTAGCGGCAGCGCCTATCTAACGCAGACGAAATTGAACGATCGAACGGTGATGCGAATTGGTCTGGGTAATGTGCTCACGACTGAGGATCATTTGCGCAACGTTTGGGAAATGATTCGAAAAACAGCTGACGCCCTGTAGCCGCTTCGCTGTGCGAAGCACCGCACTGACATTTGCGTGGATCGCGCGCGCTGGGCCGCTCACAGAGCGGCGGCTACAGATTTGCAGCTGAGGACAGGCGCCTCTACAATTTCTTCCGTTATGATGAAGTTACTGCGCAAGCACCGGGACTGGCTGATGATCGTCATCGCGATTCTGGCGATTCCGTTCATTTTCTATTTTGTGCAACGGCCGGATTACGGCGCGATGCGTGCCGACAAGTTTGCCCGCATTTATGATCGGGATGTTTCGATGTTGGAAGCGCAGCAGATGGTGCGCCTGCTCACTCTGGCACAGGCCCTCGGCATGTCAGATTTTGTTCAGACACTGACCGCCGGGGCCGGCATGAATCCGAACCAGACTGCCGTCCAATTCATTGTTAATCTGGTCGTCCTTCGGCACGAAGCGGCTCGGCTCGGTATTCGTCCTGGTTACGCAGAGATCGCCGGCGTGGTGCGCACTTTGCCTGCGTTTCAAGGCGACTCCGGATTCGATATGAAAAAGTTCACTGATTTTGCACAGAATGCGTTGGCGCCGATGGGGCTTGCTGAAGAGCACATCGAGCAACTGGTCCGCGACCAGCTGTCGTTGAATCAAATCAAACAGCTTTTAGCCGCTGGCGTTACACTTCCCAAAAGCGAGCTCGACGAAAATTTTCAGCGCGGTCACGACACCTTGTTTGTGAGCGTTATTCGATTTCAATCCGCTGATGTTGGTAAGGACGTCACGGTCAGCGATGAAGACATAAAAAAGCATTATGACGCCCATAAAGCCGAGCTTAAAACCGATGAAAAACGCAAGGTCGAGTTTGTCAGCCTTGCGCTTACCGATGAGGAAAAGAAATTAACCGGCAAGGAGCGTATCGAGGCTTTGCAAAAGCTCTCCGACCGCGCGACTGACTTTACGCAGGCGCTATTGGAGAAAGGGGCAGATTTCAAGCAGGCCGCTGCGAAATTTCAGTTGCCGGTGCATGAAACTGGGGAATTTGCCAAAGCAGAGCCTGACCCGCAGTTGAAAGCCGATGCGCAACTTGGCCCCGCTGCTTTCAAGCTCTCGACACAGGAGCCGAACAGCGATCCGGTTCAGGTGCCGGACGGATTTTATATCCTACATCTGGCAGGGATTACTGAGGCCCGTCCGCTTACACTCGAAGAAGCGAAACCGAAAATCGTGGAGACGATCAAGAAGTCGAAAGCAAAGGAGCTGGTGTCGACGAAAGCAGCGAATGTGGTTCAACAATTACGCGAAGCGAAGCAGTCCGGACAACCACTCGAAGCGGCGATTCAAAAAGCTGGTGTGAAAGCTGAGAAAATTTCGCCGTTTTCAATCATCGAAGAGGAAAAACCAGAATCGCAAAATAAAGAACCAAAGAAGAACGAGCCAGTTGATCTTCCTGCCATCAAACAAGCTGTAGCATTTCTAAATCCGGGCGAGGTCAGCGATTTTTTTCCAGCAGGTGAAAATGGATTTATCGTAGTTTTGGAAAAGCGGGAGCCATTAGCCGAAGCCAGTGCCTCGGAGAAAAAGGCTGCCTACGAGAAAAGGCTCCTCGATAACAAACGGCAAATTGTCTTGATGGAATGGCTGCGTGATCGTGGCCAAGCTGCCGGTCTGCAATATACCAAA
Organism: Candidatus Udaeobacter sp.; assembly: GCA_035694525.1. Lineage (GTDB taxonomy): Bacteria > Verrucomicrobiota > Verrucomicrobiia > Chthoniobacterales > UBA10450 > Udaeobacter. The sequence continues at coordinate 322 of DASSFL010000041.1, read as the reverse complement.
GGCTAAGCTGCTTTCGGGGCAGCGCCACGCCCCTCCGATGGATCAATCCGTTGACGAAATTTTTGACGACGCGAACGGCGATCTGGCCATCGGCGACCTGGACAGTGCCGTGGAAAAGTACCAGCGCTGTGTGCAGATAGCGCCGGACTTTTTCGATGGCTGGCACGCGTTTGGAATGGCCCTGATGAAACTGGGGCGTTTTACCGAGGCAATCGAAGCGGGAAAGAAAGCAGTCGAGCTTCGGCCCAATGATCAGATCGGCTGGACAAGTCTTTCGCTATTTTACAATCGCGCCGGCAACATCAAGGAAGCCGAAGCTGCC
>DASSFL010000040.1:0-2551 GCA_035694525.1 Candidatus Udaeobacter sp. | reverse complement strand
GGTATCGTGGTGTGTATTTGCGGATGTGCCACTTCGGGGACAGACCGCGTCGTTCAAATCGGACCGAACACTTACAAGATGGGCGGTCTTGGCAAGTCTACTGATTTTTCCGGCAGTGCGGTCAAAGCGCGGCTCTACCAGCAAGCTGCGGAGTTCTGTCGGAGCAAAGGTGGCCAGATGATTCCCTTGAACAGCACAGCACAGGACTCGAAACCCGGACAGTATGCATCTGCGGAGATTCGGTTCAAGTGCGTGCCTGCAAGCAGATGATCGTGCGAAGAAGGCGAGCGTGATGATTACGCGAACCATCTAACCGATCGATGAAGCCAACGGCCCCATTGGAGAATGCGCTCAAAGTGATTGCCACGACACCCTGGATTTCATCCAGGTGCCCGGCTTCCCTAGTGCGATTTGCGTCTTCGCGCTCACGCACTCCCGCCGTATTGTTTTTCAACGATGGCCGTGGCTTATATAATATATCGTTAACCACTTAGCACGTGCCGTCAGATGAAGAGCGAAAAGGCCAAGATGCTGACAGGTGAGCTTTTCGATCCTCTCGACCCGCAGCTTTCTCGGGAGCGCCAGCGATGTCGCCAGTTCTGCAAGCTGCTAAACGACGCCAGAGAGGATGAGCAGGAACGCCGGCGCATTCTCGCGGAGCTTTTGGGCTATCCCAGTGACGTATGGATAGAGCCGCCTTTCTTCTGCGATTACGGTTATAACATCGCTCTAGGCACGAAGGTCTTTTTCAACTTTAACTGTGTGGTGCTCGACGTGATGCGTGTGGAGATCGGCAGCAACGTTCTTTTCGGCCCTTCGGTGCACATCTATACCGCCACCCATCCCGTTAGCGCAGCTCAGCGGCGCACGTTGCAAGAGTTCGCCAAGCCTGTTTCCATCGGGTCCGACGTTTGGATCGGCGGCGGCGCTATCATTTGTCCCGGTGTGAGCATCGGCGACAGGTCGGTTATCGGCGCAGGTAGTGTCGTCACCCGATCGATTCCAGCCGATGCGTTCGCGGCAGGGAATCCGTGCCGAGTCATCCGTCCTTTGAACGAGGCGACATGAATCTCTCCCCAAACGCAGCCTACTATACGCTGCAGCAAACCGCTCCGGGCATCACGGTCGATGCCTCTCACCACCTTGGCCCGCGCATGGGCCGCGGTCGCTGAACTTGAAGTCGTTGGATCGTGAGTGGGTGTTCGCGAAATCTGCCATCGGCGAAATGACATGCGAAAAAAAATCGCCTAGAGCAGTCGACGGAGTACGCTTAACGTTTCCGGGCAGATGGACGATGACGAAAAAACCAAGCCGAGCCTGGAGATCGCGCATGTCTTGTTCCTTGATATCGTCGGGTATTCCAACCTGCTGACCGACGAACAATCAGAAGCACTTCAGGAGCTGAATCAGATTGTCCGCAATACTGAAGCAGTGCGTGAAGCAGAAGCAGCGGGGCATCTGATCATTTTGCCAACCGGCGACGGTATGGCCCTGGTCTTCACTGGTTCAGTGGAGAGGCCTGCCGAGTGCGCTTTAGAAGTCAGCCAGGCTCTGCGCGCGCAACCGAGCCTGCCCGTAAGGATGGGAATCCACAGCGGGCCGGTCCAGCACATCAGGGATGCTAGTACGCGCGAAAACGTTTCCGGAGTAGGAATCAATATCGCGCGTCGGGTGATGGATTGCGGCGACGCAGGTCACATTCTGGTGAGCAAACGCTTCGCTGATGATCTGGCGCAGCATCGTCGCTGGCAGCGTTACCTGCATGAACTAGGCGATGTCGAAGTGAAACACGGAGTTGTTGTTTCGTTGGTCAACCTTTATGCCGAGACGATTGGCAATCCCGCGCCGCCGGCTTGTGTCGCAGGATTGCGACGCACCGAGCCTCGCGCCATAACACGCAAAGGACTTTCTCCGGTTGCGCTCGCGATCTTTATCATCGCGGGGTTGCTCCTCACACTTGCCATCGTGTCAGTGATTTTCGCGCCGGCGATCATGCACTCGGTTGATAGGAACAGAGCGACATTAGCACCTCAACCGACCGCTACTGCGTCACCTTCGATTTCCGATGCCATTCAGAACATGGTCAGACAAAAGATCACAGATGAGTTGCAGAAGGGCCTTTCCGGGAAGAGTAACGCACCTACGCCAGGAGTAGCCCCGACCCCGAAGAGTCCCCCGCCGCGCCCGTAGTTCGAGCGCTGCATCTAACCAATCGAATGAAGCCAACGGCCCCTTTCGCGAAGCAACTTCGCCGTGTTTGCCACAACACCCTGGATTTCATCCAGGGCCCGGCTTCCCTAGTGCAATTCGCGTCTTCGTGCTCCCGCACTCCTGCCGTAATGTTGTTCAACGCTAGCCGTGGCTTATCTCTTTCTCGTTAGACCCAAAGCCAGACACCATGTGAAACGGCGCTTGTAGCATCAGAGATATGGATAACCCAGTGGGAGATAATCGCTCGGATAATTGCATGGAGAAGAGATTATGCCATCGCACCGCCACTCGTTTCGGCTTGATCGTCTCAGTCGCGCTTTTGGCGGCGGCGAACGCAGCC
>DASSFL010000039.1:0-13802 GCA_035694525.1 Candidatus Udaeobacter sp. | reverse complement strand
AATCTTTCCCTTAACTTTTCGCCAGCAGCAACACTTCTGGAAAAGACTAGTGAAATTTCGCCAGGTCATTTTGGATCTCTTAGCTCTTTTCGCACCGATTTTCTATTCGCGTATACATCTTCCCGCGCTTCCTCATGCGCGCAGAAGCACAGTGGATTCGCGAGAGAAGAATGATGCGGATTGGAGACATAATTGTGCAGCGCGCTGTTCTGCCTCCTATTGGCTTCGGTATTTGTGCAGAGTTTGCTGTGCGCATCTTGGCGCTCATCGGCGAGCCGAGTAAGCTCGGTTTTGCTTATGAGCGTGCTGGAGAAGTCTTGTCGTCCACACGCACTCGGAGCCCGCACATTGGCTTTCACGGCTAGGAAGGGGAGTTTTCAGTTTGCGATATCAGCGCTGGTGCACGCAGCAAGCGCTGGAGCATGTAAAACAGCGCTTCGCCGTGAGAACGAGCGTTTGATCCCATCGCAAAGAAGTAAGTTGCAGGGCATCGAATTAGATGGTTGAATCAGCACTCGCGAATCTGAAAATCTGAATGGGCTCTCTTAAGAAAAGACGCAAAGCGAAAATTGCCAAGCACAAGCGCCGCAAGCGCATGAAAGCGAATCGGCACAAGAAGCGCCTCAGGTACAAGGCGTAGCGCGTGGTGAAGGCGTTTCCAGAGAACGCCCAATTCCCAACTCAAACAAGAATTGCCTCCCAGGCCCATAGTCCTGAAAGCTTTCGGGGCTGGTTTGCGGAGGTTTCGCCGGAGACTAACATTGAAAGCGTGAGGCATCAGAAGAAGAGTTGGGGAATTTCACCGTGCTGGTTCCTTTTTTTGACGCTGCTGTTCCTCATCGCGACAAGCGCCGCGGCCAGCCAAAAACAGAAAAGTTCATTGCCAAAAACTCGGGCTTCGTCCGCAACTAAAAAGACTGGTGGCCAGGATGATTCATCCAATTCCAAGCCGGCTGCCGACCTGGCACTACGTTTGGAAGGCGCACACAAGGCGGATGCGCTGACGCATTTTGTCGAAGGAATGTCTCTCGAGGAGAATGGCGAGACGGATCGCGCGCTGGAGGCGTATCGCAAAGTGTTGAATGTCGATCCCGGCCAATCGCAACTCGCCTCGCGCGTGGCGGCGTTGCTGATAGAGCAGGAGGATTTTCCACAAGCGATTGACGTATTGAAGGATGCAATCAAGGCGAATCCAAAGGATGCCGACCCGTATCAGCAACTGGCATACATTTATGCGAAATATTTGAAGAAAACCGATCAGGCCATCGATTACGCCAACCGCGCCATCACTCTGAATTCAGGAGACATCGAAGGTTACCAGCGTCTGGTAGAAATCGAAGTTGCAGCGGGACAAGAGAAGAAGGCGCTAGAGGTTCTGGATCGCGCCACAAAGGTTCCCAGTAACGACGCCAGCTTTTGGCTGCGACTCGGCAAACTTTACGTGGCGGTTCTTTTCAAGTCCGATTCACAGCCGAAACCCGACGAACTGAAAAGGACCAACGAAATTTTCAGGAAAGCGGCCGAACACGCCGGCGACGACCCTGTGATCCTAAAGGATGTCGCCGACTACTATGCGGCGTCCGAACAATTGAAAGAAGCAATTCCGCTTTATCTGCACGTTCTAGAGCTGCAACCGGACGATGCAAACGCGCGAGAGAAACTAGCAACCGGTTTTATCCTCACGAATCAGCGGGGTAAAGCAATTGAGATGCTCGAGCAAATCATCAAGGAGCATCCCGAAAAGTATCAACCCTACGACTTGCTGGCTCAGGTGCTGGATGATGAAGCGCGATCCCTCCAACGCGCAAAGAAAGTCGACGAAGCAAAAGCGGCCTTTGCAAAAGTAGCCGCAAATTATGAGCAAAGCCTTCTGATTAATCCAAATCATGTGGGGACGTATTTGCACCTGGCAGAACTGTTCCTTGGACCTTTGAAGAACGCAGATCGAGCCGTCAGTTTACTGACAGAAGCCCGGCGCCGCTTTCTGGGCGCGCCGGAGATCGTTTACTATCTGGCTATTGCCCAAAGCGAAGCGAAACAGACCCAGCAGGCGGTGGCCACGTTTGAGGAGGCATTGCACGAAGCGCAACTCGACCAGGACAATGACATCGCAAACGCGAGGTTCTATTTCAACTATGGCGCGACGGCAGAACAGGCAGGTCTGTACGAAAAAGCGGCCGATCTCCTTCGCAAATCAATCGCGCTCGATCCGGCGAACTCGGCGGAAGCCTGCAATTATCTCGGCTATATGTGGGCCGATCACAACATGAACCTGGATGAGGCCGAAACGATGATTCAACGCGCACTCGAGATGGACCCGAATAATGCATCCTATCTCGATAGCCTCGGCTGGGTCGAGTTCCGGAAGGGTAAATTTGACCAAGCATTGAACAATCTGCTCAGTGCGGCAAAGACTGTGGACCACGATGATCCGGTCATCTTCGAACATATTGGTGACGCGTATTTTAAATTGAATCGAAATTCTGAAGCGCTGGAATCATGGCAAAAAGCGCTGGCGCTCGATCCAAAAAACAAGAACCTGGCAAACAAGATCGAAAGAACCAAGGCACTAATCGGGAACGGACCACCAACAAAGACGAATCCAACCCAGTGACCCGCGGCGTTCTCGCAATGAACATGAGCGATTATCCCACACCGTGGCAGCGCAAGATGATGTGGGCGGCGCTCACGGCTTTCTGTGTGGTTCTTCTCATCCTGATCATCGGCACGGTGATTTGGGCCAGCGCCAATATCGTTAGTTTTCTCCAACCGATCCTGATCCCGGTGGCCATGGCAGTGATTCTGACTTATCTGCTGGACCCGCTGGTGACGAAAATGTCTCGGGGAACGCTCAGTCGCACCAAAGCGGTGGCTCTGCTTTTTGCCATCGCTTTTTTCGCCCTCGGTGGATTGGCCGCGTGGCTTATTCCGACCATCTCGATACAAAGTGTGAATTTCGCTCGGCAAGTCCCTGCTTATACCGAACGAGCCCGCGACTACGTTGTAGATCTAATCTATCGATTCGATCAAACGTTCGGCTTTCTTGGCGGCGGGCGCGGAAAATCTGCATCCACAAGTATTGCAAACTGGCTAATCGGACCGGCGCCATCCGCTTCTCCTCATGCCCAACCGACTGCCTCCTCCATCCCAAAAGCGTCTGGAACGCCGCCAGCAGCCGAAACAATCGCACCGAGCCAGCCAAAACTGACCACCGCCGAACGCCAGCGCATTCAGGCGTACGTGGAAAAGCAAATGCCTAATTTACAGCAGGCGTTTCCAACACTGATGGAAAAGTTCTGGGATATCCTTAAGACAAGTATTGGCGGTTTTCTTGGCGTCACAGGTTTTTTGCTCAGTCTAATCTTAGTGCCGATCTATCTATTCTTTCTACTGAATGAGAAGCCGCGGATCGAGCAGCACTGGAAGGAATATCTGCCTCTGCGGGCATCTCCTCTTCGAGACGAAGTGGCGGAAGTATTATCGCAGATCAATTCGTACGTGACCGCCTATTTCCGCGGCCAACTGCTGGTGTGTCTGGTCGACGGCATACTCATCGGCACGACGCTGACAGTATTTGGCCTCAATTTTGCGCCAGTAATTGGAGCCATGGTGGTCGTCCTTACCATGATTCCCTACATCGGGATCATCATCTGCTGGGTGCCAGCCGTTCTGATTGCCGCTTTCCAATGGGGCGATTGGACGCATCCGCTCATTGTGACCGGCATTTTCATCGCAATCCAAAATCTGGAAGGCATATTTTACGCCCCACGAATCGTTGGGAATTACGTTGGATTGCATCCGATGACGGTAATCGTATCGATCTTTGTCTGGGGTTTGATCATTGGCGGAGTAATCGGTCCCCTTCTTGCCGTACCGCTTACGGCCACCGTTAAGGTGTTGCTGGGACGATATGTTTGGGGCCGTCGTTTGAGGGAAAAGATCGAGGACTCGGTTAAATCAATTCCTGTAGTTGAAGAGGCAGAGGTAGTGACTCGTTCTTAGCCCTCGGTGGTCGGCACGGCGCGATGGGAAAGAAGAAGCGGATCGCTGCGCCTCAAGAGACAACATGAAAATCGCGGAACGAACCGAAGAGGCTGGATATAGAAGAGTTCGCCAATCGCTCTCTAGTCTGGAGTCTTTCATTCAACGACAGATTTGGCCAGCCCGTCTCGCTCTTGTAGCCGCTGGGATGGCAATCGCCATTCTGCTCTGCGCGCTTTTTTTCAGATATGGTTTAAAACTATATGCGAACTGGCATCAAACCCGTTTGTTACAACAAGCCGGTTCCATGCTGCAGCAGGGAAGATTTACTGAAGCAACGCAGACCGTGCGAGAGCTCGTGGCACAACATCCCGATTCTCTGCCGGCCCTCTACGTACTAGCAGAAGCAGCAGAGAAACAAAATCTCGAAGAGGCGATTTCGTGGCGCGAACAAATCGCGCGCCTGCGTCCAAAAGATCCGGACAGTCAGCTTAATCTTGTTTCCGCGGCGCTCCGCTTTGGAAAGCTCGATCTTGCACGAAAAGCGCTCGATCAAATTCCTGCCAATGATCGTGACAGGGCCGCCTTTCACGTTGTCGCGGGCTGGCTGGCGTCTGCGGAAGGAAATTTTGCCGAACAAGAGGAACAATTTGCCGCCGCTGTAAAGAAAGAACCTAAGAACGATCTCTACCAGTTCAATCTCGCGGCGCTGCAAATCCATTCCAGCGACGCACAAAAGAAGGCAAACGCGCGCGAAAATCTCGAGCGGCTCAGCAAGCTCGCCCCGTATCGGACGAGCGCGGTGCGCGCGTTGCTTAATGATGCTGTGGGACGCAATGATCTCTCAGCGGCGGATAACTTCGCTCAACAGCTCCAGATGTCGCAGGAGGTCACCTTCGGTGATTACCTTCTTTGTCTGAACTTTTATAGAAAGCTCGATGAGAAAAAATTCCGCCTATTGCTGGAACGAGTAAAACCTTTTGCAGCAAAGAGTCGATCCGACCTCGCATCACTCATAGAATGGATGAATCGAAATGAACTTACCGAAGAGGTTGTTAAGTGGATAGAAAAGCTTCCGGCAGAGAAACTGAATGCGCCGCCAGCCGCTGTTGCCGTGGCAGACACGTACGCTAAAGCGAAGAATTGGACGCGATTGAAACGATGGACCCGCAAGGGAATGTGGGGCGAATCCGACTACCTGCGTGTTGCATATCAGGCAATTGCCATACGCCAATCGCGAGAGGACGCTCCGGGCGAATTCGACAAGCGGTGGCGCGCTGCAGAACAATCGACGAACGACCGACCCGAGCACGAACTTGTCCTTGCGCGTCTCGCGTCGAAATGGGGCCTTGAGAAGGAATCCGAACGACTATGGCACCGCGTCGCAGAAAACCCGCCTTTGCGCCGCGAAGCGCTCGATGCTCTTCGCCGGCTTTATCGCAGAGACAATGACACTGGGAAACTCTATGATGTCCTCCAGCGTCTGCACGAAAGCTCTCCCAACGAGGCCCCGATTACAGCAGATCTCGCCCGACTCGGCCTCAATCTCGAGCGAAATATCGAACGCTCACATGCTCTCGCCAAGGAGGCGTATGATCGCGTGCCAAACGAGGTCAATTGCGCCGTAACTTACGCTTTCTCTCTTTATCGCCTGGGTCGAAGCCCGGAGGCTCTTGCCATCATTCAAGGATTGTCAGCCGACCAACTACGCGATCCGCACGCAGCGGTTTACACGGCATTGATGCTGGCCCATTCAAGCCAAATCGACGCAGCAAAGGATTACGTCGACGCGGCGGACCACGGAATTTACCCGGAGGAAAAAAACGTACTTGAGGAAGCAAAAACGAAAATCTCCAGCGCATCTGCGACTCCGTCGCCAGCGTCTTCACCCGTTCCCGCTCAATCAAGTCCAAAGCCGGCATCAACACCGCAACTGTTACTGTAGCGGCTTCGCTGTGCGAAGCGCGACGCGGACGTCGCTTGCAACACGCGCGTCACGCGTCTCATGGAGACCGTGATTTTGTCGAATTGTAGGCGTCGGTGTCAGGCGCCAATCGATCCGAGAGGTTTTTCAGCCACCACGCGCCATGCCTCTACATCGGCGCGGCTTTGTGTGGGTGAAACACATCGGACAGCTTTCAACGAGCCAAACGCTACTTCAGGAAATGGGACTTCAATCGAATGCGTCAGCAGGTGTCGATCCTGCATCGATATCCGCCTATAGAGCAGGCTCAAGTGAGGACTGAGCTGGTAATCAAACGAATCTCGCGCCGCCGTACGAATGCTGTGATTAAGCTGATGCAATTCTGTTGTCATAGCGAAGTGCACAAAAAGTGTCTTCGTAAACTCAGAGGACCCATTGACCGCGAGCGTCTGTAGCACGATTCGTTCGCAGCCTCGTGCGGCTTTTGAAAGCACTTCGTCAACTGTATCCGTACAATCCACTCCGACGTGGACCGTCACATGCGGTTGAAATTGAGGCGCGTTATATCGCTGCGCGAGATCGCAAATGAGACTTTGGTAATAACTGCGTGCCGGCTCACTTGGAATGAGCCAGTAAGCAATAACGATTCGGCGAGACACAAGGCACTAACACTCTTTTTTATAGCGACAGGCGTGTCGCGTGCAAAGACGAAACCCATGCGGTTTGCACGCCCGCGCCACTACGGTTTCCCGTGTGATTTTCGAACGAAGTGCTTTAGAGTGCGATGCGTCCTCGTGTCGCTTTTCATATCTGAGGGGCTAGGTATTTGCGCTCGTCGACAGTTAAGTTTCGTTCAATAGTACCAATCATTTGCTTTTATGCCGACGAATGTTCTTGGAACCGAGCTGAAATGTTGTTGTCGCGATCCATTGACCGGATTTTATCGGGACGGTTTTTGCCGCACCGGACCCGAGGATATCGGACTTCATACGGTGTGCGTGAAAGTGACGGAGGAATTTCTCGATTTCTCTGTGCTTGATGGAAACGACCTTGTCACGCCGCACCCGGAATGGGGTTTTCCCGGACTGAAGCCGGGCGACAAGTGGTGCGTGTGCGTGACTCGCTGGAAAAGCGCGCTGGATCACAACCGCGCGGCTCCTGTTGATCTTGAAGCGACGCACGCCTCCGCGCTCGAGTTCGTCACGCTGGAAGAACTGCAGGCGCACGCACTTGCCGGCTAGCGCGTGAGGTTGAATTCGACTCAGTTTGCCACCACGCTAGCCCTGATTTGAACCTTCCGTTTAGTCTTTTCCTAGCGCTGCGGTACTTGAAACCGAAGCGAACGTTTCTATCAATCATCACGCTGATTTCTGTTCTTGGCGTGATGCTCGGCGTGACGGTGTTGATTCTTGTCATTTCGGTCATGACAGGGTTCGATCGCGAACTGCGTCAGAAGGTGATCGATTTTGACGCGCACATTCTCGTGAGCACGGAAGACGTCTTGCGCGACTGGCGAACGCTAAAAACAAAGATCGACAACACGCCGGACGTGGTTGCCACGGCTCCCTACATCCAAGGACCGGTGATCGTCGAATTTCAAAACCGGCGAGTCGCGCCATTGATTCGCGGCATTGATCCCGCCGAGGAAGAGAAGGTCATTCCGCTGAAAAAATTCATCAAATACGGCAAGCTCGACCTGGAAGGTGATTCGACCGTGCTCGGGATTGAGCTCGCCCGCAAACTACAGGCAAGCGTCGGCGATAAAATCACGGTCTATTCGCCGGGCAATCTTGGACAGGTTCTCGATGGCATCAAAAAATTGGAGAACGCCAAGGGTGAAGAAGAAAAGAAAGCGATCGACCAATTGCGCGATGTCATCCTGCCGAAGGAACTGACGGTTACCGGCATTTTTGAAACCGGTCATTACTTGCACGATTCCGAGTATTTGCTCGTGCCGGTTTACGTCGGACAGGAGTTATATGGACTGGGAGACGCGCTGCACGGGATTACTGTCAGAACGGACAATCCGTACGGCGCCGAGCGCGTGAAACAAGCAATCGAACAATTTCTTGAACCACCGCAATACGCGCAGACCTGGATCGACATGAACCATCAATTTTTCGAAGCTGTGCGACTTGAACGCAGCGTAATGTTTTTCCTGCTGTTCTTTATCGTGGTCGTTGCAGCCTTTGGAATCATGAGCACGCTCATCACGGTGACAGTTCAAAAACGGCGCGAGATTGGTATCATGAAAGCCCTCGGGGCGAACATTGCGCAAGTTATCTGGGTTTTCCTTGGACAGGGAACGATCGTTGGCCTCTTTGGGACCCTGACAGGATTAGGACTCGGAATGACGTTAATCCGTTACCGCAACGAGTTCAGCCAGTGGCTTGCAAGGACATTGCACATCGAAATCTTCCCGCGCGAAGTTTATCAATTTTCGGCAATCCCGGCGGAAGTCATTCCAAGAGATGTCGCCATCATTTGTGTCAGTGCATTTTTTATCTGCTCAATTGCCGCGCTAATTCCCGCATACTTCGCCGCACGGCTCGATCCGGTGAAAGCCTTGCGCTACGAATAATCTGTAGTCACGGCTCGCGGACCGTCCTGTTTCTTAACCGCCCACAAGGCGTTGGCTACAAGGTCTCGAGAAAATTATTCAGCACACGATACGCGTATTTGTATCCCTCCGGCCATTCACTCTGACGAGAACCAGCCACGTTAAGGGTATGAACCTTGTTCTCGCGAACAAAATTGGCGATCAACCTCGCAGCTTGTTCGGTGGGGGTTTTTGACCCGTCGATCAGTTGGTGAGGGCGTTTTTGTTCAATACAAAAACGAAGCGTTTGCTCGGTGCCTCCGCGCAGTTTGCCAGGGTAAACAATAACCGTTCCATCGGAGTCTTTGACGTTCTGCAGCGTTCTCTCGGTCAAACCGCCGCTTTCCAACTCCTTAATCGGATAACAATCGGGGATCCTGCCAAATTCATCGAGACGTCCAGTTGGACACCAACCTCCCGACTCGATCCCGTGTTTTAACGCAACATCAAGTGCTGCGCGATCAACGCCCGTTTGCCCACCTGAAACGATTTTCACTGCCGTCGGCGTATTCAGTCGCCGGTAGGAACGATGTCGGCCCGTTCGACCATTAGGATCACGGCGCGGTCTGGCGCGCGCGTGCGATGCCGCACACCTTTCGGAACGACGAAGCCTTGCCTGGGCGCCAGATCGACAACCCGGTCTTCGAGGTCGATAAGAAAATGTCCATCGAGAACGAAAAAGAATTCATCGATGTCTTTGTGTTCGTGCCAATGATATTCGCCTTGAATCACTGCCAGTCTCACTACCGAGTCATTCACTTTGCATAGTGTCTGGTTGTACCATTTGTCGGTGCAAGCATCGGCTAACTTCTGCACATCGATCAGTTCGAGCGGTGCATGCAAGATGTTGAGGTAAGTCTTGTACGGAAAACCTTGCGGTGATTTATTGGATTCCATGATATGACCTTAAACGCGGAGACCAGACACCGCACGCGGTGGAAGCAGCCAATCCTGTCCGCCGGTCGGACGGACTCGTCCCGCGGCGGGCATTCGAACCCTAAAGACGCAGACATGATTGTCTGCGTCACGACATCATTCTTCGCCGTCGAAATAGTTGGTTTCTTCGCCCTTGAGTACGACTCGATCCGTCGCAGACGACTTGTTTACTTTCCACTTCCCGCTGTCGGGATAGTAGCATGATTCGCCGATCGGGTTGTCTGCGATCACGTAATAAATGAAGTCTTCCTGGCCGGGATTGCTAAGCTGATGGGGTTCGTCTGGTCCGAAAATGAATGCGTCTCCAGGCACGACTTGAGTTGCACCATCCTTGTGACGAACGCTTCCTTTTCCAGAGACGACTAAATAGAACTCCCATTGCGCCGAATGCGAGTGATACGGAAAAGCTGGTTTCCCGGGAGGCACTCGAGTGCATTCCAGATCAAACGGATGACGCTTGGACAAATCAAGTGAGGTCGGTTCGCGTCCGAGTGCTTCCGAAATTTCTTTGAACGACGCAGCGTATTTTCCGCCGGGCGACTGCCATGCTTCTTCCTTGATTTCGTTTAGATTTACTTTGCGCATTTCAGTCCTTTGTCATTCCGACCGAAGTGGAGGAATCTCTGGTCTCCTCTTCGCAATGGGGAGAGGTATCTTGACTTGCCTGGACATGACGATCACTACTCTTCGCCGTCGAAATAATCGGTTTCGGTCCCTTTCACGACGACTTCTTCCCGGCCATCTGTTGTGACCGCCCACTTTCCGCTGTCGGGATAATAACAGGAATCACCCGTCGTGCCGCCGCTGCGCGGATTATCAGCGATTACGTAATAAACAAAGTCCTCGTCACCGCTATTCCAAAGCTGGTGTGCCTCCCCTGGCTGAAATAAGAATGCATCGCCAGGTCCAACCTGGGTGGTCCCGTCCTTGTCGCGCACGCTGCCACGGCCAGACAGGACCAGGTAGAGCTCCGATTCAGCCGCATGCGCGTGATAGGGACAAAGGACTTTGCCTTTGGGAATTCGCACTAGGGTCAGATCAAACGGATGGCGTTTGGACAGATCGAGCGACTCCGGCTCGCGCCCAAGCGCGATGGAAATATGTTTCATGAATCGCCCAAACTTTCCCTTCGGCGATTTTCGCTCCCTCTCTGGAATGTCTTTCAGATTCGCTTTGTGCATGTGGAAGAATTTCCAATTTATCCTGACGAAAGTCGCCTTCTAGTCGCGATTGAAAAAATAGCTATCCCAGCCCAAATCACGTTCACAAAAGACGAAGGATAGGCCCGATAAAAAATCGTATTCGCGACCAAGAAAACGCTGCCGATGATGTTGAGGAGTTGGTAAGCAGTTGAGTCCACCTCCAATTTCTTAGAGGAAACCATTGCGAAAGCCACCAAGAGCAGGGCAGCTCCCGTCCATCCAATCGCATCGAACCATATGTGATTGTTCATACTCGATAATTGTTCTTCGTGTGAGTCCTAAGCTGTCCATTTCTTTGGCAGCTTTTGCTTTAATTCTTCGACCGGCTCGAAGAGGTCGCCGAGCTTCTTAACGCGGGCGAGGACTTGATCGGAGCGGAACTTCAGTAGTTCGGCCTTTTTCTTTTTTAGGCAGTTTTCAACTTCAGTCCATTTGACAGGAGTTGAAATGGTTGGTTCTTCCCTGGCGCGTAGTGAATAAACGCAGATCGTTGTTTTGTGTTCGTCGTTCTGGCTCCAATCCACGAACACTTTGCCTTTTCGGACTGCCTTGGACATGTTGGAGGTGACTTGATCGCCATGTTCACGCTCCAGATACTGGGCGAGGGAGCGCGACAAATCCTTGGATTGATCGTAGGTCACCGACGTATTCAGCGGCACGTAGACCTGCAATCCCTTTGATCCGCTCGTTTTGGCAAACGATTTCAGTTTCATTTTGCCTAACAAATCGCGGAGCCATAGCCCCACCTGGCAGCATTGGACGATGTCGGCCGGAGCGCCAGGGTCGAGGTCAAAAACCATCATCGTCGGACGCGCTATATCGTCTTTGCGAGACAGCGACGTGTGCAGCTCGAGGTCGGCGAGGTTGGCGGCCCATACAAGCGTCGGCAAATCATTGGCGAGGCAATAATGCATGATCCGCTGGTTTCCCTCGCTCCAGACTTTCGCCGTCTGAACCCACTTAGGCCGATGCGATGGGCAATTCTTTTCGTAGAAAAATTGCCCATCAACGCCGTCAGGATACCGCTTCATCGTGAGCGGACGATCTCTAAGATGTGGCAAAAGGACTGGCGCGACGCGGATGTAGTAGTCGATCACCTGCCCTTTTGCGAAGCCCGCTTTCGGATATAGCACCTTGTCGAGATTCGATACCTGAATCTTACGATCTTCGACAACTAGCTCGGCTTTTTGGGGCATTACATCGAGAGATTCCTCGACTTCGCTCGGAATGACAAACGCTCAGGCGAAGAATCTCTCGGGCGGAAGCACAGGCTGCGGTTTGCAAATGCGCGCCACGCAATGCTCCCAGCTTTCGTGGCCGCTGAGGATCTCAATCTCCACCCGCAAAAAACAAATGGGCACCTTCATTTCGACCTCGGGCAAACGCGGCATGCGAACCGAATCCTTTTCTGTTGTCACAATCATCTCCAAGTCGCGCCGAATACAACGTTTGATGAAACTGATTAGCTCCGCTTCGGAATAGTAATGATGATCAATGTAACGGGTGGCCAGATCGACATGCGCGCCGAGCTTTGCCAATGCGGCTTCAAAACTTCCCGGCGCAGCAATGGCACTGATTGAGCCGACGTAAGCATCACACAAGCGTTCCAGCGGCACTTTTTCGCCGGTGAAGACATTCTGCAGGTACAGCGGCTTATGCGCGCATTCGATAATCTCGGCGGTGCGATTGTAGCGGCGAATGCGCTTCACCAGGGCATCATTCGGTTCGCCGGTGTTTTTGGTGATAAAGATGTAGCTGGCACGCCTCAGATTTCGCGGCGCCTCGCGCAGCGTCCCTCGAGGAAGAAGGAATTCATTACCGAACGGGGCTTGCCGATCCACAAGGACGATATCCAGGCGATGTTTGAGATGGAGATACTGCAAACCGTCGTCCAGCACGAGCGTATCAACCTTCCATTTGTCGATCGCGAGCAGACCACTTTTGACGCGGTCTTTGTCTACGAGGACAATCACGTTCTTCAAGTTATGCGCGAGCATGTAAGGCTCATCACCGGCCGTACGTGAATCCAGCAAAAGCGATGCACCGTCGGAAACAATGCGTGGAGGATCGGGGTTTCTATTGTACAACCTACTTAACAAGCTTCGTTTGCGCGGCACGCTTTTGTAACCGCGACTCAGAATCGCCACTCGACGCCCGCCTGTTTGCAGCGCGCGAGCAATTTTTTCGACGATCGGCGTCTTGCCCGTGCCTCCGACCGTCAGGTTGCCCACACTGATCACCAGAACGCCAAGCGCCCGCTCGCGGAAAATTCTTTTCCGGTAAAAATAGAGTCGTAGCTGCACGATCCGGTCGTAAGCGAAGGAGAGCGCGTAGAGGATTCCGCGTAAAATCGAGGCGCGAACACCATGACGGCGTTCGAGCACAACGTCGATTCCAAACTGCTCTAGGTTTTCAAGCCGCCGGCCCATTGGGTGATCCTAAATTTTAGATTTCAGAGTTAAAATTTGCCCGCCGCGATTATCGGCGCGGGTGACGATCGTCCGGGCAGGTCTCACCCGCGTAGCGCGCTTCATAGCCGCAGCGACCCGATCTGGATGTTGCAACGTAATGGCGCAGATTGTCGAGCCACTGCCGCTGAGGAAAGCGCCGAGCGCACCCGCTTTTTCGGCTGCAGCGATGACCCCGGGAAGAAACGGCATCAGTTTTGCGCGAAACGGTTGATGAATGAAATCGACGAATGCGTTCCGCAGATTTTTGTAATTTTTTGAAGCAAAGGCCGCAGTGATCGCACACGCGTTTCCACAATTCTCAACCGCTGCGGCATGCGAAATTTTGGATGGCAGGAGCCTCCGCGCTATCGAAGTTCGAATTTCAAGCGCCGGGACCAGTAAAACGAAATATAACTGCGGCGAAACTTCAAAGCGCTGAATAGTAGGAGCACCGCACGTCAGCCGGTCGGCGCGCAGCGCCGATCCTAACACCACCGTAAAACCGCCTACGGTTGCTGGCGCAGCGTTATCGGGATGACCTTCCAACTGGGCGCAAAGTTTAAACAGCTTTAATCGATCGAGCGGAACGCCGCTGAGCCGGTTAAGCCCATCCAAAATGCCAAGGCGAATGGTTGCGCTGGCGCCCAGGCCTCGCGACCGGGGAATTTCTTCGACTATTGAAAAAGAGAAACGAAACATCCGGCGGCGGG